>PLUC01000192.1 GCA_003165415.1 Holophagaceae bacterium
AGCACGGTGGCGGTGGTGGTGCCGTCACCGGCGATGTCGGAGGTCTTGGAGGCCACTTCGCGCACCAACTGGGCGCCCATGTTCTCGTGCCTGTCCTTGAGCTCGATCTCCTTGGCGACGGTGACGCCGTCCTTGGTCATGAGCGGGGAGCCGAACTTCTTCTCGATCAGGACGTTGCGGCCCTTGGGGCCGAGGGTCACCTGCACCGCGTCGGCGAGCTTGTTGACGCCGCGCAGGATCGCCTGGCGGGCATCTTCGGAATAAATGATGGATTTCGCAGCCATGTGTTGCTCCTTGGTATGGGTTCAGAGTCCTGTTGGGTTATACGATGGCGAGGATTTCGTCCTCGCGGACGATGACGTGGTCGATGCCTTCGATCTTGACTTCCGTGCCGGTGTACTTGCCGATGAGGACCTTGTTGCCCACCTTCACGGACAGGGGAACGCGGGTCTTGCCGTCCTCGGCGTACTTGCCCTCGCCCACCGCCACGACTTCAGCCTCCATGGGCTTTTCCTTGGCAGTGTCGGGGATGATGATGCCGCCCTTAACCGTTTCCGCAGGCTCGCTGCGCTTGAGCAGAACGCGATCGTACAGGGGCTTGATGGCCATGTATTACCTCCATTGAGTCGTTGAGTTCCCGAGGGGGGAGCTGTTAGCACTTACTACCAGCGAGTGCTAAAGTATCCTGGGGCCCGGCGAGTGTCAAGGGGTTTAAATAAATTTTAGTGCATCATGCTAATATTTTATTACTTTCGGCTGTTGCATCTTTTCTTGGGGTTCGGCTCCTCCATGCCCTCCTTTGGGGGTAGTCTAAAGAGATGAGTGAACTGTCCGTCCTGATCGAATTGCAATCCGTCCATGACAATCTGCGCACCATCCAGCGGGATTTGTCGGCCTTCCCCCCCGATCTCGCTGCCCTCGACGCCGAGCTCAAGATGCTGGGCAAGAAACTCGAGGAGACCTCCAGGGGACTGACCGCGAGCCGGAGCCTCTTCGCCAGCCTGTCCACGGAACTGGGCGGGGCGCAGAAGGCCGAGGAGGTGGCCAAGGCCTCGGTGAAGGGCGCCACCCAGAAGATCCAGTACACCGCCGCGATCCGGGAACTGGACGAGCGCCAGCGCCAGAAGAGCGCCGTGGCCCGTCCGGTGAAGGAGACCGAGACCCGCATCGATGGCCTGGAGCGACTGGAAGTGGACCTGAGGGAACGCCAGATCGACGCCCAGAAGCAGTTCGAAGAGCTGAAGACCATCTTCCTTTCGGAGCACGGCAACCAGGTGGAGGCCCAGGTCAGGCTGCTGGCGCGCTGCGCCGAACTGGAAGCGCAGCTTGCCCCCGGCCTGCTGGGCAAGTTCAAGAAGCTCCTGCTGATGCGCCAGGGGCGCGCGGTGGTCGGGGTGGACAACGGCGCCTGCGGCGGCTGCCGGACCCGCCTGCGCACCCCGGTGGTGGCCCACCTGCGGGAAGCCGAAACCCTGTTCTGCGAATCATGCCAACGCATCCTCTACGACCCGTCCAAGCTGTGACGGATCTGGCGGAGCGCGTCCGCAAACTGCGCGTCCGCCTGGGCCAAGCCTGCGAGGCCGGCGGGAGGGATCCCGGCCGGGTCGAGCTCCTGCCCGTCTCCAAGCGCCAGCCCATGGGCCTGGTCCGGGAGGCGGCGGATTTGGGCTTCACCCGCTTCGGCGAGAACTACGTCCAGGAGGGGGTCCAGAAGGCCCTGGAGGCGCCCGGCCTGGGGTTCGTCCTCATCGGCCCGCTCCAGCGCAACAAGGCCAGGCACGCCCTCACCAGCTTCCAGGAGATCATGACCGTGGACCGGCCGGAACTGGCCGAACGCCTGCGGCACCTGGCTGAAGAACTGGACCTGGTGCGCGGCGTCTGGATCCAGGTGGATCTCTGGGGCGAGGCCACCAAGCAGGGCGGCTGCGACGCCACCGGCGCCGGGTTGGTGTTCCGGGCCCTGGCGGGGGATCCGCGCCTGCCCGTGCGGGGCTTCATGGCGATCCCGCCGCCGGAGGACGCCCGGGCCTTCCGCGCCATGGCGGAAATGCGCGACGCATGGCAGCAGAAGCTGGGACAGCCCCTGAGGTTGTCCATGGGCATGAGCGCCGATCTGGAGCAGGCGGTGGCGGCGGGCAGCGACCAGGTGAGGATCGGCACCGCCTTTTTCGGCAACCGGACCGCCCCGGCAATTTCAAGAGACTGATTGAACCCATCAAACAATTGAGGGTTTCCTGGCATACTTGGGGCATCACCACAGGTCCTGGGCGGGATTCCGGCCGCAACCCCAATGGGTATTTGGAGGAACTTTCAATGGGTATTTGGAAGCATTTGAGCATCCGGAAAAAACTGAGCTATTCCATTTTCGCCCTCACCACCCTGCTGGCCCTGACCGCCGGCATCACCAGCGGGCTCAAGCTGCGGAGCGCCCAGACCGATGCCCTGTGGACCAAGGGCAAGGGCCTCTCCTCCGTGTTGGCCGAGGCGGTGACCTCTTCCTTCCTCTCCGACGACCTGGGCACCACGATGGGTTCCACCGACCGCTCCCTGGAATTCGTCAAGGGCGACCAGGACGTGAGCCTGGCAGGGGTGGTCGGGGTGGATACCCAGACCAAGGTAACCACGGTCAAGTTCTTCAAGCAGCTCGGCAGCGGCGCCAAGCTGGACGCCGCCGCCCTGGCCGTGCCCCTGGGCGCGGGCAGCACCAAATACAAGATGAGCGGCTACATGGTGGTCGCGTCGCCCCTGGGCCAGGAGGCCCAGGAGGCCACCAAGAAGACCTACCTGATGCTGGTCCTGAACGACACGGCCATCAGCCAGATCAACCACCGGAACGTCCTGGTGATGCTGGCCCTGGGCCTGGCCATGGTGGCGCTGGGCTACGCCGCCTCCCGGCTGCTGGGCAACGCCCTGGTCAAGCCACTGGAGAACATCCAGAACCGCATGCGCGACATTTCCGAAGGCGAAGGCGACCTCACCGCCCGGCTGGACGTGGACGGCGACGACGAGATCGCCCGGGTCTCCCTGCACTTCAACCGCTTCGTCGAGAACATCCAGGGCATCGTCCAGCAGGTGGTGGCCATTTCCAGCAACATCGCCTCCGGGTCCCTGCAGATGACCGCCGGCATGTCCGAGATGGCCACCACCGCGGACACCATCGCCCAGACCGCCGAGAACCAGAAGTCCAGCGTCAAGCAGGCCAATGACAGCGTCGCCACCATCGCCGGCTCCTCCAAGGTGATCTACACCAACGTCTCCGATGCCCTGAACGTGTTCGACCAGGCGAAGGAGGCCGCGGGCAAGGGCGGCTCGGCCGTGGGCGCCGCGGTGAGCGGCATGCAGGTGATCAACCAGAACTCCAAGCAGATCGGCAACATCCTCAACGTCATCACCGAGATCGCCAACCAGACCAACCTGCTGTCGCTGAACGCCGCCATCGAGGCCGCCAAGGCCGGGGAGCACGGCAAGGGCTTCGCCGTGGTGGCCGAGGAAGTGCGCAAGCTGGCCGAGCGCAGCGCCCAGGCCGCCAAGGAGATCACCGCGCTGATCCAGACCTCCACCAAGAGCATCGACGACGGCACCTCCATGGTCAACACCGCCGGCAGCGCCCTCAAGAGCATCACCGAGGCGATCCGGGCCAGCGCCGAGCGGATGAAGACCATCGGCGGCCAGAGCCAGACCCAGAGCCAGGACAGCAGCACCGTGGTCACGGCCATGACCAGCCTGGCCGACATCGCCGAAGGCAACGCCGCCGCCACCGAGCAGATGGCCGCCACCATCCGCGAGACCACCCGCACCGTGGACGAGCTGAGCCGCCTGGCGGAAAGCCTCAACAGCCTGGTTTCAAGATTCAAGGTCTGATCCTGGATGACGGCGTGGTGCAGCCGGATGTCCTGGTGGTCTGCGATCCGGCCAAACTCAGCGCGCGAGGGGTCGAAGGCGCGCCGGATCTGGTGGTGGAGATCGTGAGCCCCCGCACCGCCAGCAAGGACATGGTGCGCAAACGCTGGACCTACGAAGCGGCCGGCGTTCCCGAATACCTGATCGTGGATCCGGAGGAGCGGGTGGGGCTGCTCTTGCGCCTGGCGGCGGGGCGCTACGAAGAAGCGGCGCGCATCGAGTGGGGATCCATGATGGCGCTTCTGGGCGGGTCCCTTGCCGTCCAGCTCGGCTGACCCCAGGCGGCGCATGCGGTGCCTCATTCAATAGCTACTCGGCGGCCTCTTTGGAGATGGCCAGCAACAGGCCCAGTGACGCCAAGCTGGCGATGAGGCTGGAGCTGCCGTAGCTGATGAAGGGCAAAGGGATGCCCTTGTTCGGCGCCAGGCTGAGCACCACGCTCAGGTTCATCAGCGCCTGCACCACCAGCAGCAGGGTGAAGCCCATGGCGCACAGCTTGAGGAAGCTGTCCCGCACCCGCCGCGCCACCCGGTAGCCGCGCCATAGGATGCCCACGAACAGGGCCAGCACCAGCACCGAGCCGATGAGCCCGGCCTCCTCGGCGATCACGGCGTAGATGAAGTCGGTGTGGGCCTCGGGCAGGTAGTTGAGCTTCTGCATGGACGCCCCCAGGCCCACCCCGAAGATGCCGCCGTTGCCCACGGCGATCAGGCTCTGCAGGGCCTGGTGGCCCTTGCCCAGGGGGTCGGCGGCGGGGTTCAGGAAGCTCAGCACCCGGGCCCTGCGGTATGGCTCGAACCAGACGAAGGCGGCGCCCACCGCCCCCAGGGCGGGGGCCACCACCGCGAAGATCCAGCGCGGGGCCCCGCCCAGGAAGGTCACCAGCAGGGCCACGAACAGGATCAGGAAGGTGGTGCCGAAATCCGGCTCGCGCAGGACCAGTCCCAGGGGCACCATCAGGATGGCGAACAGGGCCAGCAGCTTGGGGATGGAGTCCTGGCGGCTGGCCCAGGCCTCCCGGTGCCGGACCATCCACCAGGCGGTGATCAGCACCGACAGCGGCTTGAACAGTTCCGAAGGCTGGATGCTGGCCCGGGACAGCCGGATCCAGCGGTGGGCGTGGTTCACCGGCGGGAACAGGAACACCGCCCCCAGCAGCACCAGCGCCACCATGTAGAGCACCTGCAGCACCCTGGGGTTGTCCCGCAAGGTGTTCAGGTCCACCTGGCTCAGGGCCAGCATGATCGCCACCCCGATGCCCCCGCCCATGAGCTGGGTCACCAGGAAGGTGGTGGCGGTGCGCTGGGACTTGAAGGCCGAGGCGGAGAACACCCACACCATGCCCACCGCCATGAGCGTGAGGGCGAAGAACAGGAGCAGGCGGTCGATGGGACGGCGAACGTCAGGTGCCACGGGAACTCGTCAGGCTGGGAATGCCAGCAGCCAGGGTATCAGAGTACGAGGCGTTCCTGGTACTCGCCGAACACGGTGCGCATGGCGTCGGCCACCTCGCCCACGGTGGATTCGGCCTTCACCGCGGCCAGGATCTTCGGCATGAGGTTGTCGGTGCCGGCGGCGGCGGCGGTGAGGGCCTCCAGCGCGGTGCGCACGGCACCGTTGTCGCGCTGTTCGCGGTACTCGGCCACCTGTTTGCGCCGGCGCTCGCCCAGGGCCTCGTCCACCCGCAGCAGGTCGGGCCGCTTCTCGTTTTCGATGGTGAACTTGTTGACGCCCACAACGATGTTCTCGCCCCGCTCCACGCCCTTCTGGAAGGCGTAGGCGGCGTTCTGGATCTCCCGCTGGGGAATGCCCTTCTCGATGGCGGAAACCATGCCGCCGGCCTCATCCACCTTCTTGATGAGGGCTTCGGCCTCGGCCTGGAGCTGGTCGGTGAGGCTCTCGATCAGGTAGCTGCCGCCGAAGGGATCCACCACGTCGGCGATGCGCGATTCGAAGGCCAGGATCTGCTGGGTGCGCAGGGCGATCATGGCGCTGGTCTGGGTGGGCAGGCTGAGCGCCTCGTCCCGGCTGTTGGTGTGCAGCGACTGGGTGCCGCCCAGCACCGCCGACATGGCTTGCACGGTGGTGCGGACGATGTTGTTGTCGGACTGCTGGGCGGTGAGGGTGGAGCCGGCGGTCTGGGTGTGGAACCGGAGCATCTGGCTCTTGGGGTCGCTGGAGCCGAACCGGTTCTTGATGATGCCGGCCCACATCCTGCGTGCGGCCCGGAACTTGGCGATCTCCTCGAAGAACTGGTTGTGCGCGTTGAAGAAGAACGACAGCCGCGGGGCGAACTCCTCCAGCTTCAGCCCGGACTTCAGGGCCGCATCCACGTAGGCGATGCCGTCGGCCAGGGTGAAGGCGATCTCCTGGGCCGCGGTGCAGCCGGCCTCGCGGATGTGGTAGCCCGAGATGGAGATGGTGTTCCAGTTGGGCACGTTGGCGGCGCAGAACTCGAAGATGTTGGTGATCAGGCGGATGCTGGGGCGGGGCGGGTAGATGTAGGTGCCGCGCGCCATGTACTCCTTGAGGATGTCGTTCTGGATGGTGCCGCTCACCTTGTCCCAGCCCGCGCCCTGCTCCTCGGCCACTGCCAGGTAAAGCGCCAGCATCACCGAGGCGGGCCCGTTGATGGTCATGCTGGTGCTGACCTTGTCCAGCGGGATCTGCTGGAACAGGATGCGCATGTCCCGGATCGAGCAGATGGACACGCCCACCTTGCCCACTTCGCCCAGGGCCATGGCGTGGTCGGGATCCATGCCGATCTGGGTGGGCAGGTCGAAGGCCACGGACAGGCCGGTCTGGCCCGCCTCCAGGAGGTAGCGGTAGCGCTTGTTGGACTCCTCGGCGGTGCCGAAACCGGCGTACTGGCGCATGGTCCAGAGGCGGCCCCGGTAGCCCGTGGGCTGGACGTGGCGGGTGAAGGGGAACTTGCCGGGCTTGCCGAGATTCTTGATGGGGTCGAAGTCCGGGATGTCGGCCGGGGTGTAGCTGTTCTTCAGGGTGATGCCGGAACTGGTCTCGAACTTGGGCTGGCGCAACTTGCCGGGGTCTTCCTTGACTTCCAACTGCTCGCGCACCTTGGCGATGAAATCGGGCTGGTACATCTGGCCTCCCATGGTCTGCATCCAGGGTATCATTTCTCCGGAAAGCACTACCCATGAGCCTCCGCCCGCAGGAACTCCTCCTCGCCCCCTCCATCCTTTCCGCCGACTTCACCCGGCTGGCGGACGCCCTGGCCATGCTGCGTTCCGCCCAGCGCTGCATCGTCCACGTGGACGTCATGGACGGCCGTTTTGTGCCAAACATCACAATCGGCATGCCGGTGGTGGCGGCCCTGCGCCGGGAGACCGAGCAGGTCCTGGACTGCCACCTGATGATCGCGGACCCGGCCCGCTACGCGCTGGAATTCGTCCAGGCCGGCGCCGACTGGGTGTCCATCCACCAGGAGGCCGACCCGCACAGCCACCGGACCCTGGGCGCCATCCGCCAGGCCGGCGCCAAGGCCGGCATCGTCCTGAATCCCGGCACTCCGGTGGAGACCCTCACCGACCTGGTGGGCGCCTTCGACCACGCCCTGCTCATGAGCGTCAACCCCGGTTTCGGCGGGCAGTCCTTCATTCCCAGGGTGCTGGACAAGGTCCGCCGGCTGGACGCCATGCGCCGCGGCGCCGGCATTCCGTTCCTGATCGAGGTGGACGGCGGGGTCGACCCCGACAATGCGGGCGCCCTGGTGGCGGCGGGCGCGGACGTGCTGGTGGCGGGCAACGCGGTGTTCAAGGCCGCGGATCCGCTCAAGGCCATCGCGGCGCTGCTGGCGGCCATGGACGCGGGCAGGAAGGCCGCCCCGTAGGGCGTTCCGGTGGAAATGGGAGAACAGGGCTATAGCCAAGTATAATTTATAGACAGTGGCAGATGACCCTATTTCTATATTAAGCATTGGGAAACCCTCCCGCCAGGATTACGCTTGTTTCATGGTCAACGTCGGTTCGCAACTGCGTAAACTCCGAAGAAGGTCTAATCTCACTTTGGACCAGTTGGCGGCCACGTCGGGGGTGGACCGGGGCACCATCAGCCGCATCGAGCTGGGCCACGTCTCCCCGCGCATCGACACCATCGGCTTCCTGTGCGAGGCCATGGGCACCAACCTCTGCGAGTTCTTCGGCGCCCCGGACCCGGTTCCGGCCGAGTCCCCGGCACCCCAGGCCCCCGGACCGGAACGGCCGGCGCCGGCCCCGCCCGCCCGCCATGAGCGGACCACCGTCCACCCGGAGCCCGTGCGGGCCGAGATCGACGGCTACTGGCCGGTGCCTTCCTCCCTGTGGCACGGCCTCCTGGAAGTGGTGGACCGGTTCGAGGCCCTGGTGAAGAACGGCAGCGAGCTGATCCTGGTCCAGGACACGGCCGGGTTCATCCTGTACGCCTCCCCGTCCAGCGAGACCCTCCTCGGCCTGCGCAGTCCCGATCTGGTGGGCCGCCACTGCTGGTCCCTGCTGCACCCCGCCGACCTGCCCAATTTCGAGCAGATGCTCGCCGGCCTGGCGCTGCGCAGCAACGGCAGCGGCCGCATGGACTACCGCATGCGCCACCGGGATGGCACCTGGCACTGGTTCTCCTCGAAGTTCTCCAACCAGTTCAACAACCCCAGCGTCCAGGCCCTGGTGATCAACGGCCTGGAGATCCCGGGCCCCTGATGCCACTGCGGGGGGACCGCCCGGAAACAAGGCGCGCTCTAATCGAACACATGCGTTCGATCCCCGCACCCCCACTTCATGCCCGGGCGGAGCCCGGTCCTGAAGTCTAGCGCTGGTATCCTGGTTTCGTCATTGCGGAGGTGAGCTTGGGCGAGCGGAGATTCCGGGCGGGCTTGGTGCAGATGGCTTGCGGGCCGGATCCGGCCTTGAACCTGCAGAAGGCCCTGGACCGCATCGGCGCGGCCGCGGCGCTGGGCGCCCAGGTGGTGTGCCTGCCCGAGCTGTTCCAGACCCAGTACTTCTGCCAGCGGGAAGACGCCGCCCTGTTCGATCTGGCCGAACCCATCCCGGGTCCCTCCAGCGAGGCCCTGGCCGATGCCGCCCGCCGGCACGGGGTGGTCCTGGTGGCCTCCCTGTTCGAGCGGCGGGCCCCGGGGGTCTACCACAACAGCGCGGTGCTGTTCGACGCCGACGGAAGCCTCTGCGACATCTACCGCAAGATGCACATCCCCGACGACCCGCTGTACTACGAGAAGTTCTATTTCACCCCGGGCGACCTGGGGTTCCGCGCCCTGGACACCCGGGTGGGGCGCATCGGCACCCTGGTGTGCTGGGACCAGTGGTTCCCGGAGGCCGCCCGGCTCACCGCCCTGGCCGGCGCCATGATCCTGTTCTACCCCACCGCCATCGGCTGGCACCCCCAGGAGAAGGTCCAGTTCGGCGTCGTCCAGCACGACGCCTGGCAGACCGTCCAGCGTGGCCACGCCATCGCCAACGGCGTGTACGTGGCCGCGGTGAACCGGGTCGGCTTCGAGCAGGGCGACATCCGCGGGCGCAGGGCCGAAGGCCTGGGCCTGGAGTTCTGGGGCGGCTCGTTCCTCTGCGACCCCTTCGGCCGGGTCATCGCCCAGGCCAGCCACGACCAGGAGGAGATCCTGGTGGCCGAAGTGGACCTGGGCTTCCTGGAGGACACCCGGCGCAACTGGCCCTTCCTCCGGGACCGGCGCATCGACAGCTACGGGGACCTCACCCGCCGGATGGTGGATTAATGGTCCGCATGCCCGCCGAATGGGAACCCCACGCCGCCACCTGGCTGGCCTGGCCGCACAACCGCAAGGACTGGCCCGGCAAGTTCAGCGCCATCCCCCTGGTCTACGCCGAGATCATCCGCCACCTGGCCCGCCATGAGCCGGTGGAGCTGATCGTCGACGACCCCGCGGCCGAGGCCAAGGCCCGCAGGCTCCTGGTCCGGGCCGGCGCCCCGGTGGGCAACGTGCGCTTCCATCACTGGCCCACGGACCGGATCTGGGTGCGGGACTCCGGCTGCTCCTTCGTCCAGGGCGAGGGCCTCGGCGCGGTGACGTGGCGCTTCAACGCCTGGGCCAAGTACCCGGACTTCCAGCGGGACGAGGCCATCGGCCTGCGCATGGCCCAGGCGGCCGGGGCCGGGCCCGCCCAGGCCGGGGTGGTGCTGGAGGGCGGCTCCATCGACGTGAACGGCCGGGGCACCCTGCTCACCACCGAGGAGTGCCTGCTGGGCGACGTCCAGCAGCGCAACCCGGGCCTGGACCGCGCCGGCTACGAGCGGGTGTTCGCAGAGCGCCTGGGCGTCAGCCGCGTCATCTGGCTGGACCACGGCATCCAGGGCGACGACACCCACGGACACGTGGACGACCTCAGCCGGTTCGTGGCCGCCGACACCGTACTCACCATGGTCGAGCCCGACCCCGCCCAGCCCAACCACGCCCCCCTGCGCGAGAACCTGCGCCGGCTGCGGGCGGCCCGGGACCAGGACGGCAACCCCCTGCGGGTGGTGGAGCTGCCCATGCCGGGCCCGGTCTCGTTCAACGGCGTGGCCCTCCCGGCCAGCTACGCCAACTTCTACCTGGCCAACGGGCTGGTGCTGGTGCCGGTGTTCAACGACCGCAACGACCGGCTCGCCCTGAACCTGCTGGCGGAGCTGTTCCCGGACCGGGAGGTGGTGGGCATCTATGCCGGCGACCTCATCCTGGGCTTCGGCGCCCTGCACTGCCTGACCCAGCAGCAGCCCTTGTAGACTCAGAAGGTGAAGCCCGCGGTCAGGACCACCATCGGGAGGTTCCAGTTGGGACTGATCCCATCGTCGTTTTTCTTGAAAACGGTATATCGGTAGCCCAGTTCCGCGTTCCAATTGTGGTTGAACTGGTAGCCGGCATAGAGTCCCAGGGCACCGTTGGCCGAGGTTTCGGAGTCGGAACCGGAGAGCTGAGAGATGGGCGTGCCGTTGACGGTGACGGGCGGAATGGTCAACTGGACTTTGTTGGAGGAGACCCCAGGCCGGCGCCGGCATAGGGGCCCTGGGCGGAAGTTCCCTTGAAGTAGTAGAGATAGTCCACAACCAGGCCGGCCATGGTGGCCTTCACCTGGAGGTTCACATTCACGGTACTGCCCTGTATGGTTTCGCTCTCGGAATGACTGCCGGAAACGGACGCGAAGTCCAGTTTCGCGCGGAGCGTGTGGCCGTTGCCCAGGTCACAACGGCCGAACACAAAGCCGTAGCCGGAGCTGCTGGTATTGGTGACGGTTTTCAGGTCGCTCTGGGGAAAGCCGCCGCCCACCTGGAGGCCGCCGGTGAAGTCCGCGGCAGCGAGGGTGGTGGTGGCCGTCAAGGCCAAGGCGAGCGGGGGAAGACGGATCATGGGGGCTCCTCGGATGGGGGGCGGTGGCGTTCGCCTCCCATCAATATAATTAATCTTAAATAATTCGCCACCCCCCCTGACCCAGCAGCGGCCCTTGTGGGCCCGCTCAAGGCACCAGGATCCCCAGTCCGGGGAAATAGGTTCTGTACCTGGCCGCATCCCTGGTGAGCAGCCGGTACCCCGCCAGGGCCGCATGGGCGCCGACGTAGAAATCAGGGAGCGTGGACGATTTCTTGCCGCCCCTGCGCCGGTAGGCGAGGAAGCATTTCCCCGCCAGGAAGGCCGCTTCCCACGGCAGGTTCTCCCTCCTGAAAAGATCGGCAGGCAACGCCGCCTCCAGTTCCTCCACCCGCTCGTAGCCCACCGACACTTCCGCAAAAATGATGGGATTGATGACCAGCTGGGCACTTTCCGCTGATTTGGCCAGCATCCGGCTCGAGCGTTCCGCCCAGACCGGATCCTGGGTGGCCACGTCCAGGATGACGTTGGAATCCACCAGGATGGGCGTCATCGGCCGCGGGTCACGGCCATGATCTGGTCCGTGGTCATCTTGACGGTGGCGCTGCCCTGGAGACGACGGAGCATGAGACTGCCCCGGGTTTCCTTGCCCGGGAACGGGGCCGGCAGGATCCGCACGGAGGTGCCGTCAAACTCGAACACCACTTCGGTATCGGGCAGAAGCCCCGCTTTTTCCCTGATCTCGATAGGGATCGTGACTTGGCCTTTGGATGTGATCCGCATGGGGTTCACCTCTTACCGGTAAGAGTAAGACTCAAGCATGACCTGCGCAAGACGGTTCGGGTGGCCCAGTTCTGCCTCCACCTCCTCGACATCGTGGAGGTAGCGGGCCTGGATCTCTTCAATGGAAGGTGCGTCGCTGTGATCCATCGTCAACAGCTTGTCCAGGGTGATGGGTTTTCCAAGCGGCAAGTGCTTTTCCATGGGGTCCTCCACTTAGAGTGGGAAACAGGTGATGGGGTAGATCGCGCCTTCCCGGCTGCGGTCGAAGATCAAACGGTAGGGACACCCCTCAACCTCGGCCTCAATCACTCAACGGTGGCTGATCCTGGCGGGCATGATTGCTCCGCAACCAATTATCCGGCAGTCAAGCCCTTAGGTGCAGCCCGCCTATTGATCGTGATGGAGGTAACGCCCCTGCTTGGGCAGCCGCAGGCTGAACAGGAAGGCGATCACCATCATCACGGTCACGTACCAGTAGAAGACCGTTTCGTGGCCGATGGACTTGAGCCCCAGCGCCACGTACTCCGCCGAGCCGCCGAACAGGGCGTTGGCCACGGCATAGGCCAGCCCGACCCCCAGGGCCCGCACCTCCGGCGGGAACATCTCGGCCTTGACGATGCCGCTGACTGAGGTGTAGAAGCTCACCACCATCAGCGAGAAGGTGATCAGCAGGAAGGCCACGGCCGGGCTGGTCACGTGGTGCACCACGGTAAGCACCGGCAGGGTGGTGAGCGCGCCCAGGCCGGCGAACAGCAGCATGTTGTTGCGCCGGCCGATGCGGTCCGACAGGGCGCCGAAGGCCGGCTGCATGATCATGAAGACGAACAGGCAGCCGGTCATGATATGGCTGGCGGTGCGGATGGACATGCCGGTGGAGTTGACCAGGTACTTCTGCATGTAAGTGGTGAAGGTGTAGAAGATCAGCGAGGCGCCGGCAGTGTAGCCCAGCACCGTGATGAAGGCCGCCTTGTGGTTGCGGAACAGCTCGGCCATGGTGCCGGCCCCCTTGGCCCCGCGGGTCTCGGCGGTGGAGGTCTCGAACAGGGTGCGCCGCAGGAAGAAAGCCACCACCGCAGTGATGGCGCCCACCACGAACGGCAGGCGCCAGCCCCAGGACTTGAGCTGGGCTTCACTGAGCAGCAGCTGGGTGGCCACCACCACCAGCACCGCCAGCAGCTGACCGCCGATCAGGGTGACGTACTGGAACGACGAGAAGAAGCCGCGCTGGCCCTTGAGCGCCACCTCGCTCATGTAGGTGGCGGTGGTGCCGTACTCGCCACCCACGGACAGGCCCTGGAAGAGGCGCGCGAACAGCAGGAGCAGCGGTGCCCAGACGCCGATCCGGGCGTAGCCGGGCAGGCAGGCGATGACCAGGGAGCCGAAGCACATCATCGCCACCGAGGTCACCATGGAGGTCTTGCGGCCCCGGCGGTCGGCGATCCTGCCGAACAGCCAGCCGCCCACCGGGCGCATGAGGAAGCCGGCCCCGAACACGCCGGCGGTGTTCATCAGCGCCGCCGTGGGGCTCGACTTGGGGAAGAACGCCGGAGCGAAGTAGATCGCGCAGAAAGCGTAGATGTAGAAGTCGAACCATTCCACCAGATTGCCACTGGAGGCGGCGATGATCGAAAAGATCCGGTGGCGCTTCTCTTCGCTGGTGTAGCGGCCGGAGGTCTCGGGGAGGACATGGACGATGAGGCTGGTCATGGGTGGGTTCCCTCGGGATGGGTGGTGCCGGGTCAGTGGATTTCCTTCATTTTAGGACGCTTGGAAAAAAAGGGGAGCGAAAGGACGCTTGCACTTTCTTTAAATCTTTACTAAAAATTTACCAGGAAGGGGAATAATGGTAATATCAACCTATAAACTACCTTCCAACCGCGAGCGGGGTGCCGGAAATGGATATCATTATCGCGAACAAGATCGTCGAATTTATTTTCGCAGCCACCGGCCGCAACGCGATCATCTGCAATATGGACGGGGTCATCGTCGCCGCCAAGGTCAGCGCGCGGATCGGCAGCGTCCATGCCGGGGCGCAGAAGATGCTCCGGGAGGGCTTGCCCATCGCCAAGATCACCGTGGCGGAGGAGGAAGCCTCCGGCGGGATCATGAAGGCGGGATGCAACCTGCCCTTTTCCTACAAGGGTGAACCGATGGGATCCATCGGCATCGCCGGCGATCCCGAGATCTCGGAGCTGGTGACCCGGATGACGGCCGGCCTGATCGCCAAGGAGATGCAGGAGCACGAGATGGTTGATGCCCTCATCGATCACGCGGCGCAGATGGACAAGTCCATCACCGAGATCATGGCCACCACGGAGCGGGCCGCCGCCTCGCAGATCACCGTGGCCACCGAGGTGGACGAGGTGCGGCAGCTCATCAACGCCTCCTTCGAGGATATCCAGAAGACCGACGAGGTGATCGACACCATCCAGTCCATCGCCGGCAACACCCAGATGCTCGGCCTGAACGCCTCCATCGAGGCCGCCCACGCCCGGGAGCACGGCCGGGGCTTCTCCATCGTGGCCGAGGCGGTGCGCAAGCTGTCCCTGCAGTGCAGCGAGGCCGCCGAGAGCGTCAAGGCCACCCAGACCCACCTGCAGACCTCCATGAGCCGGGTGGTGGAATTCTCCAAGGACCTGATGACCAATGCCCACGCCCAGACCACGGCCACCAACAGCATTTCCAGCATGGTGGCTGAACTGAAGCGGGTCAGCGAGTCTCTGGTGGCTATGACAAAGTCATAGCGGACGGTAGATGTTGTCCCGCTGCCAGAAGGCGAAGCCCGCGCCGCTGATCAGCCGGTGCATCTCGTCCCGGTTCACCGAGTAGCAGGTGCCGGCGGCGCTCACCACGTTCTCCTCCAGCATGAGGCTGCCCATGTCGTCGCAGCCGTAGTGCAGGGCCATCTGGCCGGTCTTGCGGCCCATGGTGACCCAGGAGCTCTGGATGTGCGGGAAGTTGTCCAGGTAGATCCGGGCCACGGCGATGGTGCGCAGGTACTCGGCGTCGGTGGGCTTGTCCAGCTTGCCGGCCCAGACGGTGTGGCCGCTCTGGAACGGCCAGGCCACGAAGGCCGTGTGGCCGCCGCCGTTGACCCGGGCCAGCGCCCGGTCCTGCTGCTCGCGCAGCACGCGGAAATGCTCCACCCGCTCGGCCAGGGTCTCGGTGATGCCGAACATCATGGTGCCGGTGGTCTTCATGCCCAGGGCGTGGGCGGCCTCCATGACCTCCAGCCACTTCTCCGGACCGCCCTTGAGCGGCGCGATGCGCTTGCGCACCCGCTCCACCAGCACCTCCGCGCCGCCGCCGGGGATGCTGCCCAGGCCGGCGTCGCGCAGGGCCTGGAGGGTGCCGGACAAGCCCAGGCCGCTGAGCCGGGCCATCATCTGGATCTCCACCGGGGAGAAGCCGTGCACCCAGATGCCCAGGTCCCGCAGGAAGGAGACCAGTTCCAGGTAGTAGGTCCAGGGCAGGTCGGGGTTGACCCCGCCCTGGATCAGGAAGCCGGTGCCGCCCACCGCCTTGGTCTCCTCGGCCTTCTGCTTCAGCTGGTCCCAGCTGAGCAGGTAGCCGCGGGGGTCGCCCGGCTTGTGGTAGAAGGCGCAGAAGCTGCAGTAGACGTTGCACACGTCGGTGTAGTTGACATTGCGGTCGATGACGTAGCTGACCCGAGCGGGGTCGTTGTGCCGGTTGCGCGTGGCGGTGGCGGCGGCGGCCAGGTCCAGCAGGTCGGCGTGCTGGAATAGGTGCAGGGCTTCTTCCTCGCCGATGCGCCGCCCCCCGAGGACCGCGTCGAGGATGTCGACAGTGCTTGAGCTGGCCATGTTCAAACCTTGTAGCCCATCACCATCAGGCAGCGCTTGCAGACGCATTCCTGGCCGGCCACCTGATGGTTGAAATGATCCAAGGGAAACGAGTTGCGGCACTTTTCGCAGATCTGCTTGGGGACTTCCGGGGTTTCGGTGGGGGTGCTGGCGGGTGTCGCTTCGGCCATTGGGGTTCTCCGTCAGCCTCCAGGGTATCCCATCTAGCCCTCGGTTTCTTCGGTCTCCAGTTCCGCGGGCTCCACCGCGGTGGCGTCCGGGTGGGCGGCCTTGGTCTTGATGCCGGCCTTCTGCTTGCCGGACTGCTTGTGGGCCTGGGCCTCGAGCTTGTCCAGGGCCTGGGACAGGCTGGCATACATGTCGTCGGTCTCGGCGCAGGCGATGAAATCGCTGCGGCGGGTCTTGAGGGTTATCTCAGCCTGGTGGCGGTGCTTTTCCACACTGAAAATGACATGGACATCAATAATGTCGTCGAGATAGGTCGTCATCTTGTCGAGACGCTCCTGGGTGGAGAGCCGCAGGGCATCGGTAACTTCGACGTGGCGACCGGTATATATGACCTTCATCGTAGACTCCTGTGAAGGGGGGCCTGGGGGCCCGTTGAAAAACTATATGCTCCACCGGGAGGGATGGTTCACCGTCTCCGCCTGCGGGACGCAGGTGGAATCTTGAGTTCTTCGCGGTACTTGTTGACGGTCCTCCGGGCGACTTGAATGCCGTCCCGATCCAGCAGCCGGGCGATGGTTTCGTCGGACAAAGGTTTGGCAGGGTCCTCGGCCTGCACCAGGGCCTTGATGCGATGCTTGACCACCGTCGCCGAGACTTCGTCGCCCCGGTTGGAGCCCAGGCTGGCGCTGAAAAAATAGTTGAGATCGAACAGGCCCTGGGGGGTGTGGATGGTCTTGGCCTTCACCACCCGGGAGATGGTCGATTCGTGGAAGCCGGTGGCCTCGGCCACGTCCCGCAGCACCATGGGCCGCAGGTGCTCGATCCCGTGCTTCATGAACTCCATCTGCAGTTCCACGATGGCCACGGAGACCCGCAGCACGGTGCGGTTCCGGTCCTCCACTCCGCGGATGAAATCCCGGGCGGAGCGGTACTTCTCCCGGATGAAGTCCCGGTCGCCCTTGGCCTCGGTGGAGGCCAGGAAGTGCCGGTACTCGCCGCTCACCCGCAGCCGGGGCACGGTCTCGTCGTTGAGGTAGACCTTCCAGGTTTCGTCTTCGCCCTTGAGCACCACCACGTCGGGCTTCACCACCCGCTCGCTTTCGGGATCGAAGGCGCGGCCGGGGGCGGGGTGCAGGTGGCGCAGCAGGGCCAGGGCCTCGCCCAGGTCCTCCTCGGTGCAGCCGATGGCCTTGCGCAGCTTGACGTTGTCCCGCTGGCTGAGCAGGTCGCAGTGGTCCTGGATGATCCGCACCGCCAGGTCGTCGGGCTCGGCGCCGGCGTGGCGCAGCTGCAGCAGGAGGCTCTCCTGCACGGTGAAGCAGCCCACCCCGGAGGGGTCGAACTCCTGGAGGATGTCCAGCAGCTCCCGCAGCTGGGCCAGGTCGAGTGCCATCTCCCGGGCCAGCTCCTCCGGGGTGGCTTCGGTGCCCAGGTCGGGATCCACCCGCAGGAAGCCCTTGGGGTCCACATGGTCGATGAGCGCTTCCATGAACAGGGCTCTCGGGTCATCCGCCTCCAGGGTCTGGTACAGCTGGGAGATGAGGTGCTCCTGCAGGGTTTCGGTGCTGCTGAGCCGGTCCTCCCAGCTGGTGCGCTCGTCGTCGGGCAGGCTGCTGGTGCGGGGGAGCTCGGTGTCCCAGGAGTTCTCGGCCCCGATCTCGGTCTCCTGGACCTGGGAGATGCCTTCCTCCCGGGAGGCCTCCGGGTCCAGGGCGCCGCTGGCGTCCAGCGGCGGCCCCAGGTCGATGGAATCCACCCCTTCGGGCAACTCCGCCCCTTCCTGGGCCGGGGCGCCGTCCACCACTTCCGAGTCATGGCCCTCCTCCAGGGCCTCCAGGGTGGGCACTTCGTCGCCGTCCTCCATGAGTTCCAGGAGGGGGTTCTCCCCCAGCTCGTGCTCGATGGTCTGGCTCAGCTCCAGCAGGTTCATCTGCCAGAGCTTGAGCTTGAGCTGCATGGCCGGGGTGAGCGCCAGGGTCTGGCTCTGGGACAGTCGTTGGGAGAGGTTAGGCCCGAGGTTCGCCATCAATCCAGCCTAAAGTTGTCGCCCAAGTATACTCGGCGAATATCGGGATCTTCGGCAATCTCGTGGGGCAGTCCGTGTTTCATGATCATTCCATCTGCAAGGATGTACGCCCGATCGGCGATCTGCAAGGTCTCCCGAACATTGTGGTCCGTAATCAGCACGCCGATGCCCCTGGACTTGAGATCGGCGATGAGGCTCTGGATCTCCATCACGGATTTCGGGTCCACCCCGGCGAAGGGTTCGTCCAGGAGCATGATGCTGGGGCTGGTGACCAGGGCCCGGGCCATTTCGCAGCGCCGGCGCTCGCCGCCGGACAGGCTCATGCCCAGGGTCCCCCGGACCTTGTCCAGGTGGAAGTCCGCCATGAGCTTCTCGCAGCGGTCCACCTGGGCATCCCGGGGGACGGGCTGGAGCTCGGCCAGGGCCATGAGGTTCTCCCACACGGTCAGGCCCCGGAACACGCTGGACTCCTGGGGCAGGTAGCCGATCCCCTTGCGCGCCCGGCGGTGCATGGGCATGCCGCTGATGTCCTTGCCCCACCAGAAGATGCTGCCCTGGTCCGGGGCCTCCACCCCCACCACCATGTAGAACGTGGTGGTCTTGCCGGCCCCGTTGGGCCCCAGCAGCCCCACCACTTCCCCCGGACTCACGTGCAGGGACACGTCCCGCACCACGGTGCGCTCGCCGTAGCGCTTGCAGAGGTTCCGGGCCTCCAGGCGCAGTTCGGTGTCCGGGGTCACGGGTTGACCTCGGTGGTGCCCTTCACCCGTCCCACCCAGTCGGCGGTCTTCAAGTTGGGATCCAGGACCAGGGCGTCGCCCCGGCCCTCGCCCATCCGGCCCCGCAGGTTCACTCCGCCTTTGCCATTCACCTGTTTCACCATGTTCCCTGCGCCCAGCGTTACCGAGATATGGTCCGCTTGCAAGCTCCAGCCCTGCCCTTGCGCCTCCACCCGGCCGTCCAGGTTGATGACCGTGGGCAGGACGGTCCCCCGGTCGGCCTGCAGGTTGATGTCGCCGTCCAGGGCCGCCAGCGCGCCGGCGATGCCGTCGGGGAACGTCAGGACGTCCCCGGTGCGCACCAGCCGGGGCCCGGTGAGCCGCTCCCGGAACCGGTTCATGGTCACCGGCCGGCCGGTGAGGGTGTAGCGGTTGTTCTCCCACACCAGGCCGTCGCCCTGGCCGGTGGACCCTTCGCCGAAGTGGGCCACGATGGGGCCGTCGAACTCCCAGCGCTTGGGCGTGCCCCGGCCCTCGCCGGCGGTGAAGGTGCCCATCTCCCCCCGGCCCTGGGTGGGGGCCTGGATGCGCCACTGGCGGGTCTTGGTCCGGCCTTCGATGCGCGGGCTGCTCAGGGACCGGTTGCCCCAGGACAGCACCGCCTGGGACTCGGCCCAGCTCACCCCCACCGGGAGGTCGGCCGGCAGGTCCGAGCCGCCGGGGGCGGTGCGCTGGAGCACCCGGGGCGCCTGCAGCAGCAGGCGCTGCCCGTCCTGGGGCTGCTCCATGCGCACGTTGCCTTCCAGCCGCAGCCCCGACGGGGTCCACCGGGCGCCGTCGGAGCGCACCGATTCGGTGCCGCCCTCGATGGCCCGGAGGGCGTGGAAGTCGGTGAAATCCACCTGCTCGAAGGCGCCGCCCTCCGGGGGCCGGGGCGCCCGGCCCCCGGAGGCGTCCCCATGCCAGCCGTCGTCCCGGGTGAAGGTGATGGGGGCGGAATAGCGGATCCATTCCTTCTCGATGTCCACGGTGTGGGCCTTGACCTGACCCCCGGTCAGTTGTGCCGTGACCTCATCCATATGGCCTTCCTTGAAGCCCAGGGCGGCCACCATGCGCTCGGCCTCCATGCTCCTGACGGTGCCGGGGTCGGCGGCATCCCAGCGGACCGGACCCTTGTCGGCGACGAATTTCCCATCCAGGCCCCGGTACCACCCCGCCGGCAGGTGCCACTGGCCCTTGCCGCTGCCCTGGAGGTCGTCCCAGACCAGGGGGGCGAGCCCGTGCCAGACGCCGTGCTCCCAGCCCAGGGCCGGTCCCGCATCGCTGATGAAGCCCTTGCCCAGCTGGGTCCCGTCCAGGTCGGTGTCCTCCATATCCATGGGGCCGAACAGGGTCCACACCCCGTTGGCCTTCTGGGCCGAGGGGGAGTGCATGGTCCAGGTGCTCGCGGTCTCCTGGAGGCGCCCCGTCACCTTCTGCAGGTGCAGGTCCTCCGCCTCGCCGGTGATGGTCTCGTAGGACATCACGAACAGGCCCGAGCCCAGGGGCTCGGTGACGGTGCCGAACCGGCCCTGGGCCGCGGGGCCCATGGCGCCGGTGTCGTTGGTGGGGCGCAGGGGCCGGGGACCCCTGACCACGAACAGGGTGGTGACGCCGGTGATCGCGAGGATCATGGCGGTGCCCATGACCCGCCAGGTGGGATTCCGGGTGCTGAGGAACGGCCACCACCTCATGGGGCCTCCGCCGGTGCCAGGAAGCTCTCCACCCGCCAGCTCCGCCCCCAGCGGGCGCTGTCCATGGGGGTCACGGCCAGGCAGAGCGGGCCGTCCAGGTCCTCCTCCGCGCCGGTGGCGAACAGGGTGAGCTCCTCCGGCCCGCCCTGGAGCCGGAACTTGCGGTGGCCCTGGCCGAAGCTCCGGGCGGGCGCGGCCAGAAGGCCCTGGACCACCAGCAGCGGCTCAGGGAAGCCCTGGCCGAAGGGCTCCATGCGCTCCAGTTCGGCCTGGGCCGGGGCCAGGGCGGTGCCCGCGCCGTCCACCGCCACCGCGGCTTCGGGGCCCGCCGAGGCCTGGTCCAGGGCCACCCGCTCCAGGGTCTTGCGGATGAAGCCCAGCCGGCCGATGGGGAAGGTGAGGCCGGCGGCATGGCGGTGGCCGCCGCCGGACAGCAGGTAGGGACGGAGCAGGTCCAGGGCGGGGCGCAGGTCGTAGCCCTCGGGGGCGCGGACGGAGCAGTGGGCGATGCCGTCCAGAACCGTGCCCACCGCCGAGGGCCGGCCGGTGACCCGCATGCGCTGGCCGGCGACAATGCCGATGACGCCCTTGTGCGCGCCTTCGGCCAGCACCAGGTCGAAGGGGGCGTCCCCGGGTGGCGGCAGGGCCTGGGCCAGGGCCTTCTGGATCTCCCGGCGCGACAGGTTGAGCGCTTCCACCCGGGCCATGAGGGTCTGGGCCTCCCTCAGGTCGCGGGTGAGCAGGAGCCGCACCGCGTCCTCGGCTCCGCCCATGCGGCCCACGGCGTTGATCCGAGGCCCCACGCCGAAACCGATGTGCTGGGAGCGCACCGGCCCTTCCACCTTGGCGGCCTTGAGCAGCTCGGCCAGGCCTGGGCCGTTGGCCCCGTTCATCGCGGTCAGGCCGCGCTTGACCAGCAGGGCGTTCTCCCCGGTGAGCGGCACCATGTCGGCCACGGTACCCAGGGCCACCAGCTTGAGCAGGCCGTCCAGGAAGGGCCCGTCGCCGTCCTTGGGGCACGGCGCGGCGTCCAGGAGGGCCTGGGCCAGCTTGAAGGCGACGCCGACCCCGGCCAGGTTGGGGTTGGGGTAGCCGCCCAGGCCGGGGTGGACCACCGCGGCGGCCCCGGGCAGTTCCGGGCCCAGGGCGTGGTGGTCGGTGATGATCCAGTCCAGGCCCAGCTCCCTGCTGGCCGCCACTTCCGCCACGGACCGGACGCCGCAGTCCACCGAGACCATCAGGGCCGGGCCGCGGGCGGCCGCTTCCCGGATGCAGTCCAGGTGCAGGCCATAGCCGTCGTTGAAGCGGTTGGGGATGAAGAAGCTGACGGCGGCCCCGAGCTTTTCCAGGACCCGCACCAGCAGGGCGGTGGCGGTGACCCCGTCCACGTCGTAGTCGCCGTAGACGCAGATGGGCTCGTGGGCGCCCAGGGCCTTGCGGATCCGGGCCACGGCGGCGGCCACGCCCTCCAGCAGGAAGGGGTCGGTGCTGCGGGCCCATCCGGGGTCCAGGCGCCAGGCCAGCTCCTCCTGGCGCATCCAGGCCAGGCGGGCGCCGGCGGCCGAGAGCCCCCATTCCCGCTCCAGCCCGGCCCAGGGGGCCGGCCCCGAGGGCACCGGCCTGCGGATCCGCCAGGGCAGTGCTTTCACGAGGAGAATCTGCCCATCTTCGAGAACTTTTCGTAGCGCTGGGCCACCAGCTCGTCCGGGCCGAGGCCGGCCAGGCCCTCGAAGCCGCTCAGCACGGCGACCTTCACCAGGGCGGCCGCCTTGTCCCAGTTGCCGTGGGCCCCGCCCAGGGGCTCGGGGATGACGGCGTCGATCAGGCCCTGCTCCAGCAGGCTCGGCGCGGTGAGCCGCAGCGCCGCCGCCGCCGCGGGGGCCTGGGACGCGTCCTTCCAGAGGATGGAGGCGCAGCCTTCGGGGGTGATCACCGAGTAGATGGCGTATTCCAGCATGAGCACCCGGTTGGCCACCCCCAGGGCCAGGGCCCCGCCCGAGCCGCCCTCGCCCAGCACCACCGACACCACCGGCACCCGCAGGCTGGCCATCTCCCGCAGGTTGCGGGCGATGGCCTCGGCCTGGCCGCGCTCCTCGGCGTCCAGGCCCGGATAGGCGCCCGGGGTGTCGATGAGGCAGAGGATGGGCCGGTTGAACTTTTCCGCCAGGTGCATGAAGCGCAGCGCCTTGCGGTAGCCCTCGGGCTTGGGCATGCCGAAGTTGCGCAGGATCTTCTGCTTGGTGTCGCGCCCTTTCTGCTGGCCGATGATCATGAGCGGCTTGCCGGCGATCCAGGCCATGGCGCAGACGATGGCGGCGTCGTCGCCGAAATTGCGGTCGCCGTGGACCTCCTCGAAGCGGTCGCAGATGCGCTCCAGGTAGTCGAGGGTGTACGGCCGCCGGGGATGGCGGGCCAGCTGGGTGCGCTGCCAGTCGGTGATGGAGGAGAACACCTCCGCCTTGAGCTTGTCGCACTTCTTGCGAAGCTTCTCCATCTCCTTGGCCTTGGCCGAGTCCATCTCCAGGGCGCGGATCTGGGCTTCCAGTTCCAGGATGGGACGCTCAAGTTCGGCAAGGTCGGTGGGTTGTCCGCTCATGGCACCTCGGAGGTTGGGGGATCCAGTTTAGCAGCCGTAGCGGCATAACCTGAACAGCACAGCTTATCCCTTACGGCTGCTTATGCCGGGGCCGAAACGACCTGTCCAGGCTATGTCTAGACGACGGCTTAGCGTGGGTCTCGCGCTTTTCCAGGAAGGCTTCCAGGGCCTCGGGGGTGTCCACGTCCAGCCATGGGTCCCCTTCCGCGTCCAGCACCAGGCAGGGCAAGGCTTCCACCAGGGACAGCAGCGAAGCGGACCCGGTGCCGGGCAGCCGCTCCACCAGGGCGTCCGCCAGGAACCCGCCCAGGGGCTGGATCCGGCCTCCGGCCCGGGCCAGGACCCAGTGGGCCGCCGGGGGATCGGCCGCGGCGGCGGAGGCGTGCCAGGGGGCCAGGGTCTCCGGAGTCCAGCGGATCTGGTCGCAGGCGACGACCCACCAGCGCAGGGGGTGGGGCCGGGGAAGCAGGGCCCAGTGGCGCAGGGCCGCGGCCGGGCCCGCCCGGGGGTCGGCGATGGGGGCCAGGTCCGGACGGTCGGGGAGGCCCTCCCCCAGAACCTGCATGGGACAGCCGGGGAACACGGCTGCGAACACCCGCGCCAGGTGTCCGCCCCAGGTACCGCCGTCCGGGTGGGGCCGCAGGTGCTTGGGACCGCCCAGGCGCCGGCCCCGGCCGCCGGTGAGCAGCAGGAGGCCGGCGGCGGGCACGGTCAGGCCTTCTTCTCGCCCTTTTCCAGGACGTCCTGGACCCAGCCGTAGGCCGCCACGGCCCCGGGCATGCCCAGGGTGGCGGCGGCCAGCACCA
Organism: Holophagaceae bacterium; assembly: GCA_003165415.1. GTDB lineage: Bacteria > Acidobacteriota > Holophagae > Holophagales > Holophagaceae > Mesoterricola. The sequence goes on from PLUC01000192.1 coordinate 23,886, forward strand.
CCACCTGGTCCATCTCGTCGGCGGTGACGCCGGCCTTGAGGGCCTTGCGCGCGGCGGCATGCACCGCGCCCTCCTTGAAGGCGCCGATGGCCACGGCCAGCTTCACCAGGCGGCTGGAGCGCGGGTCCAGGGGGCCTTCGGCTTCCGCTTCGTGGATGGCCTCCCAGGCCTGGCCCAGCTTGGGGAAGCGCTCGATGAAGGCGCTGTATTTCTTGGGCGGTTCTGAGGACTTGGACATGGGAACTCCTGGACGGGAGTATAACGCTCCCATCCGGAGTTCCCGAATGGACCGGTCACGGGGAGACGGTGCGTCGTTGCCGGATGGAGAGGATCAACAGTCCGCCGACGACCCCGAACACCCCGATCAGGCTGAAGGCCCAGGTGAAGTTGCCGGTGATCTGCTTGAGCGATCCGATCAGCTGCGGCCCGACGAAACCGCCGAACAGGTTGCCGACGCTGCCGATCATGGCGCTGGCCGGGATCGCCATGCGCGACGGGAACAGGTCCGTCACCAGGGTGGAGATGAGCGGCAGGGTCATGTACATGGTGCCGCCGACCAGGACGAAGACGATCAGCTTGGTCAGTCCCGCATCCACCTGCGAGCCCAGGAACAGCAGGATTCCGCCGACGATCATCGGCAGCCCCGCGTGGAGCCGGCGTTCCTTGTGCCGGTCCGAGCTCCGGGTGCACCACACCAGGCCGATGCCGGCCGCCACGTAGGGCACCGCGTTCACCAGGCCGATGCTGACGATGTTCAAGCTGGTGGCCGCCTTGATCACGCTCGGCAGCCAGAGGCTGAAGCCGTAGAAGATCATGTTGTTGAAGCAGGTCGCGCCCAGCAGCAGCCACACGGTGGGTTGCCGCAGCATGGCGCGCCAGTCGGGAGAGACGTGGGTCGCCGCGAACGCCTGCTTCTCGGCGGCGAGTCCGGCCTCCAGCGCCTGGCGCTCCTCCGCCGGCATCCAGCGGGCATGGTCGAGGTCCCTGGGAATGTTGAACCACCAGACCACGGCCCAGAGCCAGGCGGGCAGTCCGCCCAGGATGAACATCCAGTGCCAGTTGGAATACTGCAGCACCAGGCCGGAAAGGGGGCCCGACAGCAGCGCCCCGAACGGCATGCTCAGGTTCCACAAGCCGATCGCCCTGCCCCGCTCGGATCTCAGGAACCATTGCGAGAGCAGCAGGAGGAGGGCGGTCCAGAGCGGCCCCTCGGCCAGGCCGAGCAGGAAGCGCAGGGCGACCAGCTGATAGAAGCTGTGCACCAGCCCGGTGCTCATGGAGAACAGGCCCCAGGTCAACAGGGACGCCAGGACCACGCGCCTGGCCCCGAAGCGCAGCGCCAGCCATCCGCCCCCCAGGAAACTGGGCAGGTAGCCCCAGAAGAAGATGCCGCCGGCGAATCCCTGCATCGAGGGCGACAGATGCAGTTCGGCGGCCATGCTGGGCATGGCCATGCCGATGTTCACCCGGTCGAAGAAGGCGATGGTGTAGAGCAGGAAGATGACGGGAATCAGGTGCAGCCAGCGGGTCCTGCCGATCGGGGCGCCGGAGGGGTCCATCACTGCTCCCCTCGGGTCATGGCGGCGATGATGGCCAGGCAGAACTCCGGCAGATCGTCCGGGCAGCGGGCGGTGATGAGGTTGCGGTCAACGACGGCCGCGCCGTCCTCCCACAGGGCGCCGGCATTCGTCAGATCGTCCTTCAGGCTGATCCAGCTGGTGACCCGGCGGCCCCGGACGATCCCGGCCGAGATCGGCAGCCAGGGAGCGTGGCAGATGGCCCCGATCACCTTGCCGGCGGCGTCGGCGCGGCGGATGAAGTCGACGATGTAGGGCTCGCGCCGCAGGATGTCCGGGGCGAAGCCGCCGGGAATCACCACCGCGTCGAAATCCTCGGGCTTCAGGGTCAGCATGTCGGCCAGCTCGAACCGGCGGCCCTGGACCATGGGCACCGGCGGCACCGGATAGCCCAGCCGGCCGGTGATGGGCTTGGTGTCCCCCACATAGGGCCGGGCGCTGAAGCTGGCCCGGTAACAGCCGATGGTGATCCGCGCGCCCTCTTCGGACAGGCGGAGCAGCGGGTACAGCAGTTCGAGATCCTCGAACTCATGCGCCACGGGCATGCAGATGGAACGTCCTTGGAGCTTCATGGTGGGTCCTCCGGGTGGGATTCCCGATGATATTTGATATAATATTTTTTATCAAGTATTCTGAAATCTCCCGAGGTCCCCATGAAAATCGTTGAAATCAAGGCCTATCCCGTCACCGTCCCGGTTCCGCCCGAGCACCGGGTGCGTCTGGGCATCGGCACCATGGTCAAGCGCGATATCGTCTTCGTGAAGGTGACCACGGCCAGCGGGCTGGTGGGCTGGGGCGAGTCGCACCACGGGCGGGCCCACCTGGCCATCGCCACCCTGGTCAACACCACCCTGCGCCAGCTGGTGACGGGGATGGACGCCACCGACGTGAACGGGGTCTGGTCCAAAATCTACAAGTTCCAGCTGGGCAGCCACGGCATGGGCAGCGCCTGTGCCATGGCCATGAGCGGCATCGACATGGCGCTCTGGGACATCCGCGGCAAGGCCGTCGGCTGGCCGCTGTACAAGCTGCTGGGCGGGCGCAGCCGCAGGGTTCCGGCCTATGCCGGCGGCATCTCCCTGGGCATCCAGCCGCCCGCGTCGCTGGTGGAGGAGGCCAAGGATTTCGCCGCCCGGGGTTTCCGGGCGATGAAGCTGCGCATCGGCGGCGATTCGGTGACGGCCGACATCGCCCGGGTCGAGGCGGTGCGCGCCGCGCTGGGGCCGGACATCGACCTCCTCACCGACGCCAACACCGGCTACAGCCTGGGCGATGCGCGCCGGGCCATGCCGGCCTTCGCCGCCTGCGCCGTGGGCTGGCTGGAGGAGCCGTTCCCGGGCCACGACTACCGCCTCTACCGCCAGGCCAAGGGTTTCGCCCCGGTGCCCCTGGCGGCGGGCGAAAACCATTACACCCGCTTCGAGTTCAGCCGGCTGATCGAGGAGGAGGCGGTGGACATCCTGCAGCCCGACCTGTCCAAGTGCGGCGGCATCACCGAAGCCCTGAAGATCGCCGCCATGGCGTCCGCCTACAAGCTGCCGATCCACCTGCACAGCAGCCAGGGGATCAATCAGATGGCCTCGGTGCAGGTTCTGAGTACAATCGAGAACGGCGGCTATTTTGAAGCCGACTGCTCGCTCAACAACCCGCTGCGCGATGAACTGATCGACCCGCCCATCCGCATCCAGGCCGACGGGACCATTTCGCCGAGCGAGAAGCCGGGCATCGGGGTCGACGTGAACGAGGACATGATTTTCCATTTCCCCGGAACAGAAGGGCCGGCATACGTATGACGGAACGTTTCAACCTCGGCCGGACCAACTACCAGCGGGTCCGGGACATCATCCGCAACGACATCATCACCGGCCAGTTCCGGGACGGTGACCGGCTGAAGATCTCGGACCTGGTCGGCCGCTACGGCATCAGCGCGATGCCGATCCGGGAGGCGCTCCAGCAGTTGCAGGGCGAGGGACTGGTGGTCATGTCGGCCAACCGCGGGGCCAGCGTGCGCCGCATCGACGAGCATTTCCTGTGGCAGATGTACGAGATCCGCAAGGCGCTGGAGATGTTCTTCGTGGTGGAACTGGCGGGCCGGGCCACCGCCCAGGACGTCGGGCGCATGCGCGACGTCCTGGGCCGGCAGGAGCAGGCCATCGCCGCGGGCAGCGAGGAGAACCTGCAGAAGCTGGATCTGGAATTCCACGGGATGATCGTCGGGGCCACCAAGAACGAGGCGGCGGCGGCCATCCTCAGCCGGACCTACGACCTGACCCAGCCGTTGCGCCTGCGTTTCGGCCGCAGCCCGGAGCAGGCCCGGCGCATCCCCACCGATCACCGGGCGATCATCGAAGCCATCGCCCAGCACGACGGACCGCGCGCCAGCCGGCTGATCTCCGAGCACATCAACGGCGCCTTCGCCGACCTGGCCGACGCCATGCGGCTGGAGGACGATTCCATTCGCAAAGGATTGGTCAAGGGCTAGATTACCCGGTACACCTGTCCGGTCTGGGCTCCTTCGACGCTCTTGGCGTAGGCCAGGGCGGCCCGGGCCGCCGGCACCGGCTTGAAGCCGCGGAAGAACGGGGCGTAGCCCTCCATCGCCTCCGTGATCACCCCGGGGCTTACGGCGTTGATCCGCTGGCCGCGCGGCATCTCGATGGCGGCGGCGATGACGAAGGCGTTGACGGCGCCGTTGACCATGGAGGCGGAGCTTCCCTGGCGGATGGGGTCGTGGTCCAGCACGCCGGTGGTGAGGGTGAACGAGCCGCCCTCGCTGACGTAGTTCCGGCCGATCAGCACCAGGTTCACCTGGCCCATGAGCTTGTCCTTGAGCCCGATGTCGTAGTCCTCGGCGGTCATGACCTCCATGGGCGCGAACTTGACCTTGCCGGTGGCCGAGACTACCGCGTCCACCCGTCCGGCCCGCTCGTACATGGCCCGGATGGAGTCAGCACTGGTGATGTCCAGGCGCAGCTCCCCGGACGTGCGCCCCGCGGTGACGATCTCGTGGCGCCCGCCCAGCTCCGCTATCACGGCACTGCCGATGATCCCCGACGCTCCCACGATCAAGATGCGCATGGTTCCCTCCCTTTGACGGGGACGATGGTAGCACCCTCACAGATGGACCTGGCAGTTGTCCCAGGGCAATCCCTGTTGCTCGCCTTATACAGACTTCAACTTGGCCCATATCACGGCCGTGAGTTAGCTCGACCTTTGTGCATGGGGGCTACCTCCCAGCTTTCAAAAACCTTCACGGATCTGGTCGACCGGGAAGAAGTCCCAATACATGAGAAAGGGGCGATTGGCTCCGATTTCAGCCTGGACCTGAGCAAAGGTGAGGGCCGAATACCGGCGTGTGCATGGAGTGCCAAAGCGGGCCATAACGTCAGGCCACCAGTGATCCTCCCTGCCTCCTGGAGCCGGGCCTTGAGGTATTTCTCTGCACATTGCTGGGAATGAAAGCACGCCGCGTCAAAGTTGGGTGCCCTGCGCGCCCGCAACTCCCGCACCGCAGTTGCGAAGTCCCCTTCAGCCTTCTGGACCCACTCAGCACTAAGGGGCTGCATATAAGACCCTACCCCGTTCCATCACATCGCTCAGAAAGGGATCACCCAGGCGCAGCCGGTACTGGATGGTTTCCGGATCCCGCACCAGGATGTCGACCGGAAAGGGCGGGCGCAACTGGGCCATCATGGTCGCAGCAAGGCGCGGCGCCTTCCCCTTGAAGTGCATGATGACGAGCAGGTCAACATCTGATCCTTCATCGGGCTGGCCATAGGCATACGAACCGAAGAGAACCACCTTCTCAGGGGAGAACCGTTTAATAATCCCTTCGCAAAGGGCCTGGATGGCTTCGGGACCGACCATGAGTGACCTTTCCCCCACATGATGCTGCCTGAAGGGCAGGATCCGCAAGGAGGGGAATGATTCAGCCCGCCCGAAGGTTTCGGGAACTCACCCACCTGCTCCACCCGGTCGCTCATGGGACGACCCAGTTCTGTTCCGGGAGGGCCTTCATGGCGGCCGGGGTGATGGCGCCGGGACCGATGAACGGAGTGTCGTAGATCAGCAGGAGGTATAAGACCACCCCGATGCTGGTGCCCAGGGCCCCCTGCATGATGAAGTGCTGGCGCCTGCTCGGCATGTTCAACAGGGCGGAAAACCCCAGCAGGATCACGCTGCCGACCCCCAGGGACATCCACATGGGCAGGTCCAGGTAGGGCGTGCCGCCCTGGATCCGGTCCTGGCGCAGGTTCCGGGCCTCAGCCAGGAGTCTGAGCATCTCCTCCTGGGCGGGCAGTTCATTCAGGCCGACCGGCTTGCGCCAACCCAGCAGCGCGGTGAGCTCGTCGAGCAGCCGCTCGGAGCCGGGATCGCGCTGGCCATCGGCCATCAGCGGCCACTCCACGGTGACCACCCGGTTCACGTAGGCGGCCAGCTTGGCCTGACCTTGAATCCGCAGTCCGGCCGGGAAGGACTCCAGGTTCTCGTGCAGGTTGTTGAGCACATTGACTTCCGTGACCACCCCCGCGCTCAGCCGGTCGTAATTCTGCCAGTCGGCGACAATGACCAGCGCGAAGATCAAGGAAAAAATGGTGCCGATGGAACTGCCGTAGATCTGGCCGAAATCGGCAGTGTTTTTCTCGAACCGGAGGCGCGGCAGGAACCGGTACGAAAGCCAGAGGCTGCCCAGGCTCACCGCCACCGAAAGGCCGATGAGCAGCAGGGCCAACTGGGCTTCCCCGAGGTGGGTATAGAGGTGGCGCATGGATGGATCCGATCGGGCGGGATGCCGGAAGGTATGACAATAAATTAATCATTGTCGCCTTTTTGGCAAGACCGGGACGCCATCCGGGTCATCGCTGCAGACGTGAAGCTGTTCCAGCGCTTCTACAGGTGGAACTTGTCCAGCTGCTCCGGCCGGTCGCGCCAGCCTTCCTCCACCTTGATGTGCAGCGCCAGGCGCACCGGGCGCTGGAGCAGCTTCTTCAACTCGCGCTGGGCGCTCTGGCGGATGTTGCGGATCATCTCGCCGCCGGAACACCACGATCTCCGCGTCCATGCTCATTGCCGTTTCGTCACCAGGACCCGCTGGCCGGGCAGCACCTGGATGTTTTCGTATAGAATCCCGGAACTGGCAGGCGGAACGGCACCAGGGAACCCGGTCAAGGATTGCTTCCAGTAGCGGATTTCATAGGTGCCGGCACAGAGGGCTTCGAATTCGGTCGGACCATCCTGGCTCAGGGCCCTGGAGTCAACGACCACCATGGTTTCCGGCTCTCCTTCCCGGGCGGGGCATTTTTTCAAAATGGTGAGTTCGCCCATTTCCATCGAATCGTTTGCCATTCCGAAAGGGTTTGGGGGCACGACGATGGAGCCCATCTCCTCCTTGAGTGGATCCAACTGCAGGCTGAAGATCTCAGGGAATCTCTTATTCAGATTCAGGATACGGCTCGCCTTGAACTGGTGAGGTTTGGGGCCGAGCCCCGGACGGACCACCAACCGACAGTCCTGGCAACGTGGCAGCCGAGCCAGATGGTAGTAACCCTTGGCGTCCGAAGTGGCTGTCTGAACGATCCCTTGGCGATCCTGGCCCAGATTGGCGTCATCCTTGTCCCGGACGCTGGTCACGGCCATGACCGTGGCGCCGGACACGACAGTGCCGGTGCCGGCCATGGTCAGTTGGCCCAGGACGACTCCGGTTGCCCAATCATTTCTGAAAGCGCCGTAGAACTGCACCGGGTGAAAGGCAAACCGTCCTGAGGCCGGCGGCAGTTCCCGGATACAGCGGGCCATGCGCAAGGTGTAGACGGCTTCCAGCCTAGTGCCCTCCCGGACGAAAATGGGCAGGCCGGTGGCAACGAACTCGTTCGGGCCCTTGAGATCCCGCACCGCCCCCCCCGGCTGGCATTTGACCGAATGGCCCGGGGCAAAGCGGATCCGGAGTTCCTCATACTCGCCCACGGGCACCTTCGCGCCTTCCACCACCGCCTTGACCCGTCCGCCCTCATGATTCATCACCTCCAGGCGACGCTGCGAGGGCGTCATGGGCAAAGCGATCCATTCCCCGTCCGGCTGCCTGATCTCGACGCTGGCCAGATTGAGGTGGACTTCCTCGTAGCCCTCGGCCGGGCCATCGTTCACCAGCGTGAAGGCCAAGGTCCCAAGCTTTTCGGCGGGAGGCCTTGGGGATGCCGGCGCCGGGACGCCAACAGGCTCGCGGGCGGGACCGGAAGTCGAGCTGGGCGTATCGCCCGAGCAACCCGCCGCCAAGCCCAGGATCGGAATGAGAAAATAGATCGGTCGAACTCGGAATTGCAAGGCCATTGAAAGCTGCTCCATGGTCATTCGCTTGATTTCCTTTCACGAGATCGCCTTTGCACTGATGCGCAAGACGACATGACCAGACAGGTGCCTCCAGTTGCCAGTTGCCTTCGGGTTCAAGGCTCCTCCTAAGGGCTACCTCACGGAAGGTTCGAGGACTTATGGCCTCTACGCAGCTGACCTGGAGGAGTTGGGGAGTTGGGCTCCGAAGATTGCCAGACTTTCCGCCACAACCCGCTTCCAGGTGCTCCTGGATCGGAATCGCGCAAGAGTTTATGGCTACCATGATCTGCTTAAGAACTTTGTCCCCTTCCTGTGGGTGGATCGTTTTGGGCACTGGGTCAGCTTCCGCTGGCAGCAGAGCCTTTGGTCCGGAGTGAAGGTTTTCACCGTGGAGGCCACCAACGCCAGTGGCAAGGGAGTCCAGGTATCCTGGGCCGACCACGGCACCTCGGCTGAAGTGGTGGATCTTCTCAGAGCCGACTTCATCGGGATTTCGGCCCCCTCCCTTCTGGTACGGGGTTATCCAGGCTCCTCAGAACGGCTCCCCTCGTCCGTGGACGCGCTATCGTCCATCCCGGTTCCGGTTGCGGCCGGCGGACCGGTGGGACGTCCAACTCAGGTGCTACTCGGCGCAGCCGGGAGCCTCCCCGTCCCGAGTTACCTGTCAGGCCTGCCCAAGGCACCCACAGCCCCTCCCACCCCCCATCGTGAATGGGTATTCAATTATTCCGACCCAAACCTTGCCGAGGTTAGTGCGATCCAGGATCCCATGGGGGTAAAGACAACGTTCACGTACCTCACCTACCGGTTCCCCCACAGCACCCCGATTCTGCGGGGCGTCAGCGAGGCCGTGAGCGTGGATGGTGGCACCGGCGCCGCCTATTCCCAGACCTGGTCACGAAGCGTGCCCGCCAGCCCTGGGGAAAGCTGGACGGTCACCCATGCCTCAGGCTACTCCGATGGCCAGCCAACGGAGGATCGGGCGACGACCTATGCCTATATCGATACCGGTGCCGCTCCGGTCAACGCCATCTTGAAATCCATCCAGATCCGGGGAACTTCAGGCAACACCCAAACGACCACCTATGAACCGAGCACGGAAAGCACGGACGGTCCGGCCTGGTCAGGCCGAATCCACATTGAGGCCACCGGAAGACCGGAGATCGACATCATCAGGAAGACCGAGACCGTAGCCGTGACTATTCTGCAGGTTAAAAGTGCAAATCCATTTGGCCATGCCGCCATAGCATTGGGTGATAACCCAGCTTTTGGGCTAGTTCCAAATTCCGATGCTGAGGCATTTAGGGCAGGGGCACTTGAAGTAGCGTCAAGGGTTGGGCTTCATTACCCCCTTGGTATTTCCGTGCCTGGACATATTGAGGGTCTTCCGCCAGGACGCCAGATTGAGGCCACCATGACTTTGAGGGTCACCCCGGAGCAAGCCCGCACGATGGCTGTCTATATCAATCAGGTTGCTTCGCAGCCCCAGGATTATGACCCAAGCTCTCAAAACTGTGCCACATTCGTTGTGAACGTCCTAAAGGCTGGAGGAATCAAGGTCCCGCCTGCATCGACGCCGAAGGAACTAATTGATATATTGAGAAAATCAACCGACAAAAAATAACAGGAGGACTTTATGGTTGTGCTTAATCTTCCGAAAAAATTCGCAATTACAGGTATTGTCATAGGAATCATTTGTTTTTTCACGTATTGGTATATTTACATGTTTAATCCTTTTTGTCTCCCTGTTTATGGTATGTCAGAAGTCCCTTTAAATTATTCTGCCCCATTACTATATCGGATTATCGATAAAATTATATATATTCTTTGCCCGGGTCAAATTCTACATTTTTTCTCAATGGGGGCAAGCAATCTGGTCGAATATATAATTTGGCTACTCGGAGTGCTCATAAATGGGCTGCTATACTATGGAATAGGATTAGCAGTGAAGGTGATACTACAGCAAATCAGAGATTGGAAGAATTAATTATAATGACTTCTGCAGCCAAAAGGACCTATTCCCTATGATAGAGATATCACTGATTTGCAGCAGTTATGATTGAAATGGTTATCAATGGAAATTCCATTATTATTTGGATTCCTCACAAATTTTTGGACTCTTAGAATTTTAAAATTTATCGTATTTTATTGGTAGCCTTTATTGAAATTATAACTGTTTGTGGAAGCCCTAGCTCTGTGCTTTTGCATCATGGTTTTCGGCGAGAAATCAGGTCCAGGAAAACCTGGTAATCGCCCGCCTTAGATCACCTGGCCTGCCCGATGCCACCACCCTCACAGGTGGAACTTGTCCAACTGCTCCGGCCGGTCGCGCCAGCCCTCTTCCACCTTGATGTGCAGCGCCAGCCGCACCGGGCGCTGGAGCAGCTTCTTCAGCTCGCGCTGGGCGCTCTGGCGGATGTCGCGGATCATCTCGCCGCCGGAACCCAGGAGGATCTTGCGGTGGCCGGAACGCTCCACCACGATCTCTGCTTCGATGAACGTGCCCCCCTCGGGGCCGTCCTCGGGGTAGTCTTCGGCGCCGGCCTCGATCCAGGTGCGGATCTCCACGGCCACGCCGTGGGGGACTTCCTCCCGGGTCTTGCGCAACACCTTCTCCCGGATGAACTCGGTGGCCATGCTCCGCTCGGTCTGGTCGGTGAAGGTTTCATCACCGTGGGCCCACTCCCCCGCCGGGGCGTCCCGCTCCAGCAGGGTCCACAGGGGCTCCAGGTTCTGCCCCAGCTTGGCGCTCACCGGCACGATCTCCCGGAACGCCAGCAGGTCCTTGTAGGCGGCGATCTTCTCCAGCAGGGTGCCCCGGGACACCAGGTCCAGCTTGTTCAGGATCAGGTAGACCGGCTGCCTGGCTCCCTTGAGCCGCTTGGCCAGCTCCCGCTCGCCGGGGCCCAGGAAGCCGGCGGCGTCCACTACCCATAACAACAGATCGGCTTCGTCCAGGGCCATGTCCACGTGGTGCAGCATGCGCTGGTTCAGGGCGTGCCGGGCCAGGTGCACCCCGGGGGTGTCCAGGAAGGCCAACTGCACCGGGCCGCGGTTGACGATGCCCAGGATGCGGGCCCGGGTGGTCTGGGGCATCTGGCTCACCGCCGCCAGCTTCTCCCCCACCAGGGTGTTCAGGAGCGTGGACTTGCCGGAGTTGGGCAGGCCCACCAGGGCCAAGGTGGCCGAACGCCGGGTTTCAACCACGGTGGATGCCGCGCTTGGACTCACGGATGAAGGCCAGCAGGTAGTCCACTTCGGGAATGCCGCCCAGTTCCGCCTGGGTCCGCTCCAGGCCCTCCTCCCGCAGCAGCCCGGAGTGGAACAGCAGCCGATGGGCCTTGCTCAGGCCCTCGATGGCGGCGTCGGAGAACCCCCGCCGGCGCAGGCCGATGGTGTTGACTCCGTAGCTCTTGGTGTCCCGGGCGCCAGCGGTCTTCATGAACGGCAGCACGTCCATGGTGGCCACGGTGAACCCGCCCATGAAGGCGTGGGAACCCACCCGGCAGAACTGGTGCACCGCGGAGAACGCCCCGATGTTGCAGAAGTCGCCCACTTCCACGTGGCCGGCCAGGGTGGCGCAGTTGGCGAAGATGTTGCTGCTGCCCACGTGGCAGTCGTGGGCGATGTGGGAACCGGTCATGAGGAAGTTGTCGTCGCCCAGGGTGGTGAGGCCGCCGCCGTGCTCGGTGCCCCGGTGCAGGGTGCAGCTCTCCCGCAGCACGTTGCGGTTGCCGATGCGCAGGCGGGTGGGCGCACCCTTGAACTTGAGGTCCTGGGGCCCCATGCCCACGGTGCAGTGGGCGTAGAGTTCGTTGTCCTCGCCCAGGTCGGTGAAGGGGCCGACGACCACGTGGCTGCGCAGCACGGTGCGGGCCCCGATGCGGGAGTCGCCCTCGATGAGACAGAACGGGCCGATGACGACGCCGTCTTCCAGCGTGGCCTCCGGGCTGACCACGGAAGAAGGATGGACCTGTGCGCTCATTTGGCTTCGCCTTTCTCGACATCGACCATCATCGACATGAACTCCGCTTCGGCGGCTTTCTGGCCGTCCACCATGGCCACCCCGCGCAGCTTGCAGATCCGCCCCTTGTGGGTGAGCATCTCGATGTGCATGATCATCTGGTCGCCCGGGACCACCGGCCGGCGGAACTTCGCCTTGTCGATGCCCATGAAGTAGAACAGCTTGTCCTTGCGCTCGGCGGTGTCCAGGAGCACCAGGCAGCCGCCGGTCTGGGCCATGGCCTCCACGATGAGCACGCCCGGGAAGATGGCCTTCTGGGGGAAGTGGCCCTGGAAGATGGGGTCGCCCATGGTGATGTTCTTCACGCCCCGGATCCACTTGCCGGGCTCGTAGTCCAGGATCCGGTCCACCAGCAGGATGGGATATCGGTGGGGCAGCAGGGCCTGGATGGCCTGGATGTCCAGGGTCCTGGGGGCGCGCTCGGCGGATTCGGACATGTAGATTTCTCCAAGAGGCCATTTTGGCACACCGGAGGCACGTAGTGACAGGGCGTTATGCGACCGGGAAGGTCCGCTCGAACACCCTGGCTTCCATAAATATTTGCAACAGATCGGGATCCACGTGCCCGTCGCGGGCATCCTGGTGCAGGATGTCCAGGCTGCGGGCCAGGGGGACGGCCGCCTTGTACGGCCGGTCCTGGGCGGTGAGGGCGTCGAAGATGTCGGCGATGGCCATGGCCTTGCTCTGCAGGGGGATGTCGGGCTCGGTGAGCTGCCTCGGGTAGCCCTTCCCGTTCAGCCGCTCGTGGTGGGCGTAGGCGATCTTTGGGACGGAGGCCAGGTCCTGGGTCCAGGGGATCTTCACCAGGAACTCGAAGGTGTGGGTCACGTGGCTTTCGATCTCCAGGCGCTCGGTCTCGGACAGGCTGCCCCGGCGGATGTGCAGGGCGGCCATGTCCCCCGGCTCCAGGACCTCGGCCACGCTGCCGTCCCACCGGGTGCAGCTCAGCTGCTCCAACAGCTCCAATCCTTCCACCACCTCCTGGGTCAGCAGGGTGGGCTCGTTGCTGCGGATGAGCGCCGCCATCAGCCGCCCCATCTCCTCCTCCTGGACCTGGATCAGCGCGGCCCATTCCACGGGGTCGAAGGCCCGGCCCCGCTCCCAGTCGCTGCGCAGGCGGGCCAGCGCCGCCTCCTCCTGGCGGCCGCGCAGGCGCTGGAGGATCAGCTCCAGGCGTCCCGGCGGCAGCTTCTTGGACTTCACCAGCACCTCCTCCCGGACGCCCACCTTGCCGAAATCGTGGAGCAGGCTGGCGTAGCGGATCTCCTTCAGCTGCGGGCCGGTGAAGAAGGTCGCGCCGAACGGTCCGCCATCGGTCTGGTTGACCGCCTCGGCCAGGCCGACGGTGAGGGTGGCCACCCGGCCGGAATGGCCGCTGGTGACCGGGTCCCGCTGCTCGATGGCGGTGACCGAGGCGTTCACGAAGTGCTCGAACAGCTTTTCGATGTCCTCCCGCAGCTTGACGTTGCGCATGGCCACCCCGGCCTGCCCGGCCAGGCTCTCGGCCAGCCGTTCCTGCTCCGGCCCGAACGGCACCACCTGGGGGCCGCCCGCGCCCTCTTCCAGGCGGTTGATGAACTGGAGCACGCCCAGGACCTTGCCCTCGTGGTCGGTGAGTGGCACCACCAGCATGGAGGTGGAGCGGTAGCCGGCCTGGCGGTCGAAGCTGGCGTTGAACCGGTACGGCGCCTCCGGGGGGATCTGGTAGACGTCGGGGATGTTGAGGGTCTCGCCGGTGAGGGCGGTGAAGCCGGCCATGGTTTCCACCGAGACCGCCATGCGGAACCGGTGGTAGGGCAGGTCCACCTTGGCGTTCTGGGTGTGGGCGAACAGCAGTTCCCGGCCGGCCTCGCCGTCCTGAGCCAGGTAGATGGAGCCGGCCTCGGCCCGGACCAGGCTCCGGCCATGGGTGAGGATCAGCTCCAGCAGGCGGTCCAGGTCCTGCTCCGAGGCCAGGGCGCGGCCCACCTCGTTGAGCCGCTCCATGTTCCTGCGGTCGAGCATGCGCTCGAAGCCCGCGTGGATGAGCGCCACCGCGCCGGGGAGTCCCGGCCATTCCGGGCACTGGGCCAGCCAGCCTTCCCCGGGGGTGCCCAGCACCACCTCGGCCGGGCCCGCGTCGGCCCATTCCAGTTCTTCGCCTACCTCATGGCGCAAAAGGCACTGGAGGCTGCTACGGTGCAATGGGGGGACGGCGACCGTGAAAGGCAAGGAACACTCACCTGGCATGAGAGAGAACAGGGGAACAGTCTACCGGAGACCGCCCCAGGAATCCGTCAAATGGTGTGGAAAAATCGAGCGCCTGGCCTGGGGCGGGATGGGCGTGGGCCGGGGCGAGGACGGCCGGCTGATCCTCCTGTCCGCCCCCCTGGCCCTGTTCCCCGGGGAGCAGGTGGAGGCCCTGGTGCGCTGGAAGCCGCGCCACGGCGAGGGCCAGGTGACCGCCTGGACCCGCAGGGACCCCAGGCGGGTCCGGGCCGGGTGCCCGTTGGCGGGAATCTGCGGCGGCTGCTCCCAATGGGAGGCCGGCCCCCTGGCCGGGGCGCTCAAGCGGGAGATGGTGGCCGACCTGCTGGCCCGGCAGCTGCCGGGGGCGCCCCCCTGGCGCTGGCTGGAGGCGCCGCAGAGTGCCCGGCGGCACCGCATCCAGCTGCACTGGAACGGCAGGGAGCTGGGCTTCCACCGCCGGGACAGCCACACGGTGGTGCCGGTGGCCGGCTGCCCCGCGGCCGCCGAGCCCCTGTCCCGGGCCATCCCCAGACTGAAGGAGGCCCTGGAGGCCCGCGTGCTCAGCCCCAAGAGCCAGCGCTGGGAGCTTGCCGCCGGCACCCCGGCGGGCGAAGTGTCCGCCGTGGCCGAGGACGGCCGCTGCTGGCGGCTGGAGCCGGACGGCTGGCATCCCGCCTCCGGTCCGGTCAGCCACAACTTCGGCCCTGCCCTGCTCCGGCACCGGGCCGGCGGCTTCTTCCAGGTCTGCCCAGACTGGGCCTGGTCCGCCTTCGGCGAGATCCTGGGGGCCTGGAGCCTCCCCGGCGGCACCCTGTTCGACCTCTATGGCGGGGTGGGTTTCTTCTCCGCCCTGCTGGGCGGCCGATTCCGCCAGCGGATCCTGGTGGAGAACGACGAAGCGGCCGTGGAATGGGCCCGCGCCAACCTGGCGGCGCTGGGCCTGGAAGCGCTCTGCCTGGCCGCGGACGTCCCGGAATGGGTTTCGCCCGGCCTGGGCGCCGCCGACGACCTGATCCTGCTGGATCCGCCCCGCACCGGCCTCACCCCGGAGCTGTGCGAGAAGCTCCAGACCGCCGGCGCGGGCTCCATGGTCCTGGTGGGTTGCGACGGCGCCGCCTTCTGCCGGGACCTGGGCCGGCTGGCCCCGGCCTGGGAGCTCAAGGAACTGGCCGTGGCCGACCTATTTCCCCTCACCGAACACGTGGAAGCCGTCGCCCTCCTCTGTAAACAGCATCCCTGACTGCGGCCGTTCCAGCGCCAGCAGCCGGCGCTTCATTTCCAGACCCCCGCCGTAGCCGGTGAGGCTGCCGTCGGCGCCGATCACCCGGTGGCAGGGGACGATGATCGACACTGGATTGGCGCCGTTGGCCGCGCCCACAGCCCGGGTCAGGTTGGGGTCGCCCAGCTGGCGGGCCAGTTCACCGTAGCTGATGGTCGCCCCGTAGGGGATCCGCAGCAGTTCGGCCCAGACCCGGAGCTGGAACGGGGTGCCCCGCAGCGCCAGGGGCAGGTCGAACACCCGCCGCTCGCCCCGGAAATACGCTTCCAACTGGGCCACGACCGGGTCCATTACCGCGGGATCCGGAGTGAGGCCCCGGGGGTCCCGGTCCAGGGCCGCCGGCAGGCGGTTGGGGAAGCCCAGGTAGACCAGCGCGCCGCCCGGTTCCGCGGCCAGCAGGAGGGGCCCCAGCGGGCTGGGGTATTCGTGCAGCCACGGTCTCATGCGGGCACTCCTTTCAGGCTGGCCCACAGGTGGAAGGTGGCGAGGCTGCGGTACGGCGCGTAGGGCGCCATGAGCGCGGCGGTCTCCCTGGCCGTGGGCCGGTGGTCCAGCCCGTGGTGGCGCTGGAGCGCCAGGGTGAGGCCGGCGTCGCCCAGGGGCACGCAGTCCCCGAACCCGCAGCCCCGCATCATGACGTAGTGGGTGGTCCAGGGCCCGACGCCCCGCTCCGCCGCCAGGCACTGGGCGGCCGCGGCGGGGTCGCCATCGGGAAGGTCTTCCAGGAGCAGCGTGCCCTCGGCCACCTTCCGGGCCAGGCCCACCACGTAGTCCGCCTTGCCCCGGGAGAACTGCAGCGGCTTGAGGTCCGCAGGGTCCAGGGCCGCCACCGCCGCGGCGGTGGGGTGGACCCGGAGGGCCATGCCGGTGGTGCTGTCGCACAGGCCGGTGGTTCCGCCGCACAGGTCCGTGAGCCGGCGGCGCAGGGTGTAGGCGAAGGCCAGGTTCACCTGCTGGCCGAGGATGGCCCAGACCAGGCTCTCCCACACGTCGGCGGTGAGCGGGATGCGGAGGCCCGGGCGGGCCGCCACCAGCCGGTGCAGGGGCATGCCGGCCACGAACCGTTCGAAGGCCGCCGGATCCGTCCCCAGCCCCAGCATCCGCACCGCCCGCCGGCGCACCGGGCCCAGGTCGGCCGGGCCGGAGCCCAGGGGTTCCAGCACCCGGCAGTGGGCGGCGCCGTCCCGGAAGGCCATCTCCAGCACCACACCCCTGCCCTCCACCGCCATGGCCTTGACCAGGGTGGGCCCCTCCACCCGTTCCGAAAGGCTCAGCGGGTCCCGCCCGTGGTAGGCCAGCATGTCCTCCACCCGGTAGCCCGGGGGCAGGGCGAGGGTGAAAGTGGGGTTCGGCAGCGGGATCATGTGACCAGTTTCACCCACCGGGGGTGGGCGGGTCAGGTCTAAACTTGGCACATGTCCGACAATCATGCTTTCCGCATCTCCATTATCGATTATCTCAATGCCGCGCCCTTGAACTACGGGTTCAAGCACGGCCTGGGGTTCGAACATTTCCACCTGAAGTTCCACGTCCCCTCCCTGTGCGCCGACCGGTTGCGGGAGGGCCTGGTGGACGCCGGGCTGATCAGCTCCATCGAGTATCTGAGGATACCCAGCCTGCGCATCGTCCCCGGGCTGTGCATCGCTTCACCCAAGCGGGTGCGCTCAGTGGTCGTGCTGTCCAAGGTCCCCCCGGAGGAGATCCGCACCCTGGCGCTGGACACCTCCTCCCGCACCTCGGTGGTGCTGAGCCAGATCCTGCTGCGGGAGCGCTTCGGCGTGCACCCCCAGGTGGTGGACCTGGCCCCGGACCAGACCGCCATGCTCGACCAGTGCGACGCCGCCCTGCTCATCGGCGACGTGGCCATGCGCGCCCGGCGGGAAGGGCTGCTGGTGCTGGACCTGGCCGAGGAATGGCACGCCTGGACCGGCCTGCCGTTCGTGTTCGCCCTGTGGTGCGTGCGCGAGGACGCCCCGCCCCTGGGGGTGCCCGGCGGCGCCGGCCCGTTCTTCCACAAGAGCCTGGAGATGGGCAAGCAGAACCTGGCCACCATGGTGGACGAGGCCTGGCGCACCATCGGCTGGACCAAGCCCGAGCTCCAGGAGTACCTCACCGAGAACATCTCCTACAGCCTGGGCGAAGCCGAGCGGGACAGCCTGGCCCTGTTCTACGAGAAGGCCGTCAAGCACGGCTTCGCGCCGGAGCTGAAGCCGCTGCGCTTTCTCTAGGGCGTGCCGGCACTGGAGGACCCAGGCTTCGGGGCCGCCCACCAGGCAGGGTGGAGGCTTACCAGTTCCCTCAGGCTCGCGGTGGCGGGGGAGCGACCCAGGACCGGGTCGGCGCCCATGGCCTTCAGGAGGTCCCCGAAGGTGTGCACCCCGGGGGTCAAGGCTTCCAGTGCCCCCTGGTCGGCATCGTTCAGGATGAGGTGCAATACGACGGCGGTGCGCCCGCGGTAGGCGGGATCGGGATTCTGGTCATCCTGGACCAGGGACCAGACCGCTCGGGTCGTGGCGGGATCGAGTCCGTCCACCGGGAGATTGGGGGGCGAACTGATCATCAGGGTGGGCACCTCCTTCGAGGGGCCGGAATGATGAACCGACGTGCCGGTTTCCTCGCCGGTGAGGAAACTCCCCGCGGGGTTCCTGACGGTGAAGGCGCCGTCGCCGCCATCGCGGGGCACCATGGCCTGGATGCAGGGGGTGGGATGGGTTTCCAGGCGTCAGGTTCCCGGGAACAGCGGGACCCCGCGGTAGAGCACCTCGGTCACCCCCTCCAGGTGGGCGCCGGTTAGGGTGACCTCGGTGCCGGGGACGCCGCTGGCGGGGGCCAGGCCCGTCACCGCCGGGACGAGATAGTTCAACGTGAAGGCTTCGGCGGACACGGCGGCCTGGCCCCCGGGCGTGTGGACCGTGACGCGCCCGGCGCTCCCCTGGGGCGCGCCCGCGGGAGCGGCGACCTTGAGTTCGGTCCGGTCGGGATTCCCCCCGAGGACCGTGGCCCAGCGGTCACCGATCCTGATCCAGGTCTGGTTGAAAACCTGTGCCAATCCCGTCCCCCGGATGGTGACGGCCGTGCCGGGCGCTCCGGCCAGGGGGGCGACGCCGGTGATGACAGGCTCCACGGCGAACGGCGCCGATCGGGCCACGCCGCCGCGGGTGGTGAGGGTGATGGGCCCCGACTCCGCCCGGCCCGGGACCGTGGCTTCGAGCCGGTCGGCAGCCGCCACGGTGAACCCGGCCGCGGGGGTCCGGCCGAAGGAGACCTGGGTGGCCGAGGCCAGATGCGCCCCCGTGATGACCATAGTGGCGCCCACCCGGCCCGACACCGCGCTGAGGCCAGTGACCGCCGGGGGCAAGGTCACCTCCGTCGTCGGCGAGCCCGTGTCGGGGACCATGGAGGCCAGCGCAGGCGCGGCGGGGGCGGGCTGGCCCACGGCCTGGACCAGGCCGCCGCTGGCCGCGAGGACCCCCGAAAGCAGCGCGGACCCCAGGCCGGGCCGGGGCCGGGACATGGCGTATTTTGACATGGAAAACATACCCTCCCTTCGAGGACAACATTACATGGGTAATATGTTCCATTTATATGGAAAGTGCCAGAGTTTTTTCACGGTTCCGCCAAGCGCCCCCGCCCCGGAGAAGGGAAGGAACTTGGGCGCCTTGGGATCCGGGCGATCCAGTATGATCGGACACTGACAACCTGGACTCAGGAGCCTTGATGCCACTCACTGAACTCTTTCTCGACCATCTGAAAGTGCGGTTGGCGTATGCCGGACAGGCCTTGGCCGCCCATGGCTTCGACACCCTGGTCATCTCCAGCGGCGCTCCCTACACCCACTTCGCCGACGACCAGGAAGCGCCCTTCCACACCGTGCCCCACTTCCGCCACTACTGCCCCATCACCGGCCCGCACCATGTGCTCAAGCTGCGGCCCGGAAAGAAGCCCCTGCTGGTGCGCTTCGCCCCGGAGGACTTCTGGTACGAGCAGCTGCCCCTGGGCAACCCCTTCTGGCTCGCGGGGTTCGACCTGGAGGAGGCGCCCAGCCTGGAGGCGGTGTGGGCCGCGGTGGGGCGCCCGGCCCGGGCGACCTACATCGGCAACGAGCCGGAACCGGCCCTGGCGGCCGGCATGGAGGCCAATCCCGCGGGCCTCACCGCCTGCCTGGACTGGGGCCGCAGCTACAAGACCCCGTACGAGGTCCATTGCCTGGAGGAGGCCACCGTGCGCGGGGCCAAGGGCCACATGGCCGGGCGGCAGGCCTTCCTGGCCGGGGCCTCGGAGCTGGAGATCCACTACGCCTTCGTGGAGGCGGTGGAGTGCCTGGAATCCGAACTGGCCTTCCCCAGCATCGTCGCCCAGAACGAGAAGGGCGCCACCCTCCACTACGAGAACAAGCGCAGCTTCCGCAAGGGCCAGACCCTGCTCCTGGACTGCGGAGCCCGGACCCTGGGCTACGCTTCGGACATCACCCGGGTCACCACGGCGCCTGGCTGCGATCCCCGGTTCAAGGCCCTGGTGGCCGGGATGGAGCGGAACCAGAAGGCGCTGGCCGCCGCCGTGGCTCCCGGGGTGCCGTTCGGCGACCTGCACCACCTGTCCCACCTCAAGCTGGCGGCCCTGCTGAAGGAACACGGCATCCTGGACGCCGGGCCCGAACAGGCGGTGGACCTGGGCCTCACCCGCCCCTTCTACCCCCACGGGCTGGGCCACCACCTGGGCATCCAGGTGCACGACGTGGCCGGCAAGCTGGCCGGCCCCGACGGCAGTTTCGCCCCGCCGCCGGCCCGGCATCCCACCCTGCGCACCACCCGGACGATCGAGCCCGGCCAGGTGATCACCATCGAACCCGGCTGCTACTTCATCCCGATGCTGCTGCAGCCGTTCCGGGAGAACGGCCAGGGGCAGCGCTTCAACTGGAAGCTCATCGACCAGCTCAGCCCCCTGGGCGGCATCCGCATCGAGGACGACGTCCTGGTCACGGCCACCGGCAGCCGCAACCTCACCCGGGAACAATTGCAGGACTGACATGAACGAGGGGAGGCCACGCATGCGTGGCCTCGCGATCGCTACGCTCCCTCTCATTCGACGCATGATTCGACGCATGCGTCTCATCATCCCCTCGTGCTCCCCCACGTGGTGGCCGGGCAAAGCCCGGCCACCACGTCTGCAGTTTGGACTTTTCGT
>PLUC01000176.1 GCA_003165415.1 Holophagaceae bacterium
CTGTGCGAGCGCGGCATCCGCACCTGGAGCCAGCACGCCCGCAACACCCTGGACGTGAGCGTGATCCCCGCCGTCAGGCAGCTCACCCACCTCCCGGTCATCGCCGACCCCAGCCACGCCACCGGCCGCCGGGACCTGGTCATCCCCTGCGCCAGGGCCGCGGTGGCCGCCGGGGCGGACGGCCTGATCGTGGAGACCCACTGCTCCCCGGACCAGGCCCTCAGCGACGGGCCCCAGGCCCTGCTGCCCTCGGACCTGGTGCAGATGCTGGACCAGGTGCAGAAGATCCGGGAGGTCCTGACCCAGGGGGGGCCGGTCTTCTGAATCCGCAATGGCTGCTAACCCTCGAGTCCACCCGGCGGCAAGGGTTCGCGCTCCATCCTGCGGACCACAAGGATTCGAAGTTCCTTGCCATGGATTTCATAGATGATCCGGAACGGCTCTCGAAGAACCTCCCTGACGTTGGGGTCTCCCTCCTCGGGAACCATGCGGGCTGATTTGGGGAAAGTCCGGGCCCGCGCCAAGGCTTCCTGGATGGATACCCGGAGTTGCCGAGCAGCCTCTGGATTGAACTGGGAAATATAGCCCAAGCCATCATCCAACGTTTCAAGGGCGCGTCGGGACCATCGAATGGGGAGAAGCGGATTCACCACTTGGAAAGTCTTTGCAAGGCTTCCGCATGGCTCACCACATCCCCTTTCTCGAAGGCCTGCCGCCCCCTGGCGATGGCTTCCCGGATCTCGGCTTTCTCGATCCACTCGGCAACCACAAGGGAAGGCGTGAGGCGGCGCCGGGCCGCCAGAGCTTTCAAGGTGCCGACCAGATCGGGCGGCAGGAACAGCGCGACCTTGACGGTTTCCTCGTCGAAGGCCCTGGGCCTTCCCCCCTTGCGCTCGGGGCCTTGACCACCCTTCTTGGATTCCTCTGGCAACCCTGTCACCATTTCACCTCAACCCGGGCACTCCGGCTGATTGACACGATAATCACATTGGTCAAATCTGTCAAATATGCCCCTTTTCCCCGCCCCTTGTATGTTATGCCGAAATACATACATTGTTAGTTGGAGGTGGGTGATGCTCACGAAATCCCTGGTCAAGGTGGGCAACAGCTACGCGATTGTGCTGGATCGGACCTTGATGGACCTGGTCGGCATCTCGCCGGATGTCCCGGTGAACCTCCAGGTCAATGGACAGACCCTGGTGCTTTCTTCAAGCACCTCCCCCGTGAGCGTGGATCAGGCCATCGACAAGGTTTTTGCAACCCATGAAGAAGCGCTTCGCAGGCTTTCCAAGTGACGCCCAGGTTCCTCACGACCGAAATTGTTTTGAAAATCCATGCCAGAAGCCTCGCTGAGTTCGGCGGGCTCGGGGGAATTTCAGACCCAGGGGCAGTGGAATCGGCGGTCATGGCCGTCCAGAACCATTTCAACTACACGGGCGGGGATATTTTTGACCTGGCTGGGGTTTTGCTCTGGCACCTGGCCAGCGACCACCCGTTCGCCGACGGCAACAAGCGCGCGGCCCTGGCCTCGGCGATGGTTTTCCTGGCCATCAACGGGGTCGAGCTTGGCCGGAATGACGACCTGTTCGAGTCCCTCACCCTGGCTGTGGCCAGGGGAGAGACGAGGAAGGAACAGGTGGCCGACACCCTGCGCAAGGCCGACCTCGCCTGAGGACGGAGCCCTACCCCTCCTGCCGCACCGGCCTCTTCATGGCCCACAGCAATGACAGCCCCAGCAGGATGGCCCCGCAGACGATGAAGCTGTCGGCCAGGTTGAAGGTCCAGTAGTGCCATCCCCAGAACACGAAGTCCAGGAAGTCCACCACCATGCCGTGGCGGATGCGGTCGAGGCCGTTGCCCATGGCGCCGCCGAGGATGAGGCCCAGGGCGATGCGCTGGGCGGTGGCGGTGGCGGGCCTCAGGAACTCCCAGCCGAAGTAGAGCAGGGCGGCGATCCCGGCCAGGCTGAAGAGGACGGTCCGGAACAGCGGCGGCGCGCCGCCCATGGTGCCGAAGATGGCGCCGGGGTTGTAGCTCATGGTGAGGTAGAAGAAACCGGGGATGATGGTGCGGGTCCCGTACAGGGGGATGGCCGCGGCGATCCAGGCCTTGGAGGCCCAGTCCAGCCCCAGGGCGCTGAACGGGAGCAGGAGCCAGGCGGCGCGAGCTCCCCTCATGCCTGGCCCCGGAACACGTCCCAGCAGCGGGGACACAGGTCGGCATCCTCGCCCTGGCCGTGGCCGCCCTTGTGGTTCCAGCAGCGCGGGCACTTCTGGCCGCCGTGGGGGACGACCTCCACCTGCAGGTCGGCGCCGGCCTCCAGGCTGAGGCCCGAGACCACCAGGAGATCCTCGGGGGCTTCGCCCAGGCCATCCAGGACGGCGCGGTCGGCCTCGTCCAGGATCAGCCGCACGTCGGCGTCCAGGCTGGTGCCGATGGTCTTGGCGGCGCGGTGCGGCTCCATGGCCCCCTGCACCGCTTCCCGCATCTGCCAGAAACGCTCCCAGGCGGCGGGCGCGTCCTCGCGGCTGCCCTCGGGGAAGCGCGCTTCGAACACATGGCCTTCGGCGCCGGGGATGTTCTCCCACACCTCGTCGGCGGTGAAGCTGAGCACCGGGGCCAACAGGACGGCCAGGCCCTGGGCCAGCTTCCAGCAGACCGTGCGGCAGCTCTTGCGCCGCGGGGAGTCCTCGGCGTCGCAGTAGAGGCGGTCCTTGATGATCTCGAAGTAGCGGCCGGACAGGTCCAGCTGGCAGAAGCCGTGCAGGGACTGGGTCACGTCCAGGTACTGATAGGTACGGTAGGCCTCGGTCACCTGCCCGGCGAGGCGGGTGAAGGAACCCCACACCCAGCGGTCCAGGGGGGCCCACTGGGCCTCGGGCACCAGGTCCCGGGCCGGATCGAAGTCGGCCAGGGCGCCCAGCAGGAAGCGCAGGGTGTTGCGGATCTTGCGGTAGGCGTCGGCGGAGCGCTCCAGGATCTGCTTGGAGATGCGCACGTCTTCGTTGTAGTCCACGCTGGCGGTCCACCAGCGCAGAATGTCGGCGCCCAGGGTCTTGAGGATCTCCTCGGGGGTGACCACGTTGCCCATGCTCTTGGACATCTTCTGGCCCTTGCCGTCCAGCACGAAGCCGTGGGT
>PLUC01000074.1 GCA_003165415.1 Holophagaceae bacterium
CGGACGAAAAGTCCAAACTGCAGCGGCTGGAAAGCAGTGCTTTCCAGCCTGTCACCCCTGGGGGTCCCATGCCGGGCCCCCAGACCCCCGGCAAGTGCCGCTTCCATTGACTTCGGATTATTCCAGGGTGTTGGTGGACGCGGCACTCGGGCACACTGGTCGCATGGCGTTTCTTTTTACCATCTTGGGGAGAGGCCGGGTCGGACGGGCCCTGGCCTCTGCCTGGGCGGACCGGGTGGCGCTCATGCCCGGGGAGGCCTGCCCGGAAGGGCTGGTGCTCCTGGCCCTGCCGGACCGGGAACTGGAAGCGGCCTCCCGGCGATTTCCCGGCCGCTGCGTGCACCTGTCCGGAAGCATCCACCTGGAGGGGGTGCCTTCGGCCCACCCCCTCACCAGTTTCGACGGAGAGCCCGCAGACTGGACCGGCACCCCCCTGGGCCTCACCGGGCCGGTGCCCGAAGTGGTGGTGGGCGCCTTCATGGTGCTGGGCTTCCTCCCGTTCCAGCTGCCCCCGGAGCGCAAGGCCCTCTACCACGCCTGCGCGGTCCTCACCTCCAGCCATTCCTCGGCCCTCTGGCTGGGGGCCGCGGCTCTGCTGGCCCAGGCGGGGGTGGCCCTGCCGGGGCGGGGGCTGATCCCCCTGGTGGAGGCCACGGTGCGCAACATCGAAAGGCACGGCGCCGGGGGCCGCACCGGTCCGTTCGTGCGCGGCGACGCCGCCACTATCGCCCGGGACGCCGCCGCGCTGCCCGAGCCATGGCGGGACATCTTCCTCCGCCTGGGCGGGCTTTGACCATTCCACTGGAGGCTCCGCATGCCCCGAACCCACAGCCAGCCCGAGCCCGTGCAGGCCACCCTCCGCCCGCTGGACCTGGGCCAGCATGAAATCCAGGCCACCCTGGTCCTCCCCGCCGAGGCGGTGGCGCAGGGAGCGGTGCTGGCGCTTCCCGCCTGGACCCCGGGCTCCTACCTGATCCGCGACTATTCCCGCTTCCTGGACCGGCTGGCGGCGGTGGACGCGGAGGGCTTGCCCCTGGCCCTGGAGAAGCTCGACAAGCAGCGCTGGCGCCTGCCCCCCGCCCGGGGCCCGGTCACCGTCAGCTACCGCCTGTTCTGCAACGACCTCACCGTGCGCACCAACCACGTGGACGCCGGTCACGCCCACCTGGTCGGCGCGGCCACCTTCCTGTACCTGGAGGAGGGGGCCCCGCGCCCCTTCCGGGTGGGGTTCGCGGGCTGGCCCGAGGGCTGGCGGGTCGCCACCGCCCTGCCAGAGGCGGAGGGCGCCTACAGGGCCGCCGACCACGACACCCTGGTGGACTCCCCGTTCGAGCTCGGCACCTTCCGGACCCACTGCTTCAGCCACCAGGACTGCGAGTTCCGACTAGCCGTCACCGGCGACCACCCCGGGGACGAGACCCGGATCCTGGAAGGCACCCGGGCCCTGGTGGCGGCCTGCGCCGACCTGTTCGGGGGCTTCCCCTGCCGCCACTTCCTGTTCCTGCTCACCTTCAGTCCCGGCCTGCGCGGCGGGCTCGAGCACCGGGACTGCACCTCGCTGCTGGCAGATCCCCAGCAGATGGAGAGGGCCGAAGGCTACTGGGACCTGTTCACCCTCATCGCCCACGAGTTCTTCCACGTCTGGAACGTCAAGCGCCTGCGGGACTCCGCCCTGAGGCCGTTCGACTACCAGCGGGAGACCATGACCCGGCTGCTCTGGTTCCACGAGGGGTTCACCAGCTTCATGCAGTTCACCCTCGCCCTGCGCGCCGGCGTGGCGCCCTGGGCCTGGGTGGCCAAGAAGCTGGGCACCTCCTGGACCGACAACGTCACCCGCGCCGGCCGCAAGGAGGAGAGCCTGGAGGAGGCCAGCTTCGACGCCTGGATCCGGCACTACAAGCCCACCGAGTTCACCCCCAACAGCACCGTCAGCTACTACGACAAGGGGGCCATGGTGGCCTGGATGATGGATGCTGAACTGCGCCTGGCCTCCGGGGGCGAGCACGGCCTCGACCAGCTGTTCGCCCTCCTCTGGCGGCGCATCGGGGACGGTCCGGTCACCGACGGGGATCTGCGCGCGGCCTACGGAGAACTGACCGGGGCCGATCCCGCCCCGTTCTGGAGCCGCTTCGTCCAGGGCACGGCGGAACTGGACCCAGGGCCCATCGAACGGGCCTACGGGCTCAGGTTCGCGGCCAAGGCGCCCTGGGAGCTGCTGGGCAACGGCGAGGCCGGCGACCCCGACGCGATGCGCCGCGCCCGGGTCTACGCCGGCCTCGCCTTTTCCGGCGACGCGCCCAGCGTGGTCAACGTGCTCCCCGGGTCGCCCGCGGCCGCCGCGGGCCTGGGCTACGGCATGGCGATCCTGGCCGTGGACGGCTGGCGCACCGCGACCGCATCGGAAATCCAGCGGCGCCTGGGCGACCGCGCCCCGGGGGACCGGGTGGAGTTCCTGGCGGTGGACCGGGGGCGGGTCAGGACCTTTGTCCTCACCCTGGAGGAGAACCCCCACCGCACCACCCTGATCGGGGCGGACCCGGCGGCCGCGATCGTCCAGCGGGAAGCCTTCAGCGCCTGGACTGGCCAGCCCTTCCCGGTGCCGGCGCTGAATGCCCCGATGAAAGACCTGCCGTGAATCCGCTGGACTGGGACCTGGGCAACACCCCGCCGGGCATCTCCTGGGCGGGCGTGGATGAGGCCGGCCGCGGCGCCTGGGCCGGGCCGGTGGTGGCCGCCTGCGCGGTCCTGGACCGGGAGGTGGCCGGACGCTGGGGGCACGTGCTGCGCGCCGCCAGGGACAGCAAGCAGCTCGCTCCGGACCGGCGCGAGGCCCTGGCCGCCGAGCTCCGGATGGTCCTGCCCGGGTGGGCCGTGGCCGAAGTGGACAACCTGGGCATCGACCGGGAGAACATCCTGGAGGCCTCCCTGTCCGCCATGCGCCAGTCGGTGGCGGCCCTGAAGGCGCGGCCACGCATCCTCCTGGTGGACGGCGACCGGGCGCCGCGCACCGGGCTGCCGGAGCGGCTGGTGGTGGACGGCGACGCCCTGAGCTGCGCCATCGCCTGCGCCTCAATCCTGGCCAAGACCCACCGGGACGCGCTCATGCGCGACCTGGACGGCCAGCTCCCCGGCTACGGTTTCGCCCGGCACAAGGGCTACGGCACCCAGGTCCACCGGCAGGCCCTGCGCGCCCTGGGGGCATCCCCCGCGCACCGCCTGAGCTACGCGCCGGTGGCGGCCCTGGTGCGCCCGGAGGAGGGCCTGCGCGGCTCGCTCATGGCCCAGATCGAACTGTGCGGGTCGGTGGCGGAGCTCCAGGCGTGGGTGGCCCACAGCCTGCGCCCCGCCTACGGCCGCCTGCGGCTGGCCTGGGTCGAGGCGCTTCGGGCCCGCTACGGCGAGCGGCTGGCGGTCCTCGCCGGCGGCGGGGTTCCGCAATGACCGGGGTGGACGTGGCGGTGGCGCTCATCCTCAGCCGCGGGCGGTGCTTCGTCCAGAGGAGGGATCCGGCGGCCCGGCGCTTTCCAGGCCTGTGGGAGTTCCCCGGCGGCAAGCTGGAGCCGGGGGAATCGTCCCGGGAGGCCCTGGAGAGGGAACTGCTGGAGGAGCTCCGCTGGCGCCCCGGGAAGGCGGCTTCGCGGCCGGCCCTGGCCCACGCCTACCCTGGCTTTTCCGTCGTTCTCCATCCCTTCCTGTGCGAAGGGGCCGAGGCCCCGCGCTGCGCCCTGGCCTGGGGCTGGTTCACCCGCGCCGAACTGGCCCGCCTGCCCATGCCGGAAGCCAGCCGGGGCCTGCTGGAACTGATCCCATGACTTTTACCGGGGCGAGGGTATATGATGAGATTTTCCATGCTGGTTGGCTGGTGTTGACAAGATGCGACGCATAGGTGTTACCGGAGAGTTCATGCAGAAACTGGTCCTCGGACTTCTTCTCGTTCTCGCACCCCTCCTTCACGCCCAGGCCCCCCCCAACCAGGAGGTAGTGCTCACCGCCTCGGCCGGGTCCAAGCTGGGCGTCGCCTTGTCCCAGCCCAGGATCGCGGGCGTGCCGGAAGCCACTGTCGCCAAGGACTACCAGGAAGTCCTCAACCGGGACCTGGAGGAAGCCGGACCCTTCGCCGTGATCCGCAAGGACCTGCCGGCCGCCACCGATCCGGCCAGCTACCCGGCCTGGGCCGCCACCGGGACCGAATGGCTGCTCACCAGCGCCATCAGCCGGAGCGATCGCGGCGACCTGGAGGTGATGATCCAGGTGGTGGACGTGGTGGCCGCCCAGGCCAAGAACGCCAAGGCGGTGGTCAGCAAGCTCTACACCAGCAAGGACGGCAGCCGGGACGGCGCCCTGCGCCGCATCGCCCACAAGATCTCCGACGACCTCATGGCCCGGCTCACCGGCGAGCAGGGGGTCGCCTCCACCCGGATCGTGTTCGTCCGGGAGGGCGGCCGGGGCATCAAGGATATCTGGCAGGTGGACCGGGACGGGGCCAACGCCAGGCCACTCACCGCCTTCAAGAGCCTGACCATCTCCCCGGCGGTGGCCGCCGACGGCCGGCTGGCCTACGTCACCTACAAGGGCGGGGCCCCCGAGATCTGGGGCCAGCGCGTCCCCGGCGGGCCCCAGGTGAAGCTCTTCCCCCCGTCCGGCAAGGCGGAGGGGCACTGCTTCTGTCCGTCCTGGTCGCCGGACGGCAAGCGCCTGGCCCTGGTGCAGGGGGACCGCCGGGGCAACACCGACATCGTGGTGCTGGAGATGGAGAGCGGCCGGGTCCGCCGCCTCACCGACAGCAACTGCATCAACACCGACCCCAGCTGGAATCCCGCCGGCAACCAGCTAGCCTTCACCTCCGACCGGGAGGGGGGCCCCCAGGTGTTCCTGATGGGGGACGACGGGTCCAATGTCCGCCGGCTGACCCAGGAAGGCACCTACAACGGCAGCCCGGCCTGGAGCCCCATGGGCTCGATGATCGCCTATGTCTCGCGGTTCGAAGGGAAGTTCGACCTTTTCGTCTATAAACTTGGAGAAGGCAAGTCCTACCAGATCACCACCGGGCTGGCCAGTTCCGAGTCGCCGGCATGGTCGCCAGACGAACACAGGATCGTGTTCACCAGTGGCAGCCGGGGCGGAATGCAGTTGTATACCACTGATCTTTCAGGCAATACCCTGCGAAAATTAATTGATCTTGACGGGTGTCAGAGTCCAAAATGGACGCGATCTCACTGAGAAAAAAAAGAGTGCCCGGATTCCCTGGGTCTTGTTAACCTTATCCGCGTTGGAGGAACTAAACATGCGATTCGTCCGAAACCTCATTCCCCTTGCCGTGATTTTGACCTTGGGGGTGGGAGTGGCGTGCAAGAAGCCAGCCCCCGCTCCGGCTGAGCCGGCCCAGCCGGCCGCCATGGCGCCGGCGCCCGCGCCCACCGACGCCAATGCCCAGCAGCGGGCCGACCAGGAAGCCGCCCGCGCCAAGGCCGAAGCCGAGGCCGAAGCCGCCCGCAAGGCCGCCGCCGCCGCCGAGATGGCCAGGGCCAACAAGTTCAAGAGCGATGCCGAAGCCGCCCTCAAGGACATCAACTTCGAGTTCGACAAGTCCGACATCCGTGAAGTGGACAAGCCCAAGCTCCAGGCCATCGCCGACTTCCTCAAGGGCAATGTCCAGGCCAAGATCCAGATCGCCGGCAACTGCGACGAGCGCGGCACGGTGGAATACAACCTGGCCCTGGGCGAGCGCCGCGCCCATGCCGCCCAGAACTACCTGACCGGCCTCGGCGTGACCGAAGCCCGCCTCTCCAGCATCAGCTACGGCAAGGAGAAGCCCAAGGTCCAGAGCCACGACGAGGAGAGCTGGCTGATCAACCGCAATTGCCAGTTCACCCTCCAGTAGGTTCAGGATCCATAGCGTCGAGCGGAGGAACCGGGTTCCTCCGCTCTTGTTGGACATTGGAGGAGTAGCCCATGCGAGCTCGCCCTTGGATCGCCGGATTGGCCCTGAGCGGACTGGTCGTCTGCGTCGGTTGCGTGTCCGGCGACCAGCTGAAGCAGGCGGAAGACGAGGTCGGCGACCTGAAGCTCGAGGTGTTCAAGCTGCGCAGCCAGGTGGAGGAAGCCAACAAGAAGGCCGACGAGGACCGGACCGCCAGCTCCGAAGCGCGGACCCAGGACCGGCGCTTCCAGGCGGACCTGCAGGAGACCATGCGCCAGCTTCAGGACACCACCCGGATCCTCAGCAACCGCATGGGCGACGCGGGGGTGCGCAAGCCCGCCCCGCCCTCCGCCCGGCCCGGCCCCGCGGCCGAGGCGCCGGCCCCCGCCAGCGACGACGACAAGGCCTTCACCGCCGCCGTGCTGGACTACAACCGCGGCAACTACGCCCTGGCCGCCGACGGCCTGGCGCTCTTCCTCAAGGCCAGCCCCCAGTCCAGCCAGCGTCCCGACGCGCTGTTCTACCTCGGCCTGTGCTTCTTCAACCAGAAGCTGTACGACAAGGCCAAGCCGGCCTTCGAGCAGATCCTGCGGGAGCACGCCAGCTCCTCCCAGTTCCTCCCGGCCAAGCTCAAGCGCGCCCAGTGCCTGCAGCACATGGGCCTGAAGCCCGCCGCCATCACGGCCTTCAAGGAGATCACCAGCGGTTTCCCCGGCTCCCCCGAGGCCCGCACCGCCCAGCAGGAACTGGCCGACCTGGGGTTCTGAGATTGATATAACCATTCCCCGGCTCCCGGCATCCAAATGCTGTGAGATGGGGGAGGTTCCATGGTTGTCGCAACCGTACCGGAACTGGCCGCCCTGGCGGCCGCGCGCCCGCATCCCCCTGGCCCGCATGGCGGTGGAGGAGACCGGCATGGGCGTGCTGGAGGACAAGGTCATCAAGAACCACTTCGCCTCCGAGTACATCTACAACGCCTACAAGGACGAGCGCACCTGCGGTACCCTCGCGGTGGACGACCTGTTCGGGACCATGACCATCGCCGAGCCGGTGGGGCTCATCTGCGGCATCGTGCCCACCACCAACCCCACCTCCACCGCCATCTTCAAGGCGCTCATCAGCCTCAAGACCCGCAACGGCATCATCTTCAGCCCACACCCCAGGGCCCGGCGCTCCACCTGCGCCACCGCGCGCATCCTCAAGGGCCTGGGGCTGGAGGTGGAGATCTTCCACGAAGTGGAGGCGGACCCCACCCTGGCGGTGGTGCGCAAGGGCGTCGCCATGTTCGCCGCCTTCCGGCCCGATGTCATTGTGGCCCTGGGCGGGGGCTCGCCCATGGATGCCGCCAAGATCATGGGCGTGCTCTACGAGCACCCCGAGATCCAGTTCGAGGACCTGGCCCTGCGCTTCATGGATATCCGCAAGCGCATCTACAAGTTTCCGAAGATGGGCGTGAAGTCCCTGCTGGTGGCCATCCCCACCACCTCGGGCACCGGCTCCGAGGTGACCCCGTTCGCCGTGGTCACCGACGAGGCCACCGGCGTGAATTACCCCATCGCCGACTACGAGCTCACCCCCACCATGGCCATCGTCGACCCCGACCTGGTGCTGGATCTGCCCCGCAGCCTCACGGCCTTCGGCGGCATCGACGCAGTGACCCACGGGCTGGAGGCCTACGTCTCGGTCATGGCCAACGAGTATTCCGATCCCCAGGCGCTCCAGGCCCTGCGCCTGCTCAAGGAACACCTGCCCGCCGCCTACCTGGAGGGCTGCCGGAACCCCAAGGCCCGGGAGCTGGTGCACAACGCCGCCACCATCGCCGGCATCGCTTTCGCCAACGCCTTCCTGGGGGTGTGCCACTCCATGGCGCACAAGCTGGGGGCCGAGTTCCACCTGGCCCACGGCCTGGCCAACGCCCTGCTCATCTGCAACATGATCCGCTACAACGCCACCGACACCCCCACCAAGCAGACCGCCTTCAGCCAGTACGACCGGCCCCAGGCGCGCCACCGCTACGGCGAGATCGCCCTGCACCTGGGCCTGTCCGGGCGGAACACCGCCGAGCGGATCGACAGCCTGGTGGCCTGGAACAGGCCATCACCGAATGGCGGCGCGAATTGCATGGTTTTGATCCGGGCCGGACCAGCATGGAGCATGCCCGCGGGCGCCTGGACGACCGTGGCCGGAAGGTGGCGGCCTTGTTGTGGGACCCGGTGGCGGCCGGGGGCGAACTGTCCGGCAAGCGGGTCGTCTTCATCGCGCCGGACGGTCCGATGCACCTGATGCCCTTCGCCGCATTGCCGGCCGGGCCGGGCTACCTCATCGAGCAGGTCAACCTGGCTTGCGTCTCGACCGGCAAGGACTTCCTGCGCAGCCGGCGGCCGGGATCCCACGCCGGCGCGCTGCTGGTGGGCGGGGTCGACTTCAATTCGAGGCCGTCCCTGGCCCAGGCCCCGGCCACCCGCGCCCGCGGGCGGCTCAGCCGGCTGAACGACCTGGAATGGAACCCGCTGCCGGGCACCACCGAGGAAGTGGACGCCATCGCCGCCGCGATGGCCGGCGCCAGCCTGCCGACCGCCCTGCTGAAAGGCGGCCTGGCTCAGAAGGCCACCGTGAGCGCCTGCGAGACCGGGCTCGGGGAAATCAAGCGGGGGGAGGGCGTGTTCGGCCTCCAGCGCAGCTTCGTGATGGCTGGGGCGGAAGCGCTGGTCATGAGCCTCTGGAGCGTGCCGGACCAGGAGACCCGTGACCTGATGGTGAGTTTCTACCGTCACATCCTGGCCGGCGGCTCCAAGCGCGAAGGGTTCCGCCAGAGTCAGCTCGGGATGCTGAAGGCCAGGGCGCATCCATTCTTCTGGGCCGCCTTCCAGTATCTTGGCGTGGACTAGGCGCCCAGCACCGCCAGCGCGGCATCCCAGTCCTCGGCGGTCCACGGCAGGAAGGTAGGCTGCGCCAGGTGCTCCCGCAGCCGCTGGTCCCGCTTGCCCATGGGCAGCTTCGCCAGTTCCCCGGCCGCCACCCACACCAGGCCCTCCGGGGCTGAGCGCGGGTCCCCCAGGCGCAGGGCCAGGGGGTGGATGGTCTGCCTGAGGTGGGTGTACACCTGCACCCACCCGGGCCAGGCGCGGCACTCCCCGGCCCGGTAGGGGATGCCCCGCTCGGCGGCGCCGGCGGCGGTCCCGGCCAGGACCCAGGGCCAGTTCCACAGGCCCGCCAGCAGGCCCTTGGATTCGGGGGGACGCAGCAGCCACCCGGCGGGGGAGGCGATGGCCACCAGGTAGAGTTCCGTCGACCTGGGCCTGGCCCGGGGCAGGACGGGGGGGATGCGGTCCGTGCTGCCCTGCAGGTGGGCCCGGCAGGCGGAACGGAGGGGGCAGGCGGAGCACCTTGGCGCCGGGGCGCAGAGGGTGGCCCCCAGTTCCATGAGCGCCTGGGTGACGCGGGAGGGCCCATGGGCGGCCAGGGCCGGCTGGAGCCAGGCGCGCAGGGCCGCGGCCTCCCGCCGGGGATCGCCCTCAAGGGCCAGGAGCCGGGCCGCGACCCGGAACGTGTTGCCGTCCAGGGCCGGGGTGGGCCACTGGAAGGCCTGGGCGGCCAGGGCCGCGGCGGTGTAGGGCCCCAGCCCGGGCAGGGCCAGCAGGGCGTCCAGGTCGGCGGGCCAGCCCTGCCTAGCCAGGATCCCCGCGGCCAGGTGGAGGTTGCGGGCGCGCCGGTAGTAGCCGAGCCCGGCCCAGAGGCCGTGGATCTCGTCCTCGCCCGCCGCGGCCAGCGCCGACAGCGTCGGGAACCGGGCCATCCAGCGCTGGAAATAGGGAATGACCGTGGCCACCTGGGTCTGCTGCAGCATCACTTCGGATACCAGCACCGCGTAGGGGTCCGGATGCGGGAGGTCCAGGTCCGGGCTGCGCCAGGGCAGGGTGCGTTTCACGGCTTCGAACCAGGGCCCCAGGGGTGCCAGGAGAGCTTGGGCGTCGGGAAATGGCATCCCGATAGTGGAACCTGGAGCGGTCCCGATGGCAAGCCTTCAGTCGATGGCCATGCCGCGGATCTCGGCGGCTCCAGGCAGGCTCGGGACGGTGATGTGGGGGTGGCCCTTGTTCGCGGCCCATGACAAAAAAAGCGCCCCGAAGGGCGCTTCCTTTTTCCTGGCTACCTTGGTGCCCGCGAGCGGACTCGAACCGCTACGGCTTGTGGCCACCACCCCCTCAAGATGGCGTGTCTACCAATTTCACCACGCGGGCAGTTCAAGCAGGATGCCACGGCACGCGGCACCCGTCAACGCTCACTTTTTGGGCGCGGCCGGGGCTGGGGCATGGGAGGGCGCGGGTGCCGGGGCGGCCGGCGCGGTGGAAGCGGGGGCCGGGGCGGGAACGGCGGGCTTGGGGGCGGGGGCCGCGATGGGCGCCGCGGCGCGGTCCAGGACCGAGCGGTTCTGCTTGACGATGAGCACCTCGATCACCAGAGACGTGGCCATGACGCCCGCGGCCAGGTAGTAGGTGAACTTGGCCAGGAACGGGGCGGAGCCCCGGGCGCCGAAGGCCGAATTAGCCCCGCCGCCGCCGAAGGAGGCGCCCAGGCCGCCGCCCTTGGCCCCGGGCTGGAGCAGGATCACCGCCACCAGCAGGACGCTCACGATCACGTGCAATGTTAAAAGAAATCCACTCATGAATACTCCGAACCCACCATCTTATCAGGAACCGGGCGTTGGGTCATGCTCCAACCACCAGCGGATCGTTTCCTCGGCCACGCCCAGCTTGGCCAGGTGCTCCGTGGCCTTCTTGATGCTCTGGCCTTCGTCGCGGCAGATCAGCAGCCGCAGCTTCCAGGCGTCGGTGGCGCGCTGGTGCAGGTCGGGCTCGCCGGCCTGCATGCGTTTTTCAAGAAGGAAGCCGAGGTTGTTGGCGGCCTTCCGGTGCAGCGGGGCGAGGCTCAAGGCGCGCTCGTAGGCCTCGGTGGCCTCCACGCACATGCCGCGCACCTCCTGGGCGACCCCCAGGGCGTTCCACACGTCCGGGTCTTCGGGAGCCAGGGCCAGGGCCTGCTTGACCATGGCGAACTGGTCTTCGGGCCGCTGCAGGTTGCGGTAGCATTCGGACAGCCCCAGGTAGGCGCTGTACTCGCCGGGGTCGGCCTCCAGGGCGGTGAGGAAGAGCTGCTCGCCTTCCGCGTATTGGCCGGTGTTCAGCAGGATGTAGCCCATCTGCACCTGCAGGTCGGCGGCGTCGGGCTTGCGGGCCAGGGCCTCGTGGTAGCAGCGCAGGGCGTCCTCCCAGCGGCAGTCGGCCCGGGCCATGTCGCCCAGCGCCGCCCAGGGGTCGGGGGCCTGGGGATCGGTCTCGGTGGCCAGGGAGAAGTAGGAGGTGGCGCCCTCCTGGTCGCCCAGGTCCCGGCGGATCTCCCCGAGCATGGCGTAGGCCTCGGCCAGGACGTCCAGCGGCGGGGCCAGGGCGGTGAGGTGGTGCAGTTCGGCCATGGCCAGCTCCAGGTGGCCCTGCTCGGCGAACAGCTCCGAGAGGATGAAGTAGCTGGCGGATTCCCTGGCCTGGATGCTGCGGGCCCGGTGGATGCACTTCAGGCCGTCCTCCAGCTCCCCCTTCTTGAGCAGGAGCTCGCCCAGGCTGTGCCAGCCCCAGAAATAGGCGCTGTCCACTTCCAGCGCCGCCAGGAACTGGGATTCGGCGCACTTGAAATCCCCAAGGTGCTCGCAGGTGATCCCCAGCAGGCGCAGGGTGCGCGGGTCCCGGGGCTGGAGGCTCAGGGCCTTGAGCAGCCAGGTCTTGGCTTCCTGCGGATTGTCCCGCTGCACGCAGAGCAGGCCCATGAGCTCCAGCGCCCTGGGATCGGCGCCGTTCAGGGCCAGGGACTTGCGCAGGGCCCGCTCGGCCTCGTCGCCGCGCTGCTGCAGGATCCGGATGAAGCCCAGGTTGCGCAGCACCGGCGCATCCTCGGGGCGCTCATCGCGCAGGTCGGAGAGGCGCCGGTAGAGATCTTCCGTCTCCTCGGCGGAGGCGTGGTCGCCCAGGGCCATGATCCGCTCGAACCAGAGGTCCGGGTCGTCCTTGCTTTCGGCCAGGCTGCCCTCCAGGATGGCCCGGGCCTCCTCGTGCATGCAGCGCCCGTTGAGGGCCCGGATGAACTGGATGCGGGATTCGGGCGAATCTCCCGCGCGCTGTTTCAACTCATGGATTCTGGGATCAAGCAGCCGGAGCCATTGACGGAGCATTGCGAACCTCCAGCGGAATGACCCAAGCTTACCCCCCAGGGTCATGGGGATGCCATCCCAAAGAAATCCGGAGTCATCGCTGCAGGGCCTTCAGGGACCGGCGGATGGCTTCCGCCAGCGGGGGCCGGTCCGCCTTCAGCGCGGCGACCACCGGGAGCACGGCATCCTCCCGGAACCCGAGGTTGGTGAGCGCCGAGCGCAGGTCGCTCTCCCAGGCGTCCCGGGGGCCGGCTGTTCCCGCCAGGCCCTCCAGCCCGCCCAGGCCGCCCAGCTTCTCGGACAGCTCGAAGCAGAGTTTCTCCGCGGTCTTCTTGCCCACCCCGGGAACGCGGCAGAGGGTCTTCACGTCCCGGCCGCGGATGGCCTGCAGCAGGTCGGCCAGGGGCAGGGAGCCCAGGGCGGCCAGGGCCAGCTTGGGCCCGACCCCGTCCACCTTCACCAGCAGCCGGTAGAGCTGGCGCTCCTCCTGGGTGGCGAAGCCCAGGAGGCTGAGATCGTTCTCCCGGAGCAGGGTCTCCACCTGGAGGATCACCTCCCGCCCCTCTTCGGGCAGGGCGCCGTAGGTGCCCAGGGAGATGGCACAGACGTACCCGACGCCCCCGCACTCGATGAGGGCGTGGCCCGGGCTTTTCTGGATGAGGCACCCTCGCAGTCGACCGATCATTCTTCTAGGATAGCCTGAGGGGGAGTCATGAAAATCCTGATCATCGGGTCCGGCGGCCGGGAATATGCGATCGCGCTGAAGTTGAAGGCGGGGAGCCAGCCGGTGGAGCTGTTCGCGGCCCCGGGCAGCGACGCGCTGGCCGAGCTGGGCACCTGCCTGCCATTCCAGGTCCTGGACGTCCCGGGCATCGCCGCCTGGTGCGCGGAGCACCGGCCCGACCTGGCACTGGTGGGGCCCGAGGCGCCCCTGGTGGCGGGGCTGGCGGACGCCTTGCGGCGGGAGGGGATCGCGGTGTTCGGCCACGACGCGGCCACCGCCCGTCTGGAAGGCAGCAAGGACTTCGCCAAGTCCTTCATGTTCCGGCACGGCATCCCCGCGGCCGAAAGCGAGACCTTCTCGGAACGGGAGCCTGCCGAGGCGGCCATCAGGGCCTGGCCCCACGGGTTTCCCATCGTGCTGAAGGCCGACGGCCTGGCCGCGGGCAAGGGCGTGGTGCTGGCCTCCAGCAAGGCCGAGGCCCAGGCCACCCTGCGCGCCTTCATGGCCGGCCAGTTCGGCGACGCCTCACGCACCGTGGTGCTGGAGCAGCCGCTGATCGGCATGGAGCTGTCCCTGCACGTGCTGGCGGACGTGGACGGCGACCACGCCGCCTTCGCCGTGCTGCCGCCCTGCCAGGACCACAAGCGCATCTTCGACGGGGACAAGGGGCCCAACACCGGGGGCATGGGCGCCTTCGGCCCGCTGCCCTTCCTGCGCGAGCAGGACCTGACCCGGCTCACCCGGGACCTGGTGGAGCCCACCATCCGCGGGCTGCGCCAGGACGGCCTCACCGCCCGGGGCGTGCTGTTCCTGGGGGTCATGTGGACGCCCCGGGGGCCGAAGCTGCTGGAGTACAACGTGCGCTTCGGCGACCCCGAGACCCAGGTGCTCATGGAGCTCCTGGACGAGGACCTGGCCCCGCTCCTGCTGGAAGTGGCCCAGGGGCGCCTGGACCGCCCCGCCATCGCCCTGCGGGACGGCTGCGCCATCGCCGTGGTGCTGGCGGCCGAGGGCTATCCCGAGACCCCCAAGCGCGACGTCCCCATCACCATCGCCGAGCCCGCCGGCGCCACCGTGGTCCACGCCGGCACCCGCCGGGGCGCGGACGGGGTCTGGCGCACCAGCGGCGGCCGGGTGCTGAACCTGGTGGCCACGGCGCCTGACCTGGCCCAGGCCCGGGAGCGGATCGAGGCCGCCATCGCCCGGGTGCAGTGGCCGGGCATGCAGGTGCGGCACGACATCGGGCTGAGGGCGCTCAACCACGCCAGGGCCGGGCGGACGGTCACGGATCAGTTCGTATAGGAAACCTGTCTGCTTCCTCCAGCATCCCTCTGGGGTTCGTTGGAGGATTCCATGACCCGTTCCATCCAGCCAGGGCGCCGGCCGGGCAAGTCCTGGCGATTGACCGTCCTCCTCCTGCTCCCGCAGACCGGGGCCTTGGCCGGGGTGAAGGTCACGCCCCGCGGGGCCACCGTCGCCGCGGGCTCCACCTGCGCCTTCGAAGCCACCCTGGAAGGAAAGGATCTGGATGTCACGGCCACCGGAGGGTGGCGGTGGACCCTTCTGGAAGGCCCAGGGGAACTGGATGAAACCACCGGCCTCTACCGGGCCCCCGGCCCGGAAACCGTGGCGCCGATCCGGGTGCAGGCGTCCCCCAGGGGCAGGCCGGACCTCACCGGCGAGGTGTCCGCCCTGGTGCTGCCGCTGCCCCCGGAAGTGCCCGGCCTGGTCTCCGCGACCATGGGCGAGGCCTGGGCGCTGCCCTATGCTTCGACGCTCCCCTTCCTGGACCTGGAAACAGGCAAGCGCGTCCTGCCCGGTTCCCGGATCACTCCATGTCCCAATCCCTATGTGGTCAAGGTTAGAGATGCGTGGCTGGTGGCGTACGGCATCCCCTTCACCTTCCCCTTTGCCAGGTTTGAGGACCATGACGCCATGCGGCTCTCCTACCGGGAGGGGGACCAGGTCATCCGCAGGGATTTCGACGGCCGGGGCCTCCGGGTGATCCAGGAGTTCGAACTGGTGTGCCATGGCAAGGTGCGGACCTTCACCTTGGAAGCGCTCAAACGATGCGCCGGGCATCCCGACGCGTGGCGCAGCACCATCCTGACCTACCCGGCCAGCGTCCGGGGCCTGCTCCCCTTCTGCGGGAACCCCGTGGCCCCGGGGGGACACCAGGACGGCACCGGGTTCTCCGCCCGCTTCCGGCAGCCCTTCGGCCTGGGTTACCTCTACGGGCAGGATAGCCTTTCCGGGGACGACAAGCGGCTCCTCCTGGTCACCGATGCCCAAAGCCATGTGGTCCGGAGCGTCACCGCCCAGGGGGAGGTGGGAACCTTCTGCGGCCAGCCGGACCAGGCCGGGCACCAGGACTCCCCTTTCTGTCTGTCCAGGATGGCCGCCCTGTTCGGAAGGCCTTCCCCGCCGCCGCTGTTCCATTCGCCCACCCACATGGCCGTCCGCTGGATCCCCGAGTTCTCGTTCATCTTTCCCCAACAGGAAGCCCTGGTGGCCGACAGCGGCAACCATGTCATCCGGAAGGTGAGGCTCAATGGAACGGTCACGACCCTGGCGGGGACTCCCGGGCGGGCCGGCGATCAGGATTCCCCCGACCCGGCCGCCGCGTCCTTCAACGACCCCCAGGGGCTTGCGGCGGACAACGACGGCTGGGTCTTCGTGGCCGACCGGGGCAACCGGTTGATCCGCACCATCGCCCCGTGGGGGCAGGTGGGGACCCTGGCCGGCAGCGCGGCCGCGGCCGGCAGCCTGGACGGGGTGGGCCGGCAGGCCCGGTTCTCCCGGCTCAAGGGGCTGTGCCTGGATCCGATCCGTCCCTGCCTGTATGTGCTGGACGGCCATGCCCTGCGCAGGGTCGAGCTGCCCGGGGGCCAGGTGACCACCCTCCTGGGGGTGGCGGACCAGCCGGGTTTCAGGGACATCCGGGAGGCGGACCACGCGCTCCGGTTGGAGGCATCCCGCGGGCCCTGCCTGAACGACCCCACCGGCATCATCTGGTCCGGCGGGCTGCTCAAGATCGCGGATCGCGGCAACAACGCCGTGCGCAAATTCAACCCGGAGGATCTGAGGCTGGATACCCTCCTGGGCGACCCCGGCCAGTGCGCCACCCGGTGGGGCCTGGTCCGGGACAGCCTTCCGGGTCCGCTGGACGCGCGCTACGGTGCCCTGGAGGGCCCCTGGACCTTGGCTGAGCGAAGCGGTGAGGTCGTGGTCACCTCCGGCCGCTGCGTGGCCGAGCTCAACCACCACGAGGAAGGCCGGGACCGGCTGGTCCTGACCGGCAGCGCGGAGCCCCTGGAGGCGGTGGTGGGGGAGAGCTGCGCCGCGACGTTCACCGTAGCCACGCTGACCTCCGCCCGGCGGGCCAGCAGCCGCGCCGTCCACTATACCGCGGACTTCATGGACCCGGACGGGGAACGGTGCGTCCAGGTCCAGGGCAGGGCCGCCGGGGGCGAAACCGTGGTGGTCCAGGGGCGCTTCGCCCAGGCGGGAACGGGGACGATCCTGCTCCGGGGCGTGAGCGCGCAGGGCCTCTCCGCCTGGGCCGAGGTGAAGGTGCGGATCCGCTGAACCTGAAGTTTGGATTGAACTTTGAGCCGGGACATGGAAAAATGAATCGTCCCCTTCGAGGTGTCACGGTGTTACTTCATCCCAATCCAGCTGCTTGACCGAGTCCAACTGACCGGAATGCTTGCCTCGCTGGCGAGGGACACCAAGGTGGAAAGCGAGACCCGCGGCACCGTCGCCCGGATCCTCGAGGACGTGCGCCTGGAGGGGCTGGATGCGGTGTTCCGGCTCACCCGGGAACTGGACGGGGTTTCCCTGGACGTCGGCAGCTTCAGGGTGGACCCCCGAGCCGCCCGGGCGGCCCTGGCCGGCCTGCGGGTCAGCAATCCGGACCTCATCGGCGACCTTGAAGGCATGCTGGAAGGCATCCGCCGGTTCGCCCACGCACAAAAATCGGCCCTGCGCGACGTGGATCTGCAGCTGCCCGGCGGCGGCAGGGCCCGGGAGCGCTGGCTGCCCATGCGCACCGCCGGCGTCTACATCCCCGGCGGCCGGGCCTTCTATCCCTCGACCCTGGCCATGACCGTGATCCCGGCCCAGGTGGCCGGGGTGGCGCGGATCGTAGGGGTCACCCCGCCCAAGGCCGGCGGGCCCGATCCCCTGGTGCTGGCCACCGCCGCGCTGCTGGAACTGGAAGAGCTCTACACCGTGGGCGGCGCCCAGGCGGTGGGCTGGATGGTGTTCGGCGAACCCCGGGTGGACCTGGTGGCCGGACCCGGCAACCGCTTCGTGGCCGAGGCCAAGCGCCAGCTGGTGGGCAGCTGCGGCATCGATTCCGTGGCCGGGCCTTCGGAGGTGCTGGTGATCGCCGACGCCGGCGCCGACCCCGCCACCGTGGCCGAGGACCTGCTGGCCCAGGCCGAGCACGATCCCGACGCCGCGGCGGTGCTGGTGTCCGCCGACCCCGGGCTGCTCGCGGCGGTGGCCGGGATCCTGGCCGAACGGGTCCAGGCCAGCCCGCGCCGGACCATCCTGGAAGCCAGCCTGGGCCGCCACGGCCGCCTCATCCAGGCCGACCGGGAAATGGCGGTGGCCTTCGCCCAGGCCTGGGCCCCCGAGCACCTGGAGTTGTCGGTGGTGGACCCCGAGGCCTGGCTGCCCCTGCTCACCACCGCCGGCGCCGTGTTCATGGGCGAGACCAGCGCCGAGGTGTTCGGCGACTACGGCGCAGGACCCAACCACGTCCTGCCCACCGGCGGTTCCGGCCGGTTCTCCAGCCCCCTGGGGGTGGCCACCTTCATGAAGCGACAGACGGTCCTGGAACTGGACCCGGCCCTGGCCGGCACCCTGGCGCCGCGGGTGGCCCGCCTGGCCGAGGCCGAGGGCCTGGTCCACCACGCGCAAAGCGCCCGCCGCCGTGCCCTCCGGCATCAT
This sequence comes from Holophagaceae bacterium, assembly GCA_003165415.1. Lineage (GTDB taxonomy): Bacteria > Acidobacteriota > Holophagae > Holophagales > Holophagaceae > Mesoterricola. The sequence continues at coordinate 17,806 of PLUC01000074.1, forward strand.
TCCTAGGGTCCCGGCGGGTTGCCAAGCGCCGGTCCGACCCCTGAGTTCCGTCTGTCCATCCCTGGAGAGGAAATGCCCCTGATCCGACCTGAATTCCAGCAGCTTCGCGGCTATGTCCGCCCCCAGGGCGAGGCCAGGGGCCAGGCCATGGCCCGGCTGCACCTGAACGAAGCCGCCAAGGGCTGGCCGGACAGCGCCCGGCAGGCGCTCCTGGCCCGCCTGGGCAGCCAGTGCTTCCAGAACTACCCCGAGCGCCAGGAGGAACTCACCCATCGGCTGGTCCAGAGCCTCGGCGCGCCGGAGGGCGGCGTGCTGCTGGGTCCGTCCAGCGGGGCGCTGCTGGACCTGGTGGTGCTGGCCGGCGTGGCGCCCGGGGAAGCGGCGGCCTTTCCGGAGCCGGGCTTCAGCCTGTATCCGGCCCTGGCGGCCCGGCACGGGGTCCGGCCGGTGCCGGTGGCGGTGGGCGACGGCTGGACCCTGGAGCCCTGGCTGGAGCTGCTGGAACAGGCTCCCCCCCGCCAACTCTGGATCACCCTGCCCAACAACCCCACCGGCGCCTGGCTCTCCCCCGGGGAGCTGGAGCCCCTGCTCCAGGCCGCTTTGCGCTGCCCGGATCCGCCCCTGGTGGTGCTGGACGAGGCCTACGCTGAGTTCGCCCCGCTCACCCACCGCCTGGCCGTGGACCGCTACCCCAACCTGATCCTGCTGCGCACCTTCAGCAAGGCCCTGGCCAGCGCCGGCTGGCGCCTGGGCTACCTCATCGGCGCCCCGGAGCTGATCGCCCCCCTGGCCGCCCTGCAGCTGCCCTTCAGCATCCCCGCCCCGGCCCTGGAAGCCCTGGACGTGGCCCTGGACTTCAAGGCCGCCTTCGCCCGGCAGGCCCGGGAAGTGCCCGAGCGCCGGGAGCGCCTGGCCGCCGCCCTGGGCGCGCGGGTCGCCGCCCGCAGCGCGGCCAATTTCCTGTTCCTGCGTCCCGACCCCGGCCCCGAACTGAAGGCGGCCGGGATCCTGTCCCGGGCCCTGCCGGAGCTGGGCGCGGGGCGGGTCACCGTGGGCACCGAAGCCGAGGCCCGGCGCACCGCCGAAGCCCTGGGCGCCGGCCTGGCGGAACCCCAGCCCCGGGGTCCGCGCCGGCTGCTGGCCCTGGACATGGACGGGGTCCTGGTGGACGGCGACCCCGGCTTCATGAACGCGGTGGCCAAGGCCCTGGCCGAGCTGGTGCCGGGCCTGCCCTGGATGGACGCCCACTACCTGGGCTTCAAGCAGGTGGCCGGCTTCAACAACGACTACCGGGTCTGCGCCGCGGCCGTGGCCCTGGCCGAGCGGGGCGAGCTGGACCGGCTCTGGACCGCCCAGGGCACCGGATTCCCCGACCTGGAGGAGCGCATCCAGGCCCTGGAGCCCGGCTGCGCGGAGGCCGTGGTGCGCGCCTACAAGTCGGTGCCGGTGCCGGACACCCCCCTGGTCACCCTGGCGGAGCTGGAAGCCCTGGGCTGGGACCTGGCGGTGCTCACCGGGCGCAACGACGAGGAGATGGAATCGGGCTTCCAGGTGCTGGGCTTCCGCCTGCCGGCGGTGGCCGACCGCGCCCCGCACCTGCGCAAGCCCCAGCCTGGAGGCCTGCTGCAGCTGGCCGACGCGTTCCAGGCCGAGGAGATCGTGTTCGTGGGCGACACCCGGGATGACGCCATGGCCCTGCGCCTGGCCCGGGAAGCCCGGCCCGACCTGGTGTGGACCTTCGCCGCGGTGGGACCGCAGCGGGACGCCATCGCCAGGGAAGGGGACCTGCGGGCCCCCAGCCTCAGAGCCCTGCTGTCCGTCCTGAAAGGAGCGCCGAAATGAGAACCGCCTCGCTGGAACGCGTCACCGGAGAAACCAGGGTGCGGGTCGCCCTGGATTTGGACGGCGGCCCCGCTCGGGTCGCCACCGGCCTGGCATTTTTCGACCACATGCTGATGCAGCTGGCCAGGCACGGCGGCCTGGGGCTGGAGGTGGAGGCCACCGGCGACCTGGAAGTGGACGGCCACCACCTGGTGGAGGACGTGGGCCTGTGCCTGGGCGAGGCCCTGAAGGCGGCCCTGGGCGACAAGGCCGGCATCGCCCGGTTCGGCGAGGCCCACGTGCCCCTGGACGAATCCCTGGCCCGGGTGGTCATCGACCTGTCCGGGCGGCCCTGGTGCCGCTACGACGTCAAGCTGCCGGCGCTGATCCTGGGCAACGGCTTCCACCCCGAGCTGGCCCGGGAGTTCTTCATTGCCTTCGCCCAGCGCGGCGCCTTCGACCTGCACGCCACCATCCTCTACGGCGAGAACACCCACCACCAGCTGGAGGCCCTGTTCAAGGCCCTGGCCGTGGCCCTCAAGCGCGCCCTCAAGCGGGAAGGGAACGACATTCCCTCCACCAAGGGCACGCTGACTTCCTAGGAGTCCCCATGATCACGCTCATCGACTACGGCGCCGGCAACCTGCACTCCCTGCAGGGCGCCCTCACCCGTCTGGGGTTCAAGAGCATCCGCGCCGTGACCCCCGCCGACGCTCCGGAATCCGGCACCCTGGTCCTGCCCGGGGTCGGCCACTTCACCGCGGCCCGGGCCGCGCTGGTGGCGCGCGGCTGGTGGGACGTGCTGCCGGGCATGGCGGCCACGCGCCCCCTGCTGGGCATCTGCCTGGGCCTGCAGCTGCTGGCCGAAGGCAGCGAGGAGAGCCCCGGCGCCACCGGCCTGGGCCTGGTGCCCGGCATGTCCCGGCTGCTGGGTCCCGGGGTCAAAGTGCCGAACATGGGCTGGGCCAAGGTGAAGGCGCGCATGGCCCACCCCGCGCTCCCGGATTTCAAGGAGGACTGGCTCTACTTCGTGCACAGCTACGCCTTGGACACCGACGGCGAGACCGTCCTGGAATCCACCCACGGCCGGCCCTTCTCGGCCATGCAGGCCCGGGGCCGGGTGCTGGGCTTCCAGGGCCACCCGGAGAAGTCCGGACCTTTTGGCGAAAGCCTGCTGCGGGGCGTGCTGGGCTGGATGGGGGAGGTCCCGTGCGCCTGATCCCCTCCATGGACCTCCTGGGCGGCCAAGTGGTGCGCCTGCTCAAGGGCGAACGCAATACCGCCTTCGTCTACCCCTTCACCCCCGAAGCCTGGATCAAGCGCCTGGTGGACGCCGGCGCCCGGCGCATCCACCTGGTGGACCTGGATGCGGCATTTGGCGAAGGGCCCCAGGAGAAGCTGCGCGGCTTCGCGAAGGCCTGGCCCGGGGTGCGCTTCCAGCTGGGCGGAGGCCTGCGCTCCCGGGAAGCGGTGCTGAAGGTCCAGGCCGACGGCTTCGACGCCGTGGTGGGCACCCTGGCCCTGGAGACCCCCGAGGCGCTCCAGGGCCTGGACCCGTCCCGGCTCATCGCCGCCCTGGACCTGCGCCACGGCGCCCCGGTGGTGCGCGGCTGGACCAAGGCCTCGCCCCTGTCCCTGGAAGCGGTATCCGCGCCACTGCGCGACCTGGGGGTTCCACTGGCCCTGGTCACCGATGTGGAGCGGGACGGCGCCATGACCGGTCCGGGCGTCGAGGCGCTGGCCCTGGTGGCCGCCCAGGGCTTCCGGGTGCAGGCCTCCGGCGGGCTGCGCGACCTGTCCGACCTTGCCCTGATCGCCGGGGTGGCGGAATCCGCCATTTCCGGAAAAGCCCTGCTGGATGGGCGCATGCTGCCGGAGGATCCGGCGGTGCGGGAGGCCATGGCCGCCCCTGAAGGAGTCGACTGATGGCCGCCAAACGCATCATCCCCTGCCTCGACGTCAAGGACGCCCGGGTGGTCAAGGGCATCAACTTCAAGGGCCTCCGGGACATGGGGCACCCCGCCGAGATGGGCGTGCGCTACGGGCTGGAGGGCGCCGACGAGCTGGTGTTCCTGGACATCGTCGCCTCCGAGGAGGGCCGCACCACCCGGGAAGCCTGGGTCTCGGAAGTGGCCGGCACCCTGAGCATCCCCTTCACCGTGGGCGGCGGCGTCGCCAGCGTGGAGGGCATCCGCCGGCTGCTGCGGGCCGGAGCCGACAAGGTGGCGCTCAACACCGCCGCCGTGGCCGATCCCGGCCTGGTCACCGAGGCCGCCGCGGCCTTCGGCCGCCAGTGCGTGGTGGTGGCCGTGGACGTGGCCCGGGATCCCAAGCTGGGCTGGCGGGTGTTCGTCAAGGGCGGCAACGTCCCCACCGAGCGCGACGCCGCCTCCTGGCTGCGCGAGCTGGAAGACCGGGGCGCGGGCGAGATCCTGCTCACCTCCATCGACCGGGACGGCACCGAGCTGGGCTTCGACCTGGACATCCTGGACACCGCCAACGGCCTGTCCATCCCGGTGATCGCCTCGGGCGGCGCGGGAACCCGCGAGCACTTCCTGGAGGCCTTCCGGCACGGGGCCGAAGGGGCGCTGGCCGCCACCCTGTTCCACGAGGAGCGGCTGCGCATTTCCGAACTGAAGACCTATCTGGCCCAAGAGGGCATCGAGGTAAGACCGTGAGCATTCCCGCGATGGACAAGATCAAGTTCGGGCCCCAGGGCCTGATTCCGGCGGTGGTGCAGGCCCCCGGCGGCGAAGTGCGCATGGTCGGCTACATGAGCGCCGAGGCCCTGGCCCTCACCCTGGAGACCGGCTGGGTCACCTTCTGGAGCCGCAGCCGCAACCAGCTCTGGGTCAAGGGCGAGACCAGCGGCAACCGGCTCCGGTTCCTGGACGCCTTCCTGGACTGCGACGGCGACACCCTGCTGGTGCTGGCCGAGCCCCAGGGGCCCACCTGCCACCGGGGCACGCCCTCCTGCTTCGACGGCCTGGCCCCGGTGGCCTGGCTGGGCCACCTGCAGGACACCCTGAAGCAGCGCAAGGCCGGCGCCGGCCCCGACGGCAGCTACACCCAGAAGCTGTTCCACCGCGGCCCCGAGCGCATCGGCAAGAAGGTGGTGGAGGAGGCCGGGGAAGTGGCCATCGCCGCCATGGCCCTGCGCTTCGAGCCGACCCCGGCCCGGCGCGAGGACTTCATCAACGAGGCGGCCGACCTGCTGTTCCACCTGCAGGTGCTGCTGGTGGACCAGGGGCTCGGCCTGGAAGACCTGGCCGCGGCCCTCAAAGCCCGGCACAAGTAGGACACGCCCATGCCCACCCACACCCCCAGTTTCCCCGACCTGCTGTTCGACGACGCCGCCCGGCTGCGCCGCTGGGAGGCCCTGCTCATGGGCCACCTGGACAAAGCGGGCTACCGCGAGCTGCACCCCAGCCTGGTGATGCGCAACCCCACCAACCCGTCCACCGTGCGCTTCTTCGACGGCGACCAGCTGGTGGCGCTGCGCTGGGACTTCACCGAGGCCCTGGCCCGCACCCTGGTGCGCCGTTTCCAGGAGCCGCCCCGGCGCATCAGCTACGCCGGCCCGGTGTTCCGCCGTCCGGCCAACTCCTGGGACCCGGTGGAGCGGCTGGAGGTGGGCTGCGAGCACATCCAGGTGGAGCGCGAGGAACGCACCGAGGCCGACCGCGAGCTGGCGCGGCTGCTCATGGCGGTCCCGGCCCTGCTGGGGCTGGAGGGCTGCCTGCTGCACATCGGCCACGCGGCCTTGCTGCGCCGCCCCATGGAAGCCGAGGGGATTCCCGCCGAGCTGGGCCTGGAAGTGGCCCGGGTGCTGGACCGGCGCGCCATCCACCGCGCCGCCGAGCTGCTGGACGGGCACCCGGCCAAGGCCCGGCTGCTGGCCCACGCCGAGATCCTGCTGTCCGGCCCCGACGGCCCCGGCAGCCTGGCGGACCTGGCCCGGGGCCCCTACGGCGGCCTGCTGGAGGCCGAGGCCGAGCAGCTGGCCCGGGTGCTGAGCGTGCTGTCCAAACAGCTGCCCAAGGGCCTCACCCTGCGCCTGGACCTGGGCGACCTGCGCGGCCTGGCCTTCTACACCGGCCCGACCCTGCGCCTGTGGGCCCCCGGCGCCCAGCGCGAGCTGGCCTCGGGCGGCCGCTACGACGGCCTGTTCCCGGAAATGGGCCGGCCCTGGTACGCCGCCGGCTTCTGCGTGCGCCTCACCACCCTGCTGGAGCTGGGTGACAACCGCGAAGGTGGAAAATGAAGCCGCTGCTGATCGCCCTGCCCAAGGGCCGCCTGGAAGAGGAACTGCTGCCCCGCCTCAAGGGCAGCCGCTTCGAGCTGGACCCCCGCGCCCTCAAGTCGCGCAAGCTGCGCATCCCCATGGCCGACCCCGCCCTGGCGGCCATCCTGCTCAAGGGGGCGGACCTGCCCCGCTACGTGGCCGGCGGCGTGGCCGCCCTGGGCGTGGTCGGCTCGGACATCCTGGACGAGTGCCCGGTGGACCTCATGGAGCTGGCCGACCTGAACTTCGGCGTCTGCCGGCTGTCCCTGTGCGCCCCCGAACACACCACCCTGGAGCAGCTGCGGCACCTGCCGCACCTGCGCATCGCCACCAAGTTCCTGGGCGCCACCGGCCGCTGGCTGCGCCAGGAGGGCATCACCGCCGAGCTGGTGCCCCTGCAGAGCAGCGTGGAACTGGCCCCGGTGCTGGGCCTGGCCGACGCCATCGTCGACCTGGTGCAGAGCGGCCGGACCCTGCAGGCCCATCACCTGGCGGAGTTCGCCACCCTGGGCAAGGCCTCGGCCCGGCTGGTGGCCTGCCGGGGCACCTTCCTCAGCGAGCCAGACCGCATTGGGCCCCTGGCCAAGGGGTTGGCCGAACTGCTGAAAGCGGAGCCGGCCCAGGCAGGGTGACCGGCACCGTTCGGACCGTGGTGCGCACCCCGTCGGACATGAGGAGTTCCAGTTCCGGGGCTTCGGTGTCCAAGTCCGCCTCGCCGCCGCTGGCGTCGGCCAGCACCTGCCCGGACCGGGGTTCCCGCACCAGCACCAGGGGGCTGGCCTCGGCATCCCAGTCCACCCGGACCTTGCCCGGCGCCATGGCCACCGCGACGGGGTCCCGGCCGCGGTGGTGAAGGTGGGGCGCCCTCCGGGACCGGTGCCTTGAACCGGACCTCGGTGCGTTCCCGAAGGTCGGTGGTGGCGACCCCGCCGAAAGAGACGGCGGCGACCTGGTCGAGAAAGGTGCCCGAGAAGGCCACCAGGGTTCCCGCCGGTGACGATGGGGAGCCTGCCGGGTTCCTGGCCCCGGCCGGGGAGACCCAGGAGCAGGCCGGCGGTGAGGACTGGGAACAGGGGCTTCAGGATCTTGGACATGGGCATGGGAACCCGGGGATGATCATTGAATATTATTTATTAATTTATTAATGTCAAGACCACCTGCCGGCGCGCCCGACCGATCCAGCCCCAGCCTCACTCCGGGAGGACCCGGGCCTTGCGTCCCTTGCCTCAAACCGATCCAGCCCAGAGCCAGTCATTTGAGTCTGTAGCTGGACTTAAACTTGAAAATAGTCCATCCTGGACGTATCCTGGATGAGGAGGCGGTTCGCGATGCCGTATCAAACCCACCTAGTCCAGCCGGAAAGCAAGAAGTACACGCCTCTGGAAGCGGGCGAGGCGGCCCTGGCAGGCTTTTTCTTCCTCGCAGACCGATGGGGGCTCGACACCCGCCAGCAGCTGGCCCTGCTGGGGCAGCCGCCCCGTTCCACCTTCTTCGCCTGGAAGAAGTCCACCCAGGCGGTGCTCTCCCAGGACACCCTGGAGCGGATCAGCTATCTCCTGGGCATCTGGAAGGCGCTCCGGATCCTGATCCCGGATGACAGTCAGGCCGAGGCCTGGGTGAAAAAGCCCAACGACAACCCGCTCTTCGAGGGCGCTGCTCCCATAGAAAGGATGACCCGGGGACGGATCATGGATCTGGCGGATGTGCGCCGGCTGCTGGATGCCCGGAGGGGCGTTTGGTAGGATCCGGTCCCGGCCAGTCGGCCATCAAATGGAGCAAGGCCATCAGGATCGTCGCCACCCGGTTTCCCGCCGTGGATCTCTGGGAAGGTCTTCCGCAAGCGCTGTGGGAGCGGCTGGACCAGCTTGAAGCCATGACCAACCCGAGGCTCAGCCATGCTCCCGCGGAGGCCTCCAGCTTCATCCAGTGGCCGTTCAGCAACCCGCGCCCGGGACGCTTCTCCACCGAGTCCCTGGGCGCTTTCTATGCCGCCCACGGGGAAGCGGCCGCCATCGCCGAGACGGTCCACTACCAGGCGATCCGCTGCCGGGAGGATCACCTGGATCCCCACGATTTCGACATGAGGGTGCTGGCGGCCCGGATCGAAGGGCGCTTTCATGATGTCCGGGGAGCCAAGGCCCAAGCTTTCTCAGGAATCATGGAACCTGATTTCCATCGGGCTTCCCGGATCCTGGCCGAGGATCTGGCCAGGGCCGGGTCAGCGGGGATCCTGTTCGATTCGGTGCGGGACCCGGCTCATGGAGCCTGCGTTGCGGCGTTCACGCCTTCGGTGGTGCTCGCATGCGGCCACCTGCGCTACCTGACCTACCGCTGGACCGGGGAGGGGGTGAGGGTGGTCTTCGAGAAATTGCCATATTCAGCTCACGGCAACCCGGGTTAGTCTGGGCCACCAAACCTGAGGAGTCCACGCCCATGGCTACGCTCGCCCGCCGACTCCAGCACGTGGTGCTGCTCACCCTGGCCCTGGCGGCCCTGCCCGCCATGGCCGAGAAGAAGTACGACTCCGGCGCCTCCGACACCGAGATCCGGGTGGGCAACCTGGTGCCCTACACCGGCCCCTTCGCTGAGTACGGGGCCGTCGGCCGGGCCGAGGCGGCCTATTTCCGGATGGTGAACGACCACGGCGGGATCAACGGGCGCAAGGTGGTCTTCGTGAGCCTGGACAGCGGCGCGAAGCTGGAGACCCCGGTGGAGCTGGCCCAGCGGCTGGTGCAGCAGGAGCGGGTGCTGCTGTTCGTGAGCACCTGGGGCGGCCCCGTCAACCGGCTCATCCGCCCCTTCCTCAACCAGCAGGGCATACCCCAGCTGTTTGTGGCCGCCAACGACGCGGAGTTCGACGATCCCGCCCACTACCCGTGGACCATGGGCTTCGCGCCGTCCAAGCGCACCGAGGCCGCGCAGTACGCCCGGTACCTGCTGGCCAACCGGCCCGATGCCAGGATCGCCGTGCTCTATTCCGACGACGCGGAAGGCGCCGAATACCGCGCCGGACTGCGTGAAGGCCTGGGCTCCCGGGCCGAGGCGATGATCGTCAAGGAGGGCGCCTTCCATTACAGCGATCCCTCCGGCATCGACCCGCTGGTGGCCGGCTTCAAGGCCGCCGGGGCGGACGTGTTCATGAACCTGGCCGTGGGCCGCTTCGCCACCCACGGCATCCGCGCGGCCTACGACCAGGGCTGGCGGCCCCTCCAGTTCGTGCCCAACGCCTCGCTGTCCATCGCCGCCTTCCTGGACCCCGCGGGCCTGGAAAAGGCGGCAGGGCTGATCTGCAACGCCCGCTCCAAGGCCTGGGGCACCGGCGAGGCGCGCCGGGACCCGGGGGTGCGCGCGTTCCTGGCCTGGATGAAGCATTACCTGCCCGCCGGCAGCGAGCGCGACGCCCAGAACGTGTTCGGCTACGAGGTGGCGCAGACGCTGGAGGCGGTGCTGAAGCGCTGTGGCGACGATCTCACCCGCGCCAACGTCATGGCCCAGGCCACCCACCTGGACCTGGACCTGGACATGCTCCGGCCGGGCATCCGCATCCGCACCAGCCCGGCCGACTACCGGCCCATCAAGGACCTCTACCTGGTTCGCTTCCAGGGCCAGGACTGGGTCTCCCTGGAGGCTACCCCCGGTGCCAAGGCACGGTGACCGGCTTGCCCGGCGCCGGCAGCTCGGCCCAGTGGTCGCTGATGTAGACCTTGTACTGCCCCCCCGGCTTCAGGTCCAGGGCGATGAGGTTGGTTGCGGCGTCCCGGGTCCCGCTCCGGGTCATGTGCCCGTAGGCCGCGGCCTGGTAGCCGGTGAACCCGTAGTGGTAGTCGTCCGGCGCTTCCACCAGCCGGGCGTAGAACACATAGGTGCCGGGCCGCTGTATCTCCACGGTCATGGACGGCGTATGGGGACCGTAGGCGAAGGTGGTGGTGGCGCCGGTGCTGACCTCCTGGGCGTAGACGGTTGCCGCGAAGGAGTTGTCGTTGTCGTAGATGGTGAACTTGATGTGCACCTGGGGGGGCTTGGGGCCGCAGCCGGCCAGGGCAAGCAGGGCCAGGGCGGCCGCGGTACGGATTCCATGGGTGGTGCGCATGGTCAGGCTCCCTGCAGGGCCCGGTGCCGGGCCGGGGTGGCAGGTTCGAAGCGCTTCCAGGCCCGGCGAAGCTGCTCGGCGGAGGAGAAGCCCACCATCTCAGCCACCCGGTCCAGGTTCAGGTCCGGCTGGGCCAGCAGCTCCCGGGCGGCGGCGGTGCGGATCTTGCGGACATAGGCCTGGGGCGAGATGCCGGCGTGCCGGCGGAACAGCCGGCCCAGGTTGCGCGGGCTGGTGTGCGCCCGGTCCGCCAGTTCATCCACCGTCCAGCCGTGGGCCGGGTCGCGCAGCACCAGGTCCTGGGCGCTGTGCACCCGCCCGTCGATGTGGTTCCGGTGGCACAGCCACGGGGACAGCTGGGGATCCGCCCCGGAGCGGCGGAAGTACAGCACCAGCAGCCGTGCCACCGCCACCGCCACCTGGGCCCCAGCCAGCTCGGAGATGAGGTGCAGGGCCAGGTCCACCCCGGCGGTCACCCCGGCGCTGGTGAACACGTTGCCGTCCCGCACGAAGATCCGGTTCTCCAGCACCTTCACCCGGGGGAAGTCCCGGGCCAGGCGTTGGACGAGGCTGTGGTGGGTGGTGCAGCTCAGGCCGTCCAGCAGGCCGCTCTCGGCCGCCAGGAACGCCCCGGAGCAGACCGTGCACAGCATCTGGCCGGGCCCGACCGTGGCCGCCAGCCAGCGCGCGGCCGTCACCGCCTCGGGCAGCCGGTAGTCCTTGGCCGAGCAGGCGACCCCGGGGATGAAGACGATGGCCCCGTCCGGAAGCTGGCCGGGCAGGGGCTTCATCCCGCCCAGGGTCAGGCCGAGGGAGGAAGGGGCCTGGCTGGAGGGGGCGATGTAGTGGAGCTGGAACGGGGCGCCGAACTCCGCGGCGACCCGGAACGATTCGGCGGTGCCGGCGAAGTCCAGCAGCATGGTGCCCGGCAGGACCAGGAAGTAGATGGGAGTCATGGCTGTCCCTAAATAATTTCAGGACATAAGCGTGGGTTCCGCGGGCCGGGCGGGCAAGGGCGTTGCCGGACCATTTGCCTGCGAATACGGACAGGATTGTTCGTACCATGTGCTTTCAATCAGGTGCTAATCTGATTCATTGTCTTCGATCCGTTCGCATGGATTCCGTGCCCCCACCGGAAGTGGACCGTTTCAATAAATAAATTTTAATACGGGGTCAGGATTCAAATGCCGCCTGAGCTTTCCAAAAACCCGCCCGGGTGAAGCCCTTCGCGCTGGATCAACGCCAGCCCGGGCCGCCTTTGGCTCCTGCTGGGAGCGGCCTGCCTGCTGCTGTTCCTCACCGGCCTGGGCAACCACGGCTTCTGGGGCGCCGAGGAACCCTATGTGGGCGGCATCATCCGGGAGATGGCCGACTCCCGGGACTGGGTGGTGCCCACCCTCAACGGGATCCCGTTCCTGGAGAAACCGCCCCTCTACTACGTCACCGGGGTCCTGATCGCCAAAGGGGCTTCCAGCTTCGCGCCCTGGGTGCTGAGGCTGCCTTCGGCGCTGTTCGCCCTGGCCACCCTCGCCTGAATCGCTCCTTCGGCGAGGTGCGGTTCAAGATCGGCTCCAGCGCCGACAAGGTCACGATTCCGGTGAACACCCTGCTGTTCCGCGCCGAGGGCGCGCGGGTGGCCGTGGTCGGGGCCGAGGGCAAGGTGGCGCTGCGCCCCATCACCATCGGCCGCGACTTCGGCAACACCCTGGAGATCCTGAGCGGCCTTACGCCCGCGGACCGGATCGTCGTCAACCCGGCGGATTCCCTTGAAGACGGACAGCAGGTGCTGGTGGCTCGGCCGATTTGACGGGCCCGGCGGTCCATGCCCCCGGATCCTTGAGGTTCCATCCGCCCCCCAGCGCCTTGTAGAGCTGGACCAGGGTGACCAGCCTGGACAGCCGCGCCTGGGAAAGGCTGTTCTCGGCGGGATACAACTGCTGCTGGGCCTCCAGCACCTCCATGTAGCTGGACAGTCCGGCGGTGTAGCGCATGGTGGCCAGCTTCACCGCCTCCTGGTAGGCGGCCACCGAGCGGGCCTGCTGGTTTTCCACCCCCTCGAGCTTCTGGTACGCCGCGAGCCCGGTGGCCACTTCGCCCATGGCGCCGGTGACGGCGGCCTCGTAGCGGGTCCTGGCCTGCTCCCACTGGGCGACGGCGGCGGCCTTCTGGTACTTCAGCCGCGGCCCCTGGAACGGCGCGAGATTGAGCACCGGGCCGATGGTCCACTCCTTGCCGCGGCCGAACAGTTCGCTCATCTGGGGCGCCTCGCCCCCCAGCAGGCCGGTGAGGCTGAGGGTGGGGAAGTAGTTGGCCTGGGCCACCCCCACCTGGGCGTTGGCGGCCACCAGCTCCTGTTCCGCCTCGCGCAGGTCGGGACGGCGCTCCAGCAGGGCCGAGGGCAGCCCGGCCGGGATCCGGGGGGGCAGGGGCTGGGCGTTGAGCGCGGCGCCCCTGGGGATCGCGCCGGGGCCGCGCCCCACCAGGAAGCACAGCAGGTTCTCCTGGGCCTGGATCTGCCGCTCCAGGTCGGGAACGGACGCCGCCGCGGTGGCCTGGGCCGCCTCGGCCCGGGAGGTCTCCAGGGCCGAGGCCGCGCCGCCCTGGAGGCGGCGGTTGAACAGGTCGTAGGTGCCCTGGAAGGCCTGGGTGGCCTCCTGGGCGATCTCCAGCCGGGCGTCCAGGTTCCTAAGCTCGAAGTAGGCCTGGGCCACCTGGGCCGCTGTGGCCAGGAAGACCCCGCGCTGGGTCTCCTGGGTGGCCAGGTACTGGGCCAGGGAAGCTTCGTTCAGCCGCCGGAGCCGGCCCCAGAGGTCGATCTCCCAGGAGAGGGCGGCCTGGGCGTTGATGATGTTGCCGGTGACGCCGCCGTCGGCGGCATAGTCGGAATAGCGGCCCCGGGTGTACCCGGCGCCCACGTCGATCTCGGGATAGTAGACGCTGCGCTCGATCCCGGCCCGGGCCCGGTACTCCTCCACCCGCTGCGCGGCGACGCGCGCATCGAAATTGCTGGCCAGGGCCTGGCCGATGAGGGTCTTCAGGACCGGGTCGCCGAACACTTCCCACCAGGGCTGGTCCGCGAAGGAGGCCGCCTCCGCCTGGGCCTGGGCGCGGAACTGCCCGGTGAGCTCAAACTGCGGCCGCCGGTAGTTGGGGCCCACTTCGCAGCCGGTCAGGAGCAGGGCGAGGAGGGGAAGCGCCAGCCGTTTCATCGGATTGTCCAGGAAACCCCGTCCTTCAGGTCGGGGAGGAATGGATGCTTGACACCCATTCGGATTGACGAAAAAATAGCGAAATGAAACGAACCGCTTCCCTCAAACTCCTGGCGACACCTCGGCAAACGGAGGCGTTCTCGGCTCTGGCGAATCTCTTCGTGGAGGCCTGCGAGGCCATCGTTCCGTTCGTTCTGGCACACCGCTGCTGGAACCGTGTTGCGCTCCACCATCTGGTCTATTACCCGTTGCGGGAACGCTTCCCTGCCCTCGGAAGCCAGATGGTCTGTCAGGCCATCCATCGGGTGGCCGATGCCTACAAGACCCTTCGCGCCAACGAAGGGATACCCAAGGACCAGCCCGTCCCTGCGCTCAAATTCGCGCCCGCTTCCGTCAACTTTGATCACCGTACCTATTCGATCAAGGGAGACACCTTCACCCTCTTTACCCTTGTGGGCCGCACTTCCGTTGGCTTTGCCTGTGGCTCGCTTCAGAAGGCGCTTCTGGAGGCCGGCAAGCCGAAGGAGGCCAGGCTCATTGAGCGCAAGGGAACCTGGTATTTCAACTTGGTGTTCGACCTCCCGGACCCCACAACCCTTCCGGGCGCGGTGGCCATGGGCCTGGATGTCGGGGAAAACAACCTCGCCGCTACGAGCACCGGCAAGGTCTTTGGTGGCGAAAAACTCCGGGATAAACGGGATCGCTACCTTGCCAAACGTCGTCGCCTCCAGTCCAACGGCAGCCGTGCTTCCAAACGGAAGCTGAAGGCTATCTCTGGCCGGGAGCAGCGGCATGTCCGCCACGTCAACCATGAGGTCAGCAAAGCCGTCGTCGCTCAAGCCCTTCAAGCAGGAGCCCCCACTATCCGCATGGAGGATCTCACCCATGTCCGGGACCGCATCAAGGCCGGGCTTCGGGTGAGGACGCGGCTGCATCGCTGGGCTTTCCGTCAGCTTCAGGACTTTGTCCGGTACAAGGCAATAGCGGCAGGCATCATGGTGGAATTCGTGGATCCGGCCTATACCTCCCAGACGTGCAACGCCTGTGGAAGGCTTGGAAAACGGGTGAAGCATCGCTTTACCTGTTCCTGTGGGAACCTTGCCCACAGCGACGTCAACGCGAGTCGGAACATAGCTAGGTTTGCAAAACTTTCCAGTTCTGCAAGGGGCGTTGTAAACCGTCCTTAATTCGCGCATGGGGTAGATCCTTGTGTAGTGGAAAGCTCCTTCCTTGAGGAAGGGGTTGTTTACGTCAGCTCTCCTCATCAATGATGCCCTCGGGGTCGGGCGCGCCGTGGCCCTTGGCCTTGGTCCCCGCGATCCGTTCCACCACCACGAACAGGACCGGGATCAGGAACACCGCGATGAGGGTGGCGGCCAGCATGCCGACCACCACCACGGTGCCCAGGATGCGCCGGGACACCGCCCCGGAGCCCTCGGCGATCCACAGGGGCATACAGCCCATGATGAAGGCGAACGAAGTCATGAGGATGGGCCGCAGCCTGATCTTGGCCCCCTCCAGCGCCGCCTCCACCAGCGGCTTCCCCTTCTCCATCTCATCCCGGGCGAACTCGACGATGAGGATGGCATTCTTGGCCGAAAGGCCGATGAGCATGATCAGGCCGATCTGGGCGAAAACGCCGAAATCCATGTGGCGCATCCACAGGCCGGCGAAGGCCCCGAAGATCGCCACCGGCACCGAAAGCAGCACCGAGAAGGGCAGGGACCAGCTCTCGTAGAGCGCGGCCAGGATCAGGAACACGAACACCAGAGACAGCGCCAGCAGCAGACCGGTGGTGCCGGTCGCCTTCTTCTCTTGGTAGGACAGATCGCCCCAATCATAGCTCATATTGCTGGGTAGCACCTGCTTGGCCACCTGTTCCAGGGCGGCCATGGCTTGGCCAGAGCTGTAGCCGGGGGCGGCCTGGCCGATCACCTGGGCGGCGCGCATCAGGTTGAACCGGGTGATGTACTCCGGCCCTTGGATCCGGCGGATGGTCACCAGGGAGGAAAGGGGCACCATGACCCCATCCCGGGTGCGCACGTGGAACTTGGCGATGTCGTCCACGCCGGTGCGGTCCTCCCCCTCCGCCTGCATGTAGACCTGCCACTGCCGGCCGAAGCGGTTGAACTGGTTCAGGTAGAACCCGCCCAGGTAGGTCTGCAGGGCGAGGTACACGTCGGCCACCGGCACGCCCTGCTTGAGCGCCTTGTCCCGGTCCACGTCCGCGTAGATCTGGGGCGTGTTGGCCGTATACAGGGCGTTGACGCCGCTGAGCTCGGGCCGTTTGCGGGCCGCGGCCAGGAAGGTCGCGAGGTTCTGGGCCAGAAACGCCGGGTCCCCGCCGCTGCGGTCCTGGAGCCACAGGGAGAACCCGCTGGAACTGCCCATGCCGGGAATGGCCGGAGGCAGGAAGCCGAACACGTTGGCGTCGGGGATCTCCCGGCTGAACCGGGCGTTGAGCCGGCGCATGATGCTTTCGGCCTCCATGCCGGACTTCTTGCGATCGTCCCAGGGCTTGAGGGACACGAAGGCGAACCCGTTGTAGGAGGCGGACACCCGGGACAGCAGGCTGAACCCTTCCACGTTGCTCACGTAGCGAATGCCGTCGGTCTCTTTCAGGATCGCCTCCACCTTGCGGCCGACGGCGTCCGTGCGCTGGAGCGAGGCGGCCGGAGGCAGCTGGATGTTGAGGAAGAAATAGCCCATGTCCTCGGTGGGCACGAAGCTGGTGGGCAGATAGTGGCCCATGGCGCCGTCCACCAGGAAGAACAGGAGCAGCACCGAAAGGGCGATGGCGGCCCGGCGGATGAGCGTGTGCGAAAGGCTCACATAGCCTTTGGTGGCCTTGGCGAAGGTGGTGTTGAAGCCCTTGAACAGGCGGCCCATGCGTCCGGTCACCTGCTCCCTGGGCTTCAGGATCAGGGCCGACAGGGCCGGGGACAGGGACAGGGCGTTGAAGGCGGAGATGAGTACGGAGATGGCGATGGTGACGGCGAACTGCCGGTTGAGCCGGCCCTGGATGCCGCCCATGAGGCCCACCGGAAGGAACACGGCGGAGAGCACCAGGGCGATGCCCACCACGGGGCCGGCCACTTCCTTCATGGCCTGGAGGGTCGCCTCCCGGGGCAGCATGCCCTGCTCGATGTGATGCTCCACCGCCTCCACCACCACGATGGCGTCATCCACCACCAGGCCGATGGCCAGCACCAGGCCGAACAGGGACAAGGTGTTGATGGAAAAGCCCAGGAGCGGGAACACGGCGAAGGTGCCGATGAGGGACACCGGCACGGCGATCATGGGGATGAGGGTGGCCCGCCAGTTCTGCAGGAACACGAAGACCACCAGGATCACCAGGGTCATGGCCTCCAGCAGGGTCCAGAGGATTTCAGTGATGCCGGCGGTGATGGGCAGGGTGGTGTCGATGGAGACAACGTAGTCCATGCCGGCCGGGAAACGGGCCTTGAGGATCGCCATTTCCTTCTTCACCCCGTCGCCCACCGCCAGGGAGTTGGAACCCGGGGTTTGGAAGATGGCCAGCATGCAGCTGGGCTGTCCGTTGAGCCGGGCGATCTGCTTGTAGGCCAGGGCGCCCAGTTCCACCCGGGCCACGTCGCCCAGGCGCACCACCGAGCCGTCCCGGTTGGCCCGCACGACGATGTGCTCGAATTCCTCCGGGGTCAGCAGCCGGCCTTGGCTGCGCACCGTGTAGGTCATCTCCTGGCCCTTGGGCAGGGGCTCGGCGCCGATCTGACCGGCGGGGTTGACGGTGTTCTGCTGCTGTACCGCCTCGTTGATGTCACCGACGGTGAGGCCCAGCTTGGCCAGCAGGTCGGGCTTCAGCCAGATGCGCATGGCGTAGTCGCCCGCGCCGAACACCAGCACCTGCCCGACCCCGGGCACCCGGTAGATGGCGTCGGTCAGATTGATGGTCGCGTAGTTGGAGAGGTAGAGGGAATCGTAGCTGCTGGTGGGGGAGTACAGCGCAACCAGCAGGAGCGGCATGCCCGTGGACTTGCGCATGGTCATCCCGTACTGGTTCACGATCGGAGGCAGGAACGGCTGGGCCTGGGCCAGGCGGTTCTGGGTGTTCACCTCGTCCATGTTCGGATCGGTGCTCACGTCGAAGGTGACGATCTCCGACATGGTGCCGTCATTGGCGTTGATGGACTGCATGTAGAGCATGTTGTCCACGCCGTTGAGCTGCTGCTCCAGCGGCGCTGTCACCGACTGCTCGATGGTGAGGGCGTCGGCGCCGGTGTAGGCGGTCGATACCAGGATCTGGGGCGGAACGATCTCCGGAAACTGGGCGATGGGCAGGCCGGTCATCGACACCAGCCCGGCGATCAGGGTGATGATGGCGATGACGATCGCGACGATGGGGCGGTTGATGAAGAATTTGGGCACGGCGTTACCTGGCTGCCTGAACTGGCTTCACCAGGAGGCCGGTGCTGACTTTCTGGACGCCCTCCACCACGACCCGATCCGCTGGCTGGAGCCCCTTCTGGATCGCCATCAAGGCGCCCACGATGGGGCCGGTGGTCACCGGGCGTATCTGGACCTTGTTGTCCGTGCCCACCACGGCCACCTGGGGGACGCCCTGGATCTCCCACACGGAGCGCAGGGGCACCATGATCGCGTTCTTCTCCACCCCCAGCACGGCCCGCACCTTGGCATACTGGCCGGGACGGAGCAGGTGGTCCGGGTTGGGGAACAGTCCGGCCAGCATGATGGTGCCGGTCTTGAGATCAACGTTGCGGTCGGTCATGAAGGGATCGCCCTTGTGCGGGTACACGGTGTTGTCCGACAGGACCAGCTGCAGCGAGCCCTTGCCCCCGCCCTTGGCGCTCCAGGATTGCGCCCAGGACATGTACTCCGCTTCGCTGGCGCTGAAGTAGACCTTCACCGGATCCACGGTGGAGACGGTGGTCATGACGTTCTGGCCGTTGACCAGATCGCCCACCTGGGCCTTGGCCATGCCGGCGATGCCGTCGATGGGGGAGACCACCCGGGTCCATTCCAGGTTGAGCTGCAGCTTTTGATAGGCGGCCTGGGAGGCGTCCCGGACGGCCTGGGCCTGGCTGCGGGCGGCCAGCGCGTTGTCCAGTTCCTGCTGGGAGATGGCCCGTTCCGACGCCAGGGGGGTGTAGCGGTCCACGTCGAGCCGGGCCTTGTCCAGGGTCGCCTGGTCCCGGGCCACGGCCGCCTTGGCCTCGTTGGCGGCCGCCTGGAACTGCCGGGGATCGATCTGGAACAGCAGTTGTCCGCGTTTCACCGGGAAGCCTTCCCTGTAGGTCTGCTTGAGTACGTAGCCCTCCACCTGGGGGCGGATCTCGGCATTGACGAAGCCGTCCACCGTGCCGATCCACTCGTGGATGAGGGGAACGTCCTGCTGGACGGCCGCCGTCACCTCCACCTGCAGGGGCGGAGCCGCGGCCGGCTTAGTGCGGCCGCAGGAGACGCCCACGGCCGCGATGAGGATGAGGGCGGAGCGATGAACGCTGGTTCGGGATCTTCCGGGAATAGCCGTAGCTACCTCCATTCCATCGAAACGGGACTGATACTATCCTTACCGGTCCGGCGTTGGGCAGCAACGGAAAGCTCCTGGAAATGGCTTTCCACATGGGCTGCCCATAGCTTAAATGCCGCTTCTTTCCACTCCGGCCTGTTCCAGTTCCGGATCGTTCCTCAGCGCCAGCGAGCAGAAATCCAGGAAGGCCCGCACCGAGGCGCCGACCACGTGCTGGGGGTTCCAGACCAGGTGGGTGGCCACCTCCAGGGGCTGGTCCGCCCAGGCCAGCCGCGCCAGGCGGCCGTCACGCCGTTCTTCCGCGACGGCGATGTCCGGCAGCGGGGCGATGCCCATGCCAAGCTCCACGCAGCGCTTGATCGCCTCAATGCTCTGGAACTCCAGCCGGGTGGCGGGGTGGGCCCCGGCGGCGATCAGGGCCCGTTCGAACTGGTTGCGGTAGCTGCAGCCCGAGTCCGTGAGCAGGCACTGCTCGCCCAGGAGGTCCAGGGCCGTCACCCGCCCGGCGGCGGCCAGCCGGTGGCCGGGCGGGGCGTAGATGCCCACCGGCTCGCTGCGCAGCCATTCCACCGCCAGTCCCGAGTGGCTGAACGGCTCCTCCAGCACGAAGGCGGCGCCCAGGGCCCCCTCCAGCAGCTGGCGCTTGAAATCGCGCACCGGCATCGGCACGAACTGCAGACGCACGTGGGGGTGCAGCTTGGCAAAGGCGCTCAGGACCGCGGGCAGCCGGTAGCTGCACACCGTCTCGGCGGCGGTGAAGCGCACCAGACCTTCGGTGCCGCCGCCCTTGACCGCGCCCTGGGCCTCTTCCATGAGCGCGAGCATGCGGTCGGCGTAGTCCAGGAACTTGCGCCCGGGCTCGGTGAGCTCGATCCGGTTGCCCACCCGCTCGAACAGGGGCACGCCCAGATCCTGCTCCAGGTTCTTCATCTGGGCGGTGATGCTGGACTGGGCATAGTTCAGCAGTTCCGCCGTGCGGGTGAAGCTGAGAGTGCGGGCGGCGGTGCGGAAGGTGGCGAGGGTGCGCATGTCCATGGCCCTATTATCATCTTTTTCGATGAAGCCTAGCAAAACAATTCGTTTGCTTCGATTGATCCACCCCAGGGGCATCGCTGTCGTCTAGAATCAACCTGAACCGCACAGGTTATTCCGCTACGACCGTGGGATGGGGCGCAAGAGGCTGGATTCAACTTTCGGCAAAGAATCCCAGGCTGGCGGCAGCGCACGAACCTTACGCCACGTTATCCTACCGCTCGCCGAGGATTCCTCCCTGGTGGCGACATGGCCCCGAATCAATGGCTGGTGACCCGATGCCGAAAAAGTCCCTAGCACCCATCGAACATATCTCCACGCCATCAGCGCCCAAGCCTGGCGGCCACTATTCGCAGGCCGCCGCCTGGGGCGATCTGGTGTACGTCTCCGGTCAGTTGCCTGGCCGCACGGATGGCAGTTCCACGGCCGATCTGCCCTTCGAGGCCCAAGCCCGGCAGGCCATCGCCAACCTTCTGGCCACCCTGGCCGCCGCTGGCAGCGGTCCGGACCACACGCTGAAGGTGACCGCCTACATCGTCGGCATTGACCATTGGACCAGCTTCAACCAGGTCTACGCGGAACTCTTCGGGCAAGCCTGCCCGGCCCGCGCGGTCGTGCCTGTGCCGGCGCTTCACCATGGCTATCTGATCGAGATCGAGGCGGTGGCTGTGCGTGAGGCCATGTCCCCAAGCTAGACTGACCCGTCGCCTCTACCCCAGCTCCGCCGACTTGGGCGTGCGCGGATAGGGGATGACGTCGCGGATGTTGCCCATGCCGGTGACGAACTGGACGGTGCGCTCGAAGCCCAGGCCGAAGCCGGAGTGGGGCACGCTGCCGAAGCGGCGCGTGTCCAGGTACCAGCCGTAGGCCGCCGGGTCGATGTTCATCTCCGCCATGCGCGCCTCCAGCACGTCGAGGCGCTCCTCGCGCTGGCTGCCGCCGATGATCTCGCCCAGGCGCGGCACCAGCACGTCCATGCCGCGCACGGTGCGGCCGTCCTCGTTCATGCGCATGTAGAAGGCCTTGATGTCCTTGGGGTAGTCGGTGATGATCACCGGGCGCTTCATGCGCTTTTCCGCCAGGTAGCGCTCGTGCTCGGTCTGGATATCCATGCCCCAGCTCACCGGGTATTCGAAAGGCTCGCCGCAGGTCTCGAGGATCTTGATGGCCTCGGTGTAGGTGATGCGCTCGAAGGGGCTGGTGACGATGTGCTCCAGCGTCGTCACCGCGGACTTCTCGATGAACTCCGCGAAGAACGCCATGTCCTCGGAGCACTCGTCCAGCACCGTGCGGAACAGGTGCTTCAGGAAATCCTCGGCCAGGTCCATGTTGTCCTGGAGGTCGTAGAAGGCGGCCTCGGGCTCCACCATCCAGAACTCGGCCAGGTGCCGGGTGGTGTTGGAATTCTCGGCCCGGAAGGTGGGGCCGAAGGTGTAGATGCTGGAGAGCGCCAGGGCCAGGGTCTCGCCGGCCAGCTGGCCGGACACGGTCAGGTAGGCCGGCTTGGCGAAGAAGTCCTGGGCGTAGTCCACGGCGCCGTCCGGCAGGCAGGGCGGGTGGGCGGGGTCCAGGGTGGAGACCCGGAACATCTGGCCGGCGCCCTCGCAGTCGGAGGCGGTGATGATCGGGGTGTGGGCCCAGATGAAGCCCCGGCCCTGGTAGAAGTCGTGGATGGCCCGGGCCAGCACGTTGCGCACCCGCAGCACGGCGCCGAAGGTGCGGGTCCTGGGCCGCAGGTGGGCCACGGACTCGCGCAGAAACTCGAAGCTGTGCTGCTTCTTCTGCAGCGGGTAGGATCCGGGGTCGGCCTCGCCGTAGATGACCAGTTCCCGGGCCACCAGCTCGTAGGCCTGGCCGGAACCGGCGGAGGCCGCCAGCTCGCCCACGGCCTTCAGCCCCGCGCCCTGGCTGAGGCGGCTCAGCCGCTCGAAATCAGGGTGCGCCGCCGGCACCACCACCTGCAGGTTGGCCAGGCAGGAGCCGTCGTTCACCTGGATGAAGATCACAGCTTTCTGCGCGCGCACGGCACGGGCCCAGCCCATCACCGTGACTTCACCGCCGGCCGCGGGCCGGGCGAGGATGGATTTGATCGTGTCTCTTTTCATCATGACTTTTATTCTAGCCTCCACTGACCGGCGGCATAAGGGCCACCTCGTCCCCGTCCCTCAACATCGCGTCCCGCCCTGCGAAAGCCTGGTTCACCGCCAGCAGCGCGTCCCCGGGCAGCCCCGCCAGCCGCGGATCCTCCAGCAGGGCGGCCAGGGTGCCGGGAGGGGGCAGCGGCAGCTCCAGCCGCTGGAATCCCAGCCGTTCCCGGTAGCGGGCGAAGGCGAGCAGGACGATCATTTCGGGCTCCAGGAATGGCGGATCTCGCCCGAGGGGGAGAGGCTGTTGGCGGTGCTCTGGGTGGCACCCAGGCGCAGCACGAAATCGCCGAACCGCCACTCCACCTGGCCGCTGATGGTGGTCACTTCACCTTCCTTGTCGTGGGTGAACACCAGCGGGGCGTGGTAGCCGAACAGGTCGACGGTCTTGCCCAGGGTGATGGTGGTCTCCGGGGTGCCGACGCCGGCCAGGAACGCCACGCTCACCCGGTCCAGGCTCAGGGCCTTGCGCAGCTGCTCCTGGAAGTCGGCCAGGGCCAGGGAGGTGAGCAGGCCGGTGCTGGTGCCGGCCAGGCCGGTGTTCATGACCGCCTGGGTGGACGAGCCCGGAGCGCCGCCCACCTGCGTCACAGCGGAAGGGTTGATGAGGATGGCGAAGATCTCGTCCTGGCGCAGGGAAGGGGTGGAGTAAGGCTTGGCCTGCAGGGCGTCCAGGGGCCCGGAGATGTTCAGGGTCACCAGGTAGGGCGGGATGTCGATCTCCCCGCTGATGTCGAGGATGGGGTTGAACACGGCCGGATCCAGAAATTCCACCGTGCCCCGCTCCAGGACGATGTCCCCGGCCGGGAACAGGTTGGTCAGGCGGCCGCCGGGCAGCAGCTCCATGCGGCCCTTGAGTCCGGGCTTGACCAGGTTGCCGCGGATCCAGAACGGCCCCTTGGGCCGTCCCTGCAGCTTCAGCAGGTTGGTGTCCAGTTCCCAGGGTTCCGCCAGGTGCAGTTCCAGGTTCAGGTCGATGCGGGTCAGGGGGTCGGAGGGATCCAGGGTGGAAAGGGTGTTGCCCGAACCCAGGGCGTTGGCCAGGATCAGGTCGCCCAGATTGAACTCGGTGTGGTACAGGGTCCGCTTGGCCCAGATGCTGCCGCTGAGGACCCCGCCGTCCTGGTCGCTGCCCTTGAGGTTGGCGTCCAGGCTGCCCTGCAGCTCGAAGCCGTCCGGGAGGTCCCTGAGCTGGAAGTCCTCCAGGCTGGAGTGCAGGTCGTAGGAGGAGATGCCGCCCAGACGCCAGGTCATCTGGCCCCAGACAGTGAGCGCGCCCTGGGCCAGAGTCCCGCGCAGCGGCGCGGACTTGGGTATGAAGATGTCCCGCCCCTTGAACTGAGCGGTGAAATTCAGGTCGTTGATGCTGATCGGATAGCTGTGCACCACCGCGCTTCCGCCGGTGAGGGTCAGGGCGCCGTCCAGGGTGGTCTCCCGGAGGCTCCCGCCCAGGTTCAGGTCGAAGGTCGCCCTCCCTTCGGGGTGGAGATCCGCCAGCAGGCTGTACTGGCCCGGCTGCACCACCCGGTCCAGGATGGTCTTCAGGTTGGCCAGGTCGCAGGATCCGGCCAGGGACAGGGCCAGGGGAGCCGTCCCGGAGAAAGGCAGATGGCCGCGCAGGGCGATGCTGGTGACGGGCGCGGTGCGGCCGGGCCTGGCGCCCTCCGCGGGCGCGGCCCGGCCCTCCAGGGCCATGGCGGCCTGCAGCCCGGAGGCGTCCCCGGAGATCTGCCCGGGGCGGGACTGGACCAGGTAGAACCCTTCGAACTGGCCGGTGAACTGGTCCATCTGCCCGCGCCAGCGGAGGCCTTCGGGGGTCCAGTCGCCCTGGGCGTGGAACCGGAAGTGGGCATCCTTGAGGAAGTCCTGGGTGAGCCGGGCGGCCAGCTGCGGTGTGTCCGCGGATTCCTGCCCCAGCTCCACCGCCACGGTTCCGCGCATCTGCTTCGGGCCCTGCTGCCGGGCATCCAGGGTGAGCAGCTGCGCCGGCTTGCCGGCCACGCCCAGGCTCACGCTCAGGTTGCCGCCGCTGAAGGCGGCGGACCCCTCCAGTCCCTCCAGGCTCTGGTCGCCCTGGAAGACCCGGCCCTGGGTCAGGGTGAGGGTGCCGGTGGGCGCCTGGAAGGGCCCCAGGGGCGAGGTGAAGGGGCCTTCCAGGCGGGTGTCCACCTGGGCCTGGAAGCCGGGGCCCTTGAGCCCCAGGGTGCGGGAATCCACGGCTCCCTTCAGGGCCACCTGCCAGGTCTTGCGCTTGACGTCCATGTCCATGGAGCCCACCAGCGCCAGGGGCCCGGCGGGCGCGCCCGCGGCGGAGCCCAGGTGCTCGACGCTGTCGGCGATGCGCACGTCCGTGGTGCGCAGCCGGTCGCCGTTGATGTCCATGAAGAAATCCGCCGAGGCCGCGGGCACCTTCAGGCCGAACACCTGGGCCTGTTCGGCCATGCACTGCCCGTGCATGATGATGCGCTTGAAGGGGCCATGCAGGCGGACCCAGCCGGTGCCGGTGCCGTCCAGGGGCAGATCGCCCAAGTCCGCCGCCTTGAGCCCTTCCCGCACCGGCAGGCGGTAGGCCCGGTAGCACATGTCGATCTGGTCCTCGCCCTCGGCAGTGTCGGCCCAGGTGAGCCAGAGATCTCCGTCGCCCTGGCCCGTTCCCTTGTCCAGCACGATGTCTGAGACCCGCAGGACATTCCGGTCGATGCTCACCCCGGCCTGGAGCTGGTCGGCCTGGGCCCCATGCCAGCGGGGCGCCTGCACCTGCACCTGGCCCTTGAGCTGGAGCCCGCCGGCCCGGTCCCAGCCGCACCGGGCCTGGACCTGGGCCCGGCCCGACATGTCCAGGGCGGCCAGCCCCCCGGCGTCGTCATCCATGCCGATGTCCCAGGCCCGCAGCACTGCGGCCACCTCCGCCGCGTCCGTGGCCACCGATGCCTCGCTTTCCACCGCTGCCACCCCGTGCCTGCCCAGGGTGCCCGAGGCCTTGGCGTGGACTTCCAGCTCCGGCAGGCTCAGGTCCACCGCCGGCGCCTGGAAGCGGCCCTGGGCCAGGTTCACAGCCAGCCCGCCGACCCGCCGGCCGCCCTGCAGGAACTGGCCGGTGCCGTGGAAGGTCGCCCGTTCCAGGCTGGGGAGGGCCCAGGGGGCGCCGGGCAGCCCGGCGCGCAGCCTGGCTTCCCCGGTCATGCCCACGGTGAGGCCATTGAGAAAGCCTGCGCGGGCCTTGCCGGCCAGGGGGGCGAGGGGAACGGCGCTGACGCTGGCGTCCAGCTGGTAGCCGGCCAGGGCGGTCCAGTTGCCGGTGGCCTCCAGCCTGCCTTCCGGGGACGTCCAGGCCAGGTGCGCCAGGCGGATCTCCGAGGGCTTGCCCCGGATTTCCGCCAGGAGCCGGCCCGAATGCATCGCCACTCCCTTGGCCTGGAGCCCGGCGCCCTGCAGGGTGGCGTTCCAGGCCGGATGGTCCAGGGGGCCGTCCACCTGGGCCTGGAAATCCAGCAGGCCGGAAGCGGCGGCGGGCCCCGCCGGGCGGACCAGGCGCTGCGCCTGGACCAGGTCCAGATGGCCGTTGGTGGTGAGGTTCAGCTGCCGCTCCCGGTACTGGAAACCGCCCTTGAACTCCAGCCGGTTGTCGCCCAGGCTGAGCTGGCCCAGCGCCACCTCCAGCTTCTGGTCGGTGAGGCCGCCGGTGAGGGACAGTTCGCCGCGGATGGCGCCGGGGCCCTCTCCGAGGGTGATCCCGGGCACCCGCAGGTCCACCTGGAGCTGGTTGGCGGTCCAGCCGCGGCCGGTGACCTGGAACTGGAAATCGCCCCGCGGAATGCCCCAGGCCGGTTCCCGCACATGGGCCTCGCCATGGCCGATCTCCAGCCGGTCCAGCCGGAACAGCGACGGCTTCTGGTTCTTGGGATGGGGCCTGAGCTTGATCTGGGCCAGGCGCCCCCGGTCCAGGTTCAGGACCGGGTCCTGGAGCAGGATCCTGCGGAAGTGGGGAGTCCGGAGCAGGGCGGGCCATTCCAGGTCCAGTTCCAGCAGGCTGGCCTGCAGCAGATCGCCGCCCACGGTCAGCTGGTGCAGCAGGATCCGGCCCTCGAAGGGATGGATCTCCAGCCGTCCGGCCTGCACCCCCAGGCCGGTCTCCAGCCTGACGTAATGATCCAGCTTGCCCACCACCCAGCGGTCCACTTCCGGTCGGCGCACGGCCCAGGCGGTGAGGCCGGTCAGGGCCGCCCCCGAGGCGATCAGGTAGGTGGTGCGCCGGAACCAGCGCCGGGACCACATGCCGGGATGGGCGCCAGGGGCGGGGACTTCGGTCATGTCGGGTTCTTTTCCCCGCAGGCAGGACAGGTGACGGCCATCCGGGGCAGGGGGCGGTAGCAGAAGCGGCAGAGCCGCTGCTGAGTGTTGGCCGGCACCCGCTGGCCCTGACCGGGAGTGTTGAGGTGGGCGGCCAGGATGGCCGTGCCCACCGGGCGGGTCTCGCGGGTCATGCCCTCCTTGAGTCCCTGCAGGGCCTTGAGGAACTCCTGGGCGGAAAGGTAGCGGTCGCCCAGATTGATGGCCAGGGCCTTCATCACCACTTCGCTCAGGGTCCTGGGCACCGCCGCGTTGCGCAGGTGGGGTGGCACCACCGGGGTGTTCTGGAAGGACTGGGCGATCTTGATGGGATCGGCGTCGTAGAAGGGAACCGTCCCCGTGAGCATTTCATACATGGTGATGCCCAGGGACCAGAGGTCGCTCTGGAACACCGCCCGCCCCCGGAAGTGCTCCGGGGCCATGTACGGCGGCGAGCCGATGCGGGTGCGGGCGAAGCCGTCCCGCTGCATCTCCAGGAACCGGCTGGTGCCGAAATCGGTGACCTTGGCCACCCCTTCCCGGGTGATGAGGATGTTGGCCGGCCGCAGGTCCCGGTGGATCACCTGGCGGCCGTGGGCGAAGCCGATGGCGGCGCACACGTCCATGCCGATCTCCAGGGCCCGGCCCGGGGCCAGGCAGCGCTCCCGGCGGATCAGCTTGTCCAGGCTTTCCCCGTCCACGTATTCCAGCACCATGAAGAAGGTGTCGTCCTTCTTCTCCACCGTGATCAGTTCGACGATGTTCGGGTGCTTGAGCGCCGCCATGATCCGCGGCTCCAGCAGCAGCCCCTGCTCATCCGCCTGGTGGTGGGGGATCTTAAGCGCCACCTTGCGGTTCAGCAGCCGGTCCTGGGCCAGGTACACCGATCCGAAGCCCCCCGCGCCGAGCCGGTCGATGATCTGATATTTCCCCAGGGTCTGGTCTTTGGAAAGCACGGCATTCCTCACTATGAGCGTCCCTTGGTGCCATGCGGAAGTCAATGCCGTTGTTGCGGCCCGCGCCTTTATCCGAGGAACGCCTTGAGGGTTTTCGAATACCGCGGATGGCGTATCTTACGTAATGCCTTGCTCTCTATTTGCCGGATACGCTCGCGGGTGACGGCGAACTCGCTGCCGACCTCCTCCAGGGTGTGCTCCGAGGCCTCGTCGCCCACCCCGAAGCGCATGCGCAGGACCTTCTCCTCGCGCTCGGTGAGGGTCTGCAGCACCAGGTTCACGGTCTCCTTGAGACGCTGGCTCACCACCTGCTCCACCGGGGAGACCACGCCCTTGTCCTCGATGAAATCCCCCAGGTGGGAATCCTCCTCCTCGCCGATGGGGGTTTCCAGGCTGATGGGCTCCTGGGCGATCTTCATGACCTTGCGGACCTTGCCCACGGGCATGTCCATGGCGTGGGCGATCTCCTCGCTGGAGGGCTCCCGGCCCAGCTTCTGCACCAGCTCGCGCTGGGTGCGGATCAGCTTGTTGATGGTCTCNNGATGGTCCGCGCCTGGTCGGCGATGGCCCTGGTGATGGCCTGGCGGATCCACCAGGTGGCGTAGGTGGAGAACTTGAAGCCGCGGCTGTACTCGAACTTGTCCACCGCCTTCATGAGGCCGATGTTGCCTTCCTGGATCAGGTCCAGGAACTGCAGGCCCCGGTTGGTGTAGCGCTTGGCGATGGACACCACCAGGCGCAGGTTGGCCTCGATCAGCTCGGCCTTGGCCGACCGGCTGATGCTTTCGGCCTGCTTGAGGGTATTGAAGTCCTGGTGGAACTGCTCGCTCACCGTCTCGTACTTGAGGAAGAACCTCGCCAGCTCGGCCTCGATGTGCTCGATGTCGTGGGTGTAGCGGTCCTTCAGCTTGATGAAGGCCGGGTTCTTGAGCCGCTCCTTCAGTTCCCGCAGCTTGCGCTCGCCGTTCATCACCTGGCCGTGGTGGTGGGTGATCTTGTCGATGAGCCGGGTCACCGCCAGGCTGTTCAGGCCCAGGCGGCGGATCTGCCGGCTGACCATGGCCCGGCCCGCCAGGACCTCCCGGTCCAGGTTGCGCTTTTTGGGCACGGGCTTGCCGGAGGCCTTCAGCTCCAGCAGCTCCTGCAGGGCCTGCTCGTGCACCAGCAGCTTCTCGAACTGGTGGTGCACGTGCTGGGTGGCGGAGGTGTTCTCGGCGTCCTCGTCCTCGTCCACCTCGTCGCTCAGACCCACCACTTCCCGGATCTTGCCGGGGTTCTCCTTGAGCATCTTGCCGATGTCGATGAGCAGGCTCGCGGCCAGGCGGGACCGGGACAGGGCGCGCATGACGCTGCGCACCCCCACCTCGATGCGCTTGGCGATCTCCACCTCGTCCTCCCGCTTCAGCAGGGGGACGGTGCCCATTTCCTTCAGATACATCCGAACCGGGTCGTTGAACTTGTCGCCATCGGCCCCGTCGATGTCGATCTCCATCTCCTTGTCGGACTTGAGCGGGGCGTCGGCGAACAGGGCCTCCACCTCGGGCTGCTCCCGGGACATGATGGCTTCCGCTTCGGTGGCGCCTACGCCGATGCCCAGCTTGTTGAACATGGACATGATGTTCTCGAGATCCGCCGGAGACGATGCGGATCCTGGTATGAACGAATTGAGCTCATCGATCAGGACAAATCCGCGGGATCTGCCCAGCGAGATGAGTGCTTTCGTGAGCTGGTAATAGCTTTCACGGGCCGGGGCTGGGACCATTCAGACCTCAAAGAACCATGGGACCACAGGATCCAAGGTGTTTGTTGCGAGTTGGGAACTGGAGCAGCCATGCGATGGCAGAGGAAACCCATTATGACAGGCCACCCGGAATCTCTCAGTATACAGGACCGGAGCGCCCTGACAAGGGGCATTTCACTCATGAGATGCGTCTTTGTGACCAAATGTTTAGGGGCCATTGCGAAATAACCTGTGCATTTCAGATTATTTTGCTACGGCCCCAGGTCAACGCAGGCGTTGACCTGGATCTAGGGCCCTTTATGCCGGGGCCGAAACGGCCTGTTCAAGTTATTTCTAGACAACGGCTTAGTCGTTCAGCGGGAAAATGTCTTCCTCCGCTGCTCCATCATCTGACCACGAAGCTGCCGGCCGCGCCGCAAAAGGTTTTCCTGGGTCTGGGCCAACCGCCGCTGCATGGCGGGGTCGACCATGACGCCGGGATCCAGCAGTTGCCGGTTGATGGCCTGTTTTTCCCGTTCCACATACCCGAGCTCCAGCTTCATGAATACCTGATCCGGCAGGAGTTCGGCCTCGTCCTTGACCGACCACTTGGCTTCCAGGTGGCGGAGTTGGGCCAGCGCTTCGGGCGGGATGTGACTTTCATCGCCGGTGGCATCCAGCAGGCATTGCAAAAGGGGAGCTCCCCTGAGGGATTCCCACCAGGCTGGCGGCATGGCGGCCGCCCGGTCAAGAATGGCTTGATCCCGGCACAGGATGAGGATGGGGCGAAGCAGGTCGTCCACCTCGGCCAGGGGCACTTCCGGGGTGGCGATCTCCACCTTTTGCACGGTCTGGGCCTTGACCGCCCGGTCCAGTTCGGAAAGGGGAACTTCCAGCCAGTGGGCCAGGCTGGAGAACAAGGCGCGCTGGTCTGTGCTGACCGGCAGGAAGGCGAGGTAGCTGACCATCTCCTGGAAAGCCGCCATGCGGTCCGGGATCCGCTTGAGGTCCTTGTCCTGCATGGCCCGGTTGATGATGAAGTTGGTCCAGTCCGGGGCCTGGCGGATCAGCTCGCGAAAGGCCTCGGCGCCCAGGGCCAGGCACCAGGTGTCCGGGTCCTCGCCCTGGGGCAGCAGCAGGAGCCGCACATCGAAGCCCATGGGCAGGGCCAGCTTCAGGCCCTTCTCCATGGCCCGGAGGCCGGCGGCGTCGCCGTCGAAGCACAGGATGACCCGCTTGGTGAAACGCCCGACCAGCTGCAGGTGGCCCTCGGTGAGGGCGGTGCCCAGGGGCGCCACCGCCTGGTTCAGGCCCTGCTGGTGCAGCTGCAGCACGTCGAAATAGCCTTCCACCATCAGGGCGCCGTCCCGCAGCTGCCCCTTGGCCCGGTGGAACCCGAACAGCACGGAGCCTTTGCTGAACAGGGGGGTCTCCCGGGTGTTCATGTACTTGGGCTGGGCCGCGCCGAAGGCCCGGCCGCCGAAGGCGATGACGCGGCCCCGGGCGTCCAGGATGGGGATGATCAGGCGGTCGCGCAGGAAGTCGATGTGGTTGCCCCGCTCGCTGCGGGAGACCAGCCCCGCCTGTTCCGCCAGTTCCGGGGAAAACCCCTGGGTCTTCAGGTGGTTCATCAGCGCTTCCCAGGCGTCGGGGGCGTAGCCCAAGCCCGACTCCAGGATGAAGGCCTCGGTCATGCCGCGGCCCTTGAGGTAGTCCATGGCCTTGGCGGATTCGGTCAGCCGGCGCTGGTAGAAGGCCTGGGCGGCCTCCATGGCCAGCCGCAGGCGGGCCTCCAGGTCCAGTTCCGCGGCCGGGCGCTCCCGCTGCTTCGGCACTTCGATGCCGGCCGCCTGGGCCAGCTGCTCCATGGCCTCCGGAAACGCCAGCCCCTCCCGCTCCATGAGCCAGGTGAAGGCGTCGCCGTGCTTGCCGCAGCCGAAACAGTGGTAGAAGCCGCGCTCGGCCAACACCTGGAAGCTGGGGGTGCGCTCGCTGTGGAAGGGGCAGAGCCCCACCCAGGCCGAGCCCTGGCGCCGAAGCTTCACCGCCTGGCCCACCAGCGCGGCAAGGTCGGTTGCATCCTTGATGCGCTGGATGATTTCGCGGTCGCGCATCCCTGGCTCCAGCCTCAAGAGTGGGGGAAAAAGCGTTCCGTTGCAAGGCTCCGGCCCGGCCGGGGCGCGCCCGGCATGGCCTGATAACTACAAGCCTTTGTTCACGCAGGCCAGGACCGCCGACAAAAAACGGTTCCTAACCATTCCATCGGGGAAGCCAGTAAGGGATAAAAAAAGTCGCTTTGTCCGCGGGCAGTGTATTAAGATCACCCATTGAACTTCCACGGAGCGTCTATGCCCACCATCGAAATCAGTTCTCAGACGGGGAAGGATTTCTCCGGCGATGTGCTCATCGTCCCGGTCTTCTCAGGAAGAGAAAGGCACCGGCTGCCCTTGGCCATCAGCAAAGTGGCCCGCCAGGTCATGGACGAGAATGATTTCAAGGCCGACTATCTTGAAGTTGTTCCCCTGCACCATCCTAATGGGGTGAAGGATTCCCGCTGGATGATTCTGGTGGGGCTGGGCGAGGAAGAGCTGGTTACCCACAACAAAATCCGCAAAGCGGTGGGAAGCGCCGCCCGCAGCGCGCTCAAAAAGGGCTGGAAGCGGGTGGGCATCGTGTCCCCCTCCACCTCCTCCCTGGACCACGACGAAGTCCAGGTGGCCGTGCTGGAAGGCGCCCTGCTGGCCGACTACGATTTCACCGTCTGCAAAGGCGAGCCCGCGCCCAAGAACTTCGAGCGGGTGGAAGTGTTCACCAACGGCGACGACACCCGCAAGGCCCGGCGCCGGCTGCCCCAGGTGGAGGCCGGCGTGGCCGCCTGCCACCGGGTCCGGGATCTGGCCAACACCCCCGCCGGCGACATGTACCCCGAAGCCTTCGCCGAGCTGGCCCAGAAGCTGGCCAAGCAGTACAAGCTCGGGATCGAAGTCCTCGCCCCCGAAGACCTGCAGAAAGGCAACTTCAACGCCGTCCTGGCGGTGGGCAAGGGCTCCGCGCGCAGCCCCAGGGTGGTGCGGATGGAGTACAAGCCCAAGGAGAAGGCCAAGCGGCACATCGTGCTGGTGGGCAAGGGCGTGACCTTCGATTCGGGCGGGCTCTCCCTGAAGGACGCCAAGGGCATGGAGACCATGAAGGATGATATGACCGGCGCCGCCGTCGTCCTGGCGACCCTGGTGGCCTGCGCCCAGACCGAGATGCCGGTGGCGGTCACCGGCATCATGGGGCTGGTGGAGAACATGCCGTCCGGCACCAGCTACCGGCCCGGCGACGTGATCCGCTCCCGCAGCGGCAAGACCATCGAGGTGCTCAACACCGACGCCGAGGGCCGCCTGGTCCTGGCCGACCTGCTGAACTACGCCTCCGAAATGGGCGCCGACCACGTCGTGGACCTGGCCACCCTCACCGGCGCGTGCGTGATCGCCCTGGGCGACGGCGTCTCCGGCGTGATGGGCACCGACCAGAAACTGGTGGAGCGGATCCTGGACGCCGGCTCCCGCTCGGGCGAATACCTCTGGCAGCTGCCGCTGGTGGAAGAGTACCGGGAAGGCCTGAAGAGCAGCGTCGCCGACCTGAAGAACATCAGCGGCACCCGCTGGGGCGGCGCCATCGTCGCCGGCCTGTTCCTCAAGGAGTTCGTGAAAACCGAATCCTGGGCCCACGTGGACCTGGCGGGCTGCTGGTCCTCCAGCGAACGGGACTACCGCACCAGCGGCGCCTCGGGCGAAGGCCCCCGGTGGCTGCTTGACTGGATCAACAGTTAAAGAAATTTATGGCCTAGCCATGTGTTGATAAAAACAAGTTATAGTTGTTAATATTACAAATAATTAATACGATTAAGTCAAGGCATCTGAATTTTAACCGCACCGACAGCCATAGAGGGGGCCTCCTCCCCCTCTATATTTTTTACGGGATGGCTTTTATCCTCTTGACCTGACCATGGACTAGAGGATCTTATGGGTGACGCGTGACATGTTCCTTCTGCTTGGAGAACCAAATGGAAACAATGGAAACCATGGAAACCCTCACCAAGGCGGACCTTTCTAAACATCTCATCGAAAACCTGGAAATGGCGAAAAAGGACGCCGATGTCCTGGTCAATTCGTTCCTGGACAGCATCGTCGGTTCCCTGCACCGCGGGGAGGGCGTCGAGCTGCGGGGCTTCGGCTCGTTCCGCCTGAGGGACCGCAAGGCCAGGCAGGGCCGCAATCCGCGCAGCGGCCAGTCCATCCATGTCCCGCCCAAGCGGGTGGTCTACTTCAAGCTCGGCAAGGAACTGCGCAGCCGGCTGATCGACGATTAATTAATGAAATGACCCAATGATTTTATTTATGGCTGTAGGTCGGCCTTGAACCAATCATTGGTGGCTTGGCGGATCGCTTCAGCGTAGCGCGGGCCCAGAACCTCCGAGCAGTGGAGGTGCCACGTGGGCACCTCCACGGTGCGGATGTCCGTGAACCGGGAGGCCATCTCCCGCTGCACCGCGGGCGGCGCCAGCCGGTCCTGGGTGGCGATGAAGCAGAGGCCCGGCGTGGCCAGCGCCAGGCCCCGGGTCCGCGCCAGCAGGTCGGTGTCCTCCGGGCGGTAGCGCCCCTCGATCCCGGCCAGGCGGCTGGCCAGGGCCCCGATGAGCGGAGCGAGCAGGGGATGCCAGAACCGGTCCCTGGGACCGCGCACCAGCCGCTCCGCGAAGTCCCGGCTGCTGGCCGGGGCGCCTTCCCAGATGATGCCGCCCAGGGGGCCCCGCCCCTCCCGCTCCAGCCGGGCCAGGGCCAGCAGCCCCACGCTGGCCCCCAGGCTCCGGCCCATGAGCAGGATCCGCCCCCGGGGCGTGCCCTGGGCCTCCAGCCCGTGGACGATCTCCACCACCTCCTCGCTTTCCCGGGCGCCGAAGGTCACCGGAGGCGGCGTGCGGCCGGCCCGGATAGCCTCGTCCCGTCTCAGGTAGGTGAAGATGGCGGCGTCCAGCTGGGGGAACCAGCGCAGGGCCGGGCTGGTGCCCCAGCGGTCATCGCCGAATCCGTGCAGGAGCAGCGCCACCCCCGGGGCCGGGACCCGGCGCCGCAGGCGCCAGAGCACATGGGGACCGATGGCGTGGGTTTCCCAGGCGCCGCCCGGATCGGCGCCGTCCCCCTCCGCCAGTTCCTGGAAGGTGGCTTCCACCCGCACCAGGGACTGGGGCCGGTAGAAAGGCGGATCCACCAGCTCCCGGGCCACCGAACGGACCTTGAGCGCCACGAAGGCCAGACCCAGGACGGCCAGCGCCAGCAGGGCCAGGAGGCCAAGCCGGAACCATCCCCGCGCCGTCCTCAAGGTTCGAGACGGGCCTGGACGCCGGGGATGCCGCTGGCGGCGGGCGCGGGCTCGGGGCTCCCGTACAGGACCGATTTGAGTTCCTGGGAGAACAGCACCTTGAACGCGCCCTGGCCCGCGCCCAGGTCCACCTCGATCTGGTCGGGGCCGAAGGCTTCCAGGGGGCTCAGCAGGACGAAGCGGTGCTTGCCCAGGGCCAGGCCGCTGATCTCCAGGCGCCGGCACTTATTCTTCTTGCCCACTTTCACCACCGGGGTCCTGATGCCGTCGATGGTGAGTTCCAGCGGTCCCACCACCTTCTTGGTGAACTGGAACAGCACGGTGCCCGCCGGCACGGGCCGGCCAGGGACGATGGGCTGCGGCTTGCCGCAGGCCAGACCCGCGCAGATGATGCAGGCTGCCGGCAAGACCATACTCAGGGATCCCCTCATGGGTGCCTCCAATCCTTGAGCCTATCGTTTCCGCGCCGCCCTGGCCACTGTTGTTCTGATCCCTTGGGGCGAACCTGGGCTATGCTAGATTTTTATCAAGGAGTGAACATGACGCGAGTACAGTTGCAGACCAGCAGGGGCACTATCAACGTAGAGCTGTTCGCCAAGGAGGCTCCCCTGACCGTGGCCAATTTCGTGAAGCTGGCTTCCGAGGGGTTCTACGACGGTCTGGCCTTCCACCGGGTGATCCCCCAGTTCGTGATCCAGGGCGGCTGCCCCAACACCCGGGAGGGCGCCAAGGGCACCCCCGGCACCGGCGGCCCCGGCTACAAGATCAAGTGCGAGACGGTTGGCAACCCGCACAAGCACGAGCTGGGCGCCCTGTCCATGGCCCACGCCGGCAAGGACACCGGCGGCAGCCAGTTCTTCGTGGTGAACGGGGACCGCGCCAACGTCGCCCACCTGGACGGCGTCCACACCGTGTTCGGCAAGTGCGTGGGCGAGGAGGACATCAAGGTGGTCAAGGCCATCAAGGCCGACGACCGCATCCTCAAGGCCGTGGTCACTGAAGACTAGCCAGCCCTTCCCCGCGGAACGCGGCCGGTCGTTCCCGCGCGGCGAGTTCCCCATCGGCTGCGGAGTTTTCGTGCCCCAACGCTTCTACATCACCACCCCCATCTACTATGTGAACGACAAGCCCCACATCGGGCACACCTACACCACGGTGCTGGCGGACGTGATCGCCCGGCACCGGCGGATGATGGGCGAGGAGGTCTACTTCCTCACCGGCACCGACGAGCACGGCCAGAAGATCGAGAAGACCGCCGCCGCCCGGGGCATGACCCCCAAGGCCCTGGCCGACGAAGTCATGCCCAATTTCCAGAGGCTCTGGGAGCGCATGGAGATCACCCACGACTACTTCGTGCGCACCACCGACGCCCAGCACAAGGCGGTGATCCAGGAGCGCTTCCTCCAGCTGCAGGGCACCGGCGACATCTACAAGGACACCTACAAGGGGCTCTACTCGGTCAGCGACGAGGCCTACGTCACCGAGACCCAGGCCAAGGAGATGCAGGCCCAGGGGCTGGCCCACCAGCTGGTGGAGCTGGAGGAGGAGAGCTATTTCTTCCGGCTCAAGGCCTACGAGAACTGGCTGATCCAGCTCTACGAGCAGTACCCGGAGTTCGTCCAGCCGGATTTCCGGCTGAACGAGGTGAAGCAGTTCGTGGCCCCCGGCGGCGAGCGCGGCTTCCTGCAGGACCTGAGCATCAGCCGCACCAGCATCACCTGGGGCATCCCCGTTCCCGGGGACGAGCGGCACGTGGTCTACGTCTGGTTCGACGCCCTGCTCAACTACCTGTCCGCCTGCCGCGAAGGCTTCTGGCCCCCCACCGTGCAGCTGGTGGGCAAGGACATCCTGCGCTTCCACGCCATCTACTGGCCGGCCTTTCTCATGGCCATGTTCCGGGAGGCCGGGGACGACCTCGACGGGCCGCTGCCCGCGCGCATCCGCGAGCAGCTGCCGCACACCATCCTGGCCCATGGCTGGTGGCTCATGGGCGAGGACAAGATGTCCAAGTCCAGGGGCAACGTGGTGCGCCCGGAGGAGCTGCTGCACTTCGGCAACGACGCGGCGAGATTTTTCTTCATGCGGGAAATGCAGGTGGGCCTGGACCGCAGTTTCTCCTTCGAGGGCTTCATGGACCGCTTGAACGCCGACCTGGCCAACGGCCTGGGCAACCTGGCCTCCCGCACCCTGAGCATGCTGCAGCGCTACCGCCACGGTGTGGTTCCGACGGCCGTGGTCCTGGATGCCCAGGACCAGGAGGTGCTGGAAGCGGGCCGGGCCCTGGCCCCGGCCTACCTGGCCAAGGCCAAGGCCAATGATTTTCAGGGGGCCCTGGACCTGCTCTGGACCTACCTGCGGCACCTGGACGGCTACATCGTCAAGTCCGAGCCCTGGAAGCTGGCCAAGGACGAGACCGCCCAGGCCAGGCTGGACACGGTACTGTGCCAGCTCTACCGGGCGCTCCGGCTCACCGCCGTCCTGGCGGCTCCGGTGATGCCCGACATGACCCAGAAGCTGTGGACCAGCCTGGGCATGACCGGCCAGGTGGCCGACCAGCGGTTCGAGACCTTCCAGTACGAAGCCGCCGCCCAGGCCCCCGTGGCCGAGCCCGCTCCCCTGTTCCAGCGCATCGATAAGGAGGCAGTCATGCAAGAAGAGAACCAGACCACCGAGCCCGTGGCCGTCCAGGCCGAAGCCCCCCTGGACCTGCCCCCGGTGAAAGACCTGATTGAGTACGACACCTTCGCCCTCATGGACCTCCGGGTGGGCCGGGTGCTCACCGCCGAGCGGGTGCCCAAGAGCAAGAAGCTCATCAAGATGACCGTGGACATCGGCCTCGAGACCCGCACCATCCTGGGCGGCATCGGCGTGGCCTACGCCCCCGAAGAGCTGGTGGACCGCAAGGTGGTGGTGGTGGCCAACCTCGCGCCCCGGCCGCTGATGGGCACCATGAGCCACGGGATGCTGCTGGCCGCCAGTGACAACGACTCCAAGCCCTACCTGGTGGCCCCGCCCGAAGATGCCAAGCCGGGGTTCGTGGTCCGCTGAAGGCCATGCGCCGCCCCATTTTCCGGTTCCAGGAAGAACGCCTCACCGACGCGCCGGTGGAGGCCTTCCGGGTCCGGCTGACCGGGCCCGGAACCCTGGCCAGCCTCAAGGCCTGCCCGGGCTTGCGCCCCGTGGAACAGGAGGGGGAGGGCCTGGTGCTGCGCTGGCACCACACCGGCCTGGGCGCCGTGGAGGACGGCACCCTGCGGGTGACCCCCCACGAACAGGGCGCCCACCTGCTTCTGAACGGGCGGCTGCGGGGCTGGAGCGCGTTCCTGCTCCTGGGCTGGATGCGCTGGCGCGCGGATCGGTTGCTGGATCGACTGGTGAGGGAACTGTGAAATGCTTTAGTTGGAACGTCAACGGGTTCCGGTCCGTGCTCGGCAAGGGCTTCATGGACTGGCTGGAGGGGGCCGACCCCGATGTGATCTCGCTCCAGGAGATCCGGGCCGAGTGGGACGAGGTGGATCTGGGCGCGCGGCGGGAGCTGGAGTCGGCCTTCGATGTGTGCTGGTTCCCTTCCTCCGGCAAGAAGGGCTACGCCGGTTCGGCCACCCTCACCAAGCGCGAACTGGGCTTCCGCCACAGCAGGGGCCTGGGCGTCCCGGCCTACGATACCGAGGGCCGCGCCATCATCAGCACTCTGGGCGACCTCACCATCATCGGCGGCTACTTCCCCAACGCCTCCGCCGGCCTGGTGCGGCTCCAGTACAAGCGGCAGTTCGCCAAGGACCTGGCCATCATCATCCGCTCCCGGCTCGCTCTGGGCGAAAAAATCATCCTCACCGGCGACATGAACGTCGCCCCCGAAGAACTCGACCTGGCCCGCCCCAAGGACAACCGCACCAGCCCCGGCTTCACCGACGAGGAGCGCGAGGATTTCCGCGCCTACCTGGCCGAAGGCATGGTGGACATCCTGCGGGAGCGCAACCCCGGGGTGCCCGGCCTCTACACCTGGTGGACCGCCCGGGGCGGCGCCCGGGGCAAGAACGTCGGCTGGCGCATCGACCACTTCCTGGTGAGCCGGACCCTGGTGGACCGGGTCCAGGCCGTGGCCATCCACGCGGACGTCATGGGCTCCGATCACTGCCCCGTGAGCCTTGAACTGGCAATGCCTTAGGATTTGCTGAATGGCTTGGGCCGGCGCGAGCCGCCCTGGCGCTCCAGCATCCAGCCCGGGTATTCGGCCGGCAGCGCGCTGACCTGGTCCAGGCTGGCCATCTCCGCGGCGCTGAGGACCAGATCGGCGGCAGCCAGGTTGTCGTCCAGCTGTTCCGTGGTCTTGGCTCCGATGATCACGCTCATGACGTGGGGCTTGGCCAACAGCCAGGCCAGGGCCACCCGCGCCACCGACACCCCTTGGTTGGCCTTGCCGATCTCGCGCATGGCCGCCACGCAGGCCCAGGCCCGCTCGGTGTTCACCGGCGGGAAATCGAAGGTCGCGCGGCGGGCGCCCTCCTCGGCGGTGGCCCCCGGCCCGAACTTCCCCGACAGCAGCCCGCCCG
Organism: Holophagaceae bacterium; assembly: GCA_003165415.1. GTDB lineage: Bacteria > Acidobacteriota > Holophagae > Holophagales > Holophagaceae > Mesoterricola. The sequence goes on from PLUC01000074.1 coordinate 56,842, forward strand.
CCAGGGGCGACCAGACCATCAGGCCGATCTTCTCTTCATTGAGCAGGGGCACCAGCTCCCGTTCCAGATCGCGCCCGGCGATGGAATAGTAGGCCTGCAGGGTCTCGAACCGGGCATACCCCTTCGCCTCGCTGATCCCCAGCGCCTTGGCGATCCTCCAGGCGGTCCAGTTGGACACCCCCACATGGCGCACCAGCCCCTGCCGGGTCAGATCGTCCAGGGCCCGCAGGGTCTCCTCCACCGGCGTGACCAAATCCGTGCCGTGGATCTGGTAGAGGTCGATGTGGTCCGTCTGCAGCCGTTCCAGACTGCCCTGGACCGAGTCCATGATGTGCCCCCGCCCGGCCCCGCGGTCGTTGGGTCCCGGCCCCATCTCCCCGAACACCTTGGTGGCGATGACCACATCCTTTCGGGCCACCCCGAGGTCCTTCAGGGCCTGGCCCAGCAGCCGCTCCGACTGCCCGTAGGAATACACATCGGCCGTATCGATGAAATTCACCCCGGCCGCCAGCGCCCGCCCCACGATCCGGTCCACCTCGGCCTGCCGGAGGGTGCCGATGGCCTTCCAGAACCCCGCATCTTCGTTGCCGCCAAAGGTCATCGTGCCCAGGCAGATTTCCGACACGAACAGTCCGGTCCGTCCAAACTGGTTGTATTTCATATCATTCCTCACGATCCATGGGGAAAAACACGCTACCGGATTCAAGCCTTGACGTCAAGGTGAAGCTCCAGTTTTCCCGGATTCCGGTACCGGGGACGTGTTGATGGCGGACCCCGTCACCGGCTCGAAGGCCGCACGCCCAGGTCCCAGACCTGGATGCCCCGGGGCAGCCAGCTGACCCCAAGGCGTTTGTGGATGACCATGTGGGCGGCATAGGTGACTGCCTTGACGGGGCCGTGTTCCAGGGCGTGACCAGGAAGATGGTGGCCAAAGGGCTGCGGTGCATCCTTGGTCAGATGGATTCCCACATAAAGGACAACCCCCCATCCACGGTTCGCAATCACCCATTCCCCAGAGGGTGGAATGGAATCCTCCCGGTGATCGGGAGCCACTCGGTAGACCTCGCTTCGCTCCCCCTTCACCACCAGGATGGGGCTGCCGTTTACGGTTTCAATGGCGAGGGTGGTCATGGCAGCTCCTGCTTTCCGGTCCCGGCGAGAGCGATCTGGACCGGTTGGGCATAGCCAGGGGCACCTTTTGTGCCACAGCATAAGAGCAATCAATGCAATGTCCCATGGAGCGGCAACCCCATCGGGGAACGCTTGGGAATGGTCAGTTTGAAACGCTTGCCTATTCAATTTGAATGATTCAAGGGGCGGTCCGGAAGGCCTTGTCCGGCCTTGCCCCAGACAACCCAGAAGCACCATCAGAATGAGTGGTTTGGGTTTTCATTTTGGTGGGATGCGGCATAGGATGCCCTGGCAATGCCGATTTAATTATTGAAATTATTAATAATAATAAATGGATCAAAATTTGCTTCATGGGTTGGAGTACTTCTACGTCCAACCGGGCGTGAGGGCAGGGCCTGCCAGCCACCATGCAAACGACCCCGGAATGCCGACCCAGCATTGGCCAAGTTGAGGAGCACACGAGATGATCAGTCCATTCCACGGCATTTGCCGCCCTCCGGTCCTGGCCCTGTTGGTTCTGCTGGGAACAGGCATGGCTCGTCCCCTGGTGGGGGGAGCGCCCGTCCAGTGGCCTCCCCTGGGTGAGGTGGCCCATCCTGAACACCTTTCAGGAAAGATGATCTGGGCGGATCTGGTCACGCCCGACTTGGCCGTGGCCGAGCGCTTCTATGGAGGCATGTTTGGCTGGAAATTTGAAACCATTCAGCCGGGCGCCAAGAATTACGTCCTCGCTTCCATGGAAGGCCGCCAGATTGGCTGTCTATTGCAGCGGCCTATGGCCGCGGGCGAACAGCACCAATCCGCATGGCTGGCTTTTTTCTCGGTCCAGGATGTGGATGCGGCCAGGAGCAATGCCATCAAGAATGGAGCCAAGGCCCTTTGGGGGCCGGTGACCTTCCCGGGGCATGGCCGGCAGGCCGTGCTGGCGGATCCGGAAGGCGCCGTGTTCGGAATGCTCGCGTCGAGCACGGGTGATCCCTCCGATAGTCTCGCCGCTCCCGGGGAATGGATCTGGAGTTCGCTTCTGGCGCAGGACCCCGCCCAGGATGCGGCCTTTTATCAAAAGCTGTTTGATTACGACGTCTTTCCTTTGCCGAGCGAAAGCACGGCGGAACACCTGATCCTGGCCAGCGACGATTCTGCTCGCGCGAGCGTCAACGCCATGCCGGGCGGTTCCTTGCCCCGCCATCCCCACTGGCTGAATTTCATCCGCGTGACGGATACCATGGCCGCGACGGCCAAGGCCGTGGCCATGGGAGGCCGGGTCCTGGTCCAGCCCCATGTGGACCGCCATGGCGGCAGGACGGCCGTCATCGCAGATCCCGCGGGGGCTCCCATCGGCTTGATGGAATGGACGGACAACGCCACCCAGGTGGAGCAGAAATGAATATGAACTCTTCAGTCCGGATGCTTAGGATCCTTCCCTGGAAACCGATTGGGCTTACCTTTCTGCTCCTGGCGGGACTTTGCGGTTGCCTCTACCCGGGCGTTGGCGTGGACGGAGCCGTGGTGGTGGGTTCCGGCGGAGGCTATGACGGGAACTACTTTGAACCTGGTGGCTTCCAGCATGGCGGTTGGGGGAGTGACTATCGGGTCGGTCCGAGCCGGGGCGGTGAGCGAGGCCAGGAAAGAGCCGGCCGTCCCTATCGTTCAGCCCCTGCCGCGCGCCGGATGCCATCCATTCCCTCCCGTGGGAGGGCTCCTCGGTAGGCCATGAGAGGATCCTGCCGTCGGGGGCGATGACAGGCGCGGAAATGCAAAATTTACATCGGAGAGCCTTTCCCGAACCTAATCAGGAGCGTATGCTCCCGGAATCGTGAGCGACATGGGAAGCCAGCACCTGCACGTGGTCACCTACAACATCCACAAGGGTTTCTCCCAGTTTCATCAACACATGATGGTGCATGAACTGCGAGATCAACTGCGCGCCCTGGGGCCGGACATCGTCTTCCTCCAAGAGGTTCAGGGCATGAACAACAGGCATGCCAAGAACATCGAAAATTGGCCTGACGAGCCCCAGCAGGACTTCCTCGCGGAGGACGTGTGGCGGTCCACCGCCTATGGCAGCAACGTGGTTTACGGCCATGGGCACCATGGCAACGCGATCCTTGCCCGCTTCCCCATCGAACATTCCCACAACCAGGACGTCACCCAGATGCGCTTCGAGCGGCGCGGCCTGCTGCATTGCGCGATCAACGTCCTGGGCTTCCAGAAAGTGATTCATTGTGTCTGCGCACACCTGTCCATATTCGCGCGTTCGCGACGAAGGCAGCTGGACGCTCTGGCCGGTTACCTCGAAGACATTGTCGACCCCACCTTGCCGCTCATCATTGCCGGAGACTTCAATGACTGGCGCAATGAAGCAGACCTCCTGCTGGCAAAGCGCCTCGGCTTGATAGAAGTGTTTGGTGGAGCCTGGGGAGATCACGAGTCACCGGGTCTGAGCTTTCCATCCAAGCGTCCTGTGCTGCGGCTGGACCGGATCTACGTGCGCGGCTTCTCGGTGCAACAGGCCGAAATTTTTTCCGGCGCCCCATGGTCCCGGATCTCGGATCATGCCGCAGTCTCGGCAGATCTGTTGTTCGACAACCCGGGAGTTGTCCATGGTGTTCCGGTCCATTGAAGGATCCTGGCTGGCCTTTCAAATGGCAGGCGAAGTTGCTCCCTGATCCCGACCTTCCTCAGGATGCCTGATCCACACGCCACCGGGTCAAAGGCCGCACGCTCAGGTCCCAGATCTGGGTGCCCCAGGGTAGCCGGCCCACCCCAAGCCGCTTCCGGATAAGCGTGCGTGCGGCATCTTCGCTGCCCGCCTCGACGGGGCCGTATTCCATGAAGTAACCAGGAAGTTTGTAACCAAAGGACTTGGACATTGGGAACCCCCGAAGCGGTCGAGTCGTTGAACCTTCCACAGGACCAATTTCGCTTTTTGTCCGTGGTTCGTCAAGGGGGAAATGCGAAATTAACGAAAAAAGAGAACGGAAATTCGGGAGAAGTGGAGAAAAGCGGGGGAGGCTCTAGAATTTCCAAAGAGGGGGGTGGAATCAAATTTGGCATGGGATTTGGGATTTGGACCTGGGGTTTTGGTCCAGGAGAGATTTGGGAGAGGTTTCACGGATGCCAGGGCCGAACCCAAATTTGTGGAAGAGATAGGGAAGGGGGCCCGGAGTCCAGATGGGGCTGAGCCAGAGGAAATTCGTCCCTTGCCCACACTCCTGACTTTCTCTACCTTGCCGGGCAGCGATAATGAAGGCATCCACAGCAGAGGGAGGCCCCATTGGTCCAGGCCGTTTCTTCGGAGGTCCTCAACCTTAAGATCGTGCTGCTTGAAATCCAACCGCCCGTCTGGCGCCGTGTTCTCGTGCCCGCGAATTATTCTCTGGCCAAACTTCACGGTGTAATCCAGATTGCCTTTGGTTGGGAGGACTGCCATTTGCACTCTTTCCGCATACATGGGGTAGAGTTCGGCCAGTCGGATCCAGAGGGATGGACGGAATACAAGAGTGAACGAATCGCCCTTGCGAAGCTGGACCTCAAGCCAAAGTTCCGCTATGAGTACGACTTTGGCGACTCCTGGATCCACGAGATCAGGGTTGGGAGAATCATCCTCCCCAAAGTCCCTCTCACGGTACCGGTGTGTCTAGAAGGCGAACGCGCCTGCCCACCCGAGGATTGCGGTGGGGTATGGGGATATCAGGAAATGCTAGAGGCCCTCAGTGATCCGGCAGATCCAAGGCACGATGAGTTCAAGGAATGGCTGGAGGACGATTGGGATGCAGAATCCTTCAATTTAATTGAGGTAAACGCTTCATTGAAGGAAGCCTTCAAGCCAAGAAAGAAGGACATTATTGGGAAGGAATCCAAGTAATGAAAATCAAACAGATCGATCTGGAAACACTTTCTGTGGCAAAGCTTCCGCTTGGATGTGTTAGTAAAATGATCGAAAATGACATAGACTCTGACTTCAGGTCCATTTGCTACACACTCATGACAATGGCCAATTCCGGTAGGAATGATGCCTTAACGCTTTTATTTGGAATCGCATACAGAAATCGAAACAACTATGCGCGAATGAACAATTTCGTCGAAGCTGTTAGTGCATTTCGTCATCCTGAAATTATCGAATTTATTGCCAACGAGATGATGAGGGTTCCCTCCTTGCCTGCAACAAGGACCTACCTGCGAACTTTACTAAAGGAACTACTGCGGATAAACTCGGATCAATCGATACACCTCTTGGAGGAATTGCAAAATGACAAACGTCTGGGGGTACGCTTTCGTACCAGAATTAAGCAGTATTTTGAAGAACCCACAAATGATTATTGGGATTGATTAAGAAATATAAAATAACTTAAGCAACAGCATTACTGAATTTTTTCGATCAATTTGTTACAGCTTATCTGATTGAAAATCATTCCAGTCAATCTCTCGGAATAAACACATTGAATAGGTAGATCTGATGACCAAAAGTATGAAAAATAAATTAGCTTCGAATGTTAATGACGCATGGGCATTGCTAGGATTAGCTTTGTTCCAAAAGGGTAAGTATCCCAAAAAAGAATTCTATTTGTTTTTCGACGCGGTCATTGAATATGATAATGCCATCAAAGGAGACGAGTTGATCCATAGGTCCGTTGCGGGAATTGTTAGTGGACTTGTTGAAACACTGGAAATGGAAAGAAAGCGTGTGCCTGAAAGTGTTTTGATGGATGCTGATCGCCTACAGTGTACCATCTTTGCCGGCTATGATCCATACTTTGAGGGCGATGAACCACCAGGTTTTTAAATCAACCCACCAATACCTTCAACGTCTGCACATTGGCAACAGGCTCCGGATCGGGCTCAGGCTTGGGCTTCTCCATGGCACTGCGCATATTCTTGATATCTTGCTCGTAGTAGAAGAGGGCGGTAGTGCTCGGCGAGCTATGCCGCATGATTGCCGAAACCTGAACCAGGGGGATGCCCTTGTTCAAAAGGTTGGTGGCCAATGATGCTCGAAGCCGATGGTGGTTCCAATCGGTAAAGCCCATAGCAGCCGCAGCCTGCTTCACTACGTGATCGGTGTACTTCTCGCCATGGATGGAATCGTGGTTGTTTCGCGGGCACATATAGCGGCCCAGCCGGGGCAGCTTCGCAAACCATTCGGCCATCTCCTCGACCACCGGCAACGTCTCGACCTTGCCACCCTTGCCCTCGACAGTATAGGTCTTCGCGCGTTCATCGTACCGGTCCCAGCGAAGCTCATAGGCTTCAAACCGACGTAGACCAAGCTGGTACATTGCCCGGACCATGACCTGCTGGTGGAGGTTGGCGATCTTGGGTATGCTTTACCGATCCAAATGGCTGTAACCATCTGGACAGTTGACACCTGCCAGGAACATTTTCGAAAGCAGAACCGATTGCAATATTCTGGGTCAACTGAGATCACCAAGATCACTGTCGAATGGGGTAGGCGCCATGCTGGAAGACGATGCCCACCCAGGGATAGTGTTATCAGATTTTTTTCTTTGGGTCCTTCTCCTGCTTGACTTTTGCTTTCTCTACCTGCTTCTCGGCTTTCTGCTTCTGGCCCTTCTCCTTGTCCTTCTTGCCACCCTTGTCGCCCATGATGTCTCCTCCATGATTGTTGGTTTCTATCTCCTGCAAATGGTGCCCGTAGTAGGTCTACAATGCCAGTCCAATTTGCATTTCTTTTTCAAGATGGGTAGATGAGCGAGATGGAAGGTTAAGAGGATGAACCCGCGAACGGTAACCCTGGTTCATTTTGATGGAGTCATCCATGACCAACCAACTTGTCGCCAATGCTGCATTCAAGGACTTGGACAACGACTATTCATTTTTCAATGATCAGGTCCGTGATGAAGTTGCCGGGATTTTAAGCGAAGCACTGAAATCCTGCCCGGATGATAGCCAAGTCAACCTTGTAGACAGGGCAGCAGTGGTCTACGACAATCTCGAAGCTATGTGGGCTATTCTTCGCCATACGGCGTCCCTGGCCAATCAGCACCATGGTTTTGTCGTTCATAGAAATCATCTGCCTGAAGCCGAGGGGTGATGGCCATGATCAACTCAAGCACCCCCAAGCCTAAACACCTTAGCCAGGAAAGGAATTCGTCAACAACTTTTGGACAAGAGACAGACTTATTTCATCCGGCCGCTGGGATAATGAAGCTGGTGATGCCCAGCTCTTTTTCCACCATCTGTCGGGTAAGGTGGAGGGCCCCCATGGTTGTCCGATCCTCGGATGGTAGCTCGAACATGGGCTCCAGAAGGATCTGCTCCAGCATGGAGCGAAGCCCGCGAGCCCCCAGCTTCCTCAGCAAGGCTTGATCTGCGATGGCTTCCAGAGCGCCGGTCTCAAAGGTGAGTTCGATGTTGTCCATCTCGAACAGCCGAGTGAATTGTTTGGTGACCGCGTTTTTGGGCTGGGTCAGGATCGCCAGCAGAGCTTCCCGGTCCAGTGGTTCCAGCGTGGAGACCACCGGCAAACGTCCCACCAACTCGGGAATAAGGCCGTATTTGATGATGTCCTCCGGCTCCACAAGCTTCAGCATTTCGTCCTTGCGATCCTTGGAGCTGGGCTTGGCGCCGAAACCCACGGCCTTGGCCCGGACCCGTTGCTTGACGATGTCTTCGATCCCTACGAAGGCGCCACCGCAAATAAAAAGGATACTAGAGGTATCAACCTGAATGAATTCCTGGTGGGGGTGTTTGCGGCCACCTTGAGGGGGGACGTTGGACACGGTGCCTTCCACCAATTTGAGCAGGGCCTGCTGGACGCCCTCGCCACTCACATCCCGGGTGATGCTTGGGTTCTCGCTCTTGCGGCCGATCTTGTCGATCTCATCGATGAAGACAATCCCATGCTGGGCTCGCTCCACGTCGTAGTTGGACACCTGGAGGAGCTTAGTAAGAATGTTCTCCACATCCTCACCCACATACCCGGCCTCAGTGAGGGTGGTAGCGTCGGCCATGGCCAGGGGCACTTCCAGCATGCGGGCTAGGGTCTGGGCCAGCAAAGTTTTACCCGAGCCGGTGGGACCGATGAGCAGGATGTTGCTCTTGGTGAGCTCCACCTCAGTGGTTCCCAAGCTCTTTTGGGGGGTAAGGATGCGCTTGTAATGATTGTAGACAGCGACGGCTATTCGTTTCTTGGCTCCCTCCTGGCCGATCACGTAATCATCCAGGAAGGCCTTGATTTCCTTAGGGCGGGCAACCTTCGGTTCATGTTTGCTCACATGGTTGCCCTGGCGACTCATGCGCAGTTGGAGCTGCCCTGCCTCAATGCATTCATCGCAGATGTATGCACTTGGACCTGCAAGCAGTTGTTCCACCTCGTGCGGGGCCTTGCCACAAAAGGAACACTTTTGTTCCCGATTCGTTTTTGTGGGCATGAATTCTCCTTGTACTGGCCCGGTCCTCCATTGTGGGTCTTTGCTGCCTCCCATGCACTGAGTATTGGGATTCAAAACCCTCTTGATCGGGCAAAGGGTTTTGATTTGTTGTTTACAACTGAAGGGTGGCCTGTCAATTCATGATATATTATGGCTATAGTCAACTCATTTGAAAACCAGGGATTTCTAACCCGGACTCTGGTCCAGATCTCCTTTGTCATCCCGGTTGGCTGGACTGGATAGACGGAATGAACCCGGCAAAATGGGAGAGATTGGGGGAATGGGGTGGTGGGATGGGGAGATAGGCTCTTCATTTTGATAGCCTTGGCTGGCACCCAGGGTCGTATCTTTGATTAACTATCTTTTATTACAATTTTTATAAAATGGCATCAAACATGCCTTTCACCCAGAAAGGCTTCAAAGGATTTGCCATGCGCTACTTCCACACTCCCGACAACGATTGCAAAGCCATCTGCTCCACCTGCGCCGGCCAACCCGGTCACGAGGAATGGGCAGCCTGGGCCGAAATGGACCCCGCTACTTTGGATAGTGAGGAACCCATCCACTGTGATCAATGCGGGGCTCTCGCCGAGCAGGCCTGATCGAGGATGTTGGCGTGGATTTCACGGCGCAACTCGGCCCGCTCCTCCTCCGTGGTGCCATCCACTTCCAGAGAGAAGGACTCAGCGCATCGCATGGCAGCGGATTGAAGAGCAAGTTGAGTGCCAGGGATGGTCATCTCCTCGGGGAAGGCTGCACGGTACCCGAGCAACGCTTTGTGGAAGGCCTTCGTGGTGGCGGTGCGTGGGCCTCTGAGGCTGCCAGGCGTGCGTGATCACATAAGCAGAGGACCGGTAGCCTCGTGGGGTAATTGGAGGTGCCCATGGGCGCAGGCATGTTCTTCTGCCGTCGCCCGGAGGCCCAAAGGTGCTGCGGGCATGATTATCCAGCTACCACCACCCCACAAGGCGGGATGCGGAGACGCTTTTGGCCGCCCTCACCTCGCCTTGAGCTTGATTCTGAAATCCAATCCATCCGTGAAATTGCTCCGCCTGCCCCAATAGAGGTTATTTTCAAGCCCTGTTGAAATGGTATAGCTCACCTTCAAATCGTTCGTCGTCATCCCTGGCTGCAGTTCGGGAGACGTGTCGCTGCCGTCGTTGGGCGGGAACAGGTGGCCTTGTTCATCACTCAAGAACTTGTTCCTGCCCGGAAAGAAAATGGTGTGACTGCCGATATTCTGAGCCTGCCAGACGATTTCGATCCTGGTTGTGCCGTCGCTCATCGCAGTTCTGGATGAGGATTTCCCCGCCCATTATTGATAGGGACGAAGCGTGGTCCTTGCATCCTGAAATGTCCGTAACCGTGAACCTTCCAGCGTTCCTGGTCCCTGGTGGCACCGTCCGGCCAACCGGAAATCCGGGCCCAGGCAGGACGGCCGGATTATCCTCGCGGAGCAGGGGCCTTTTCGGGCATTCTCAATAGGAAGTGAAGGACCCGATTGAATGGTTGGATGACTGGAACTTTCAAAATAACCTTGCTCGCCCTCATGGCTCTTTACGGAGTGACGCTGGCAGTCATATCCAGCGTCAACTACCTGGGCGCGGAGCATTGGTGGTTCGGAGCCTTGAATCTTTATCTTCCACAGGCCATGTGGGCCGTTCCAGGTTTATTGCTGCTGGCCGTCTCCTCGTTGGCGGGCCGGGACTGGATCTGGTTACCGGCGCTGTGCCTTGCTTGGGTGCTTGGGCCGATCATGGGGTTTCATTGGTCGGCCCAGAGGCATCCGGGACCCGTGACCACCCCGGTCATCAGGGTCCTCACCTGCAACGCCAAATTCGGCATCCACGACAGTGGTGAACTCCTGAACGATATCGTCCGGTATCAACCAGATGTCGTTCTGCTCCAGGACGCCAATGGATTTCTGAAAAGCCCATATGGCAAGTTCTTCAAGCGATGGAACGTTCGCTCCTTGGACCAATTCCTCATCGCCAGCAGGCTTCCCCTTTCCGCATCGGAGGTCCAGAAGGTTTCCTCTCCCTTGGGAGTCTCTACCTTTTTTCGCTGTCAGGTGAGCCGTGGTGGTTCGGCCATCACGTTATATAGTGTCCATTTCCAGTCACCCCGGGATGGTCTCAACGCGTTCAGGACCGATCTGGATGGCCAATGGCATCCACTGGATGCCATTCAAGAGCTTGAGGGAAACGCAGCGATCCGCCTCCAGCAGGCGCAAGAACTGCGGAGGCTCTTGGCATCGGAATCCTGCCCGGTCATCCTCGGCGGTGATCTCAATTCGCCTCAACCTTCCAGCGTTTGCGCCATCCTCGAGGATGCCGGGCTCCGGGACGCCTTCAGCACAGGGGGAAGGGGTTACGGTTACACCTATGGTCACTTTCTGCTTCAACACCGGATTCCCTGGCTGCACCTTTCCTGGATGCGCCTGGACCATATCATGGCCAGTACCCAGATTCATGTCTGGCGCTGCTGGGTTGGCAACGGAAAGGCTTCCGACCATCGCCCGGTCATCGCTGACCTCATCCTGGAAAATCACTGACATGCGGTCACCGGCACTCCGAAAAGCAGCGGCCGCCGGGAGGACATCGTCTGTACGGCCCGGATCCTCAAGATCGGGAACCGCTCCGCATACGGAACCGTGGACACCATCGGGAGTTCCTCCGGATTGCTGGCGCACCATGTGCTCACCTACGTCAAAGTCGACCCGTGATTCAGAAAGCCGGCTGGTGAACCGGAAAAAACAGACATGGAATTGAAAAAAATAATTATTTTCCAGTTCAATCCGGCTCTGGCAAAATCGGATGCGTGGTGGATGGCATTGCCATCAGGTTCGCCACCACCCAGGCCACAACCCAAACGCAAGACCATCACGGGGTCCCGCCCATGCCTCCATCTGAAACCGTCAAGATCGTCCGCTTCCACTCCGTCGGAGGACCCGAGGTCCTCCAGCTGGAATCGCTTCCCCTCCCCGAACCCGGCAGCGGCGAGGTTCGGCTGCGGGTCAAGGCCATCGGCCTCAACCGCGCCGAATCCATGTTCCGCCAGGGCCATTACCTGGTGGCCCCGGAGCTGCCTTCCAAGCTTGGCTACGAGGCCTCCGGCATCGTCGAAGCGCTCGGTCCCGAGGTCGACCCTGCCTGGCTGGGCAAGACCGCCAGCACGGTCCCCGCCTTCCCGGCCAACACCTACGGTGTCTACGGCGAGGTCGCCATCGTCCCGGCCCATGCACTGGCGGTCTACCCCGCCAGCCTCTCCTACCAGCAGGGCACCAGCATCTGGATGCAATACATCACCGCCTACGGAGCGCTCGTCCACCTGGGCAGGATCGGTCCCGGCGACCACGTCCTCCTCACCGCCGCCAGCAGTTCCGTCGGCCTCGCCGCCATCGAGATCGTCAAGGCCCAGGGCGCCACGTCCATCGCCGTCACCCGCAGCTCCGCCAAGAAGGCTGAGCTGCTCGCCTTGGGCGCCAACCATGTCATCGCCACCCAGGAGGAGGACCTTGCCGCCCGGGTCGCCGAACTGACCGGCGGGAAGGGCGCCCGGGTCATCTTCGACCCCATCGCCGGCAGCGGCCTACCCACTCTCGCCGAAGCCTCATCCCGGGGCGGCATCATCTACGAGTACGGCGCCCTCGCCCAGGAACCCACGCCCTATCCCCTCTTCACCGCCCTCTCCAAGAGCCTCACCATCCGCGGCTACACCCTCTTTGAGATCATTTCGCACCCCGAAGCGTTCGTGGCCGCCAAGCAGTATGTGTTCGACCACCTCGCTTCCGGCCAGTTCAAGCCTCACATCGACAAGGTCTTCCCCCTTGCCGAAATCGTGGCGGCCCACTGCTACCTGGAATCCAACGCCCAGATCGGCAAGATCGTGGTCTCCGTCTAGCCAGCTGCCCCCAATTCTGTCCAGGGCTTGGGCTTTTCCATGTCCCTCACTCCGCGGAACGGTCTGCGAGCAGGTTGGTGGGATCTCCCTCTTCCACCATTGCCTTCAGGATCGCGCTTTCCAAGGGTCCTGGGATTATGCCCTTGACGGTGGCGGTAAGCACGAGGATCCCGTCCTGGTTCCTGAACTCCACCTGGGCTTTGGCATGGGATCTTTCATCAATCTCTGTGAAGGTCCACTGGCAAGTCACCGTGTCGCCCAGGAAGACGGGCTTTTTGAAGACTAGGTCCACGGTGGAGGCTAGCACCCCGATCTGTCCTCCGATTTCGGTGAACATGCTTCCCACAAGGAGCCCGTGGCATATCCTGCTGTTGAAACCCTTGGCTTTCGCGAACCGGTCATCGAAATGGACCGGGTTGTAGTCGCGAGTCATCTCCGCGAACCGGCTCACGTCCATTTCCGTGAAGGTGCGGGTCACGGAGAAGGTATCGCCCACCCGAATGCCTTCAATGGCCCTGTTCCTTGGGTTGGTCATGCTCGAGGCCTCGCTCTGCCGTCATCATTCCTGTGATCGTTCTCCAATCAGCATGATGCCAGGATTTGTTATCCCACCATCACCCTCAACCCCTCCACATTGGTCCCCGGCTCTGGATCAGGAACCGGCTTGGCCTTCTCCATGGCCTCCCGGCTACCGTCCACCGAATGGTCTCAAGAGCTGAATTGAACTGAATGGTAATTCATTTTGATTTATTTCGTAGCTCCAGCGAATGATATATAAGTTTAAATATATGTTTTAATTACATTTACAGTATTGGCTCCAATCTTGCTCATGTAAAAGCCATGGGGGGTATCGAGATTTCAAAATTTTCAGCTTGGCTGGTTGGATCCGAGTCCCGATTGTCTGCCGGACAGACGACAAATCAGCAGAAAGCTTTCCACTGAGACCTCTGAGTAAATCCCCCGCCAAAAGGAATGAAGGAATCAACCGACGATGTTCTCGCAGACTCTTGCCATCGGATGGAGCGAGGTGTTGCGGCGTAGCAGCTTTTTTCCTGCCCTACGCTAGGGAGGCAAAAGCCAGCTAGGTGGACTACCGGGCCATCAGGGCAGACGAGACAAGGAGGCGGTTCAATGGATTCGGCGGGAAAAATCGACCTGATCGCGGAAGCAAAAGAATTTGCGGTGAGCCACCAAAGGAACCGGCTTTGGAGCTACACCGGCGAGCCTATTTCCGTCCATCTCGAAGCGGTCGCCAGACTGGTGGGGTCGGTTCCCGGGGCCACTCCGGAAATGGTCGCGGCCGCCTGGCTGCATGATGTGGTGGACGACCAGGAGGTCCACCTGGGCCAGATCCGGGAGGCCTTCGGCGACCAGGTGGCGGGCCTGGTGGGCGAGCTCACCGATCCCGCCAGCCTCGAAGAAGGCGACCGGCACCGGCACGCCGAGATCAACCGGCTCCACGCCGCCATGGCGTCCAGGGAGGCCCAGACCGTCAAGCTGGCGGACCTGGTGGACAGTGTCCGCGCCATGCTGGAGTATCATCCCAACGGTTCCACGACATACATGGATGAAGCCCGGGAGCTCCTGCTGGCGATCAAGGGCGACCCGGGCCTGTGGGAGCTGGCCTGGGGACAGGTCACCACCTTCTTCTCCCGCTACCACGGGCGCGTGCTCTCCAGGTCCTGACCCTCAGCGGGGCAAGCTCTTCACCACCTGGTCCCCGCCCAACCTGGCGAGCTGAATGTTATGTAACCGTTCAGTCGGGTCCCAACGATCACATCGGAAGATTGCTTTCCTCCGCGGGGCGGAGGAAAGCGGAACTGCTTGAACCGATGCTTCGGTGACTGAGTCAGGCCAATGCCGGAGGGGGATCCCCGGACAGTTCCGCCTGGATAGCCTCGGTGAGCCAAGGTAGGAGGTCGATGCCGCGCCTACGGGT
>PLUC01000102.1 GCA_003165415.1 Holophagaceae bacterium
CCCCGGCTCCCGCGGAGCTCAGGCCCCCGGCTCCCGCGGAGCTCAGGCCTGCGGCTCCCGCGGAGCCCCGGCCAGACGCCCAGCCCGCCGCTCCAGTCGCGCCCGCGCCCAGGCCGCCCCTGGACCCCGGCGACCTGGACCAGCTGCGCAAGGCCTGCGCCGAGGCCCTGAAGCAGGCCCCCGGCGGCCTGCCGCGCACCCTCGGGGCGCTGCCGCACATGGCCACCGAACTGGCGTTCAAGGGCGGCGTCCTGCACTGGCTGTTCCCGCCCAATGTCCGCAACACCGTCCAGGACCTGGAGCAGGAGCAGGCCAACCCGCACCTGCTGGAAGCCCTGCGCCAGGTGCTGCCCGGCCTGGCCCGGCTGGTGATCACCTTCGCCGCGGACAGCTTGCCCCGCCCCGAGGAGGTCCTGCGCGCCGACCCGGCCTTCCAGCGCCTGCTGGCCGACACCGGGGGGGAGATCGTGGAGATCCGGCGGGCGGATTAGGGCGACACGCCCTGACACTCAGCTGCCCAGATGGGAACGCCTGAGGATCCGTTCCGAGCGGGTGACGAAAAGGATCAATACGGTGTGTTCCTCCACTCGATAGACCACCCGGCAGGGCGGAACGACCACCTCATGGTGGGGGAAGCCGGGGAACTCCGGGAGCTTGCGTCCACCTTGCGGGAAGGCCGGCAGCCGGTCGGTACTGTCCATCACCCGCCGCATCAGCACGCGCGCGGCATCCGGGTTTTCCAGGGCGATGTAGGCCCCGATCTCCTGAAGCTGGAGCAGGGCCCGTTCGGTCCACAGGACCGTCAGGGGAACCACTTCGCCATCCGCTGTTTGGCTTCGGCATGGCTGACCAGGCGGCCCGCCGCGACGTCGGTCTCGCCCAGGGCGATGCCCTCGAGGATGTCCAGCCGCCGGACCATGGCCTCGAAGGTTTCCGGGTCCACGATGTAGGCCCCGATCTCGCCATGTTCCGTGATGGCCGCCGGCACCCGGGATACCCGCAGCTCCGCCATGACCTCGGTGGCGTGGCGCTTGATTTCGGTTACCGCCTTGACCTGGGTTTGCATGGGAACCCTCAGTGATACTAGTTTATCACTTTTCCCGATCCATGCCGGGCCTTGACAGATCTGGTGCATCGACCAAATTGGACTTACCGTCGGGGCTTTGACCCCATTTGGAGCATCCAGGAATGATAAGAAAGCTTTTTCCTCGTGTGGCTCTGCTGTTGACGCTGGGGGCGACCGCAGCGGTGATCCATGTTTCCTGCTGCAACGTCCAGCCCGCCCCCGAACCCAAGGTCGCCGCCGTCCCCAAGCCGACGCTGATGTCCTGGAGGGTTGCCAGCGCCTATCTGGAGGACATCTTCACCAGGATCCCCAACAGCTCGATCGATGATTTTCGCAAGGATACTCCGCCGGAAGAGCGAAAACTGGTGAACTCCGCCCACGGAGAAACCGGGGTCCAGGCCGACAATGCCCATGTCTACGGCGAACCCGCGCCCATGACCACCGATCTCATGCTGGGCCGGGTGGGGGCCAGTGACAACGATGTGCTCTACGATCTCGGGTCGGGCCGGTCGTTCTTCCTGATGCAGGCGCTGCTGACCTCGCCCATCAAGAAGGCTGTGGGCGTGGAACTGGCGCACTCCCGTGCGGTCATTGCCGAGCAGGCGCGCAGCATGATGCTGGAACAGGGCCTGATGCCCCCCGGGAAGGTGCTGGACCTCCGGGAACAGGACATGGCCAAGACAAACGTTGAAGATGCAACCATCGTATATATGGACTCGGTCTTTTTCACCGATGAGCTGCTGAATGGTGTAGCCAGGAATCTGTCCCGGGCGAAAAACATGCGTTGGATCGTCATGATCACCAAAGGTATGCCGCCCAACCCATGGTTCGAGCTGGCTACTACGGAACGCCTGAAGATGAGCTGGAGCCCCAAGTTCGGCTCCGACGTGCTGTTCTATAAGCGCACCACCGCACCGGCAGGTTAACCCTTCATGCGGGCGATGGCCGCCTCCAGGTCGGCGCGCATCGCCTCGGGGCTGCCGGCCCGGTGGGAGGTGCCGTGGCCGGGCAGGACCCAGGTGAAATCATAGGCCAGCAGGCGCTCCAGGCTCCTGAGCTGGGTGGGCCAGTGGTGCCAGCAGTAAGTCTTGGAGGCGGACAGCATGCCCAGGCGCGGGTTCCACCAGAGGTGGTCGCCGCTGAACAGGAACTTGTTCCGGTACAGCAGGCAGGCGCTGCCGGCGGTGTGGCCGGGGGTGGGGATGAACAGCAGGTCGGGGGCCAACGGCACCGGTTCGTCGCCGTCCACGGGCCGCTCCAGCCCGCTCGTGGCCTCGCCCAGATCGGCGCGGTGCATGACCCGCGGGCAGCGGAAGCGCTCGTGGTACCGCCCGTGGTCGGCCACGTCGTCCTGGTGCGAGAGCACCATCAGGTCCACGCCCCCCAGCTGCTCCAGGCGGTTCATCAGGGCCGGCACGGCCCGGGGGGAATCCATGAGCACGTTGCCGGCCGCCCTCTGGATGAAGTAGCTCCAGGCTCCGAAGCTCTTCTCGGAGGTGAAGCCGCAGAAGGAGACCTCCTCCTCGATGGGGTCCGGGAAGGTGTGCTGGGCCTCTTTGAGGCCCTCGGTGCGGTCGGTGCCGATGGACCCGGTGGGGCAGGCCAGCAGCGCCTTGAGCGCGTGGAACCGGTCGGAGGGGCCCTCCGGCTGGTGGAAGACCCGGCTGTGGTCCTCCGCCTCCCGGAACACCGAAGGCAGGTACTCATAGCAGGTGCCGCAATCAATGCAAGTGGTGTCAACGAAGAATGAGCCGGGAACATTGTCGGGATGGCTTTTGGAGCGCTGCGCCATGGGGGGGAGGCCTCAGTAGGATCCAAGATACCGGCCAAGGGGTGGGTTGGCCAGTGTTGACAGCATTCCAGCCCATGTAATGATTAAACTATGACAAAACCGAGATTGGCCCAGACTCACTCCCACCATGAGCCCCACGCCACCGGCCGGGAAGGCTGGCTGCGGGCCGGGGTGCTGGGGGCCGACGACGGCCTGGTGTCCACGGCCTGCCTCATGATCGGGGTGGCCGCCAGCGCGGCCTCCACCAGCGCCACCCTGCTGGCCGGCCTGGCCGGGCTGGTGGCGGGGTCCCTGTCCATGGCCGCCGGGGAGTATGTGTCGGTGAGTTCCCAGCGGGACACGGAGGAGGCCAACATCGCCCAGGAACGGCGGGAGCTGGCGGCGAACCCCAAGGACGAGCTGCGCGAGCTGGCCCTGATCTACGAGAAGCGGGGCCTGGACCCGGTCCTGGCCCAGGAGGTGGCCCGGCAGCTCAGCGGCCACGACGTCCTGGAGGCCCATGTGCGGGATGAACTTGGGCTGAGCGACACCACCCGGGCCCGGCCGCTCCAGGCCGCGGCCGTTTCCGCCGGCAGCTTCGCCCTGGCGGCCATTCTGCCCATCGCCGCCATGCTGCTCGCCGCGCCGGGCCTGCGGATCCCGGTCATCGCCGGGTCGGCCCTGGCCGGGCTGGGGCTGCTGGGCGTCGCCGGCGGGCACCTGGCCCAGGCCCGGAAGAGCCGGGCCGCGCTGCGGGTGCTCCTGGGCGGGGGGCTGGCCATGGGGGTGAGCGCCCTGATCGGGCGGCTGCTGGGAGTTGCGGGCTTATAGCTAGTGTGGTCGCCTAAAATATTT
>PLUC01000132.1 GCA_003165415.1 Holophagaceae bacterium
AGTTCAACGCGGAAGTGGCCCGGTCTTGACGTCTTAAGCTAAAGTTAACTCCTCGCAGGTGGAGGAGGAATTCATGGGCCGCGGATCGCCTCTGGAAGTGCTGCGCGTCTTCCTGAGACTGGGCCTCACGAGCTTCGGCGGGCCCATTGCCCACCTGGGCTATTTCCGCGAGGAGTTCGTCGTCCGCCGCCGGTGGGCGGACGATGCCTCCTTTACGGATCTCGTGGCCCTCTGTCAGTTCCTTCCCGGCCCCGCCAGCAGCCAGGTGGTTTTCGCCCTCGGCCTCGGGCGCGCCGGCTGGGCGGGGGGGGCCGCCGCCTGGATCGGTTTCACGCTGCCCTCCGCGGCGGCGCTCTTCCTCTTCGCCTACGGCGCCGCCACCCTCAACGGACGCTGGGGCATCGGGCTGCTCCACGGGCTCAAGCTCGTGGCGGTGGCCATCGTCGCGCAGGCGGTCTGGGGGATGGCGCGGGCCCTCTGTCCCGACCGGCAGCGCGCCGGCACCGCCCTCGCCGGAGCCCTGATCATCCTGGGCGGGTTTTCCTCCCTGAACCAGGTTGCGACCATCCTGCTGGGCGGCCTGGCCGGGTTTCTCTTCTGCCGCACGGCGGAGCGTCCGGACCCGGGGACGCTCACCATCGGCCTGTCCAAGCGCGCGGGGATCGTCGCCCTCGCCCTGTTCGCCGTCCTGCTCGTGCTCCTGCCTCTCGGCGCAGCTCACCCGCCGCTGGCGCTGTTCAACGCCTTCTACCGCTCCGGAGCCCTGGTGTTCGGCGGAGGCCACGTCGTCCTCCCCCTGCTGCGTGAAGCGGTTGGCGCACCGGGCTGGGTCACCAACGATGCCTTCCTGGCGGGCTATGGCGCAGCCCAGGCCGTGCCAGGCCCGCTGTTCACCTTCGCGGCCTACCTCGGGACCGTCGCCAGCCCGGTTCGAGGCCTCGTGGGGGGCTGCATCGCGCTCCTGGGGATATTCCTGCCCGGGGTTCTCATTCTGGCGGGGACCCTCCCGTTCTGGGACTGGTTCCGCCGGAAGGGCTGGGCCCAGGCCTCCATGCGGGGCGTGAACGCAGCCGTGGTCGGCCTGCTCGGGGCCGCGCTGTTCGATCCGGTATGGACCAGCACGGTGCACCGGCACGCGGACTTCGCGGTGGCCCTGGCATGCTTCGTCCTCCTCGCCGCCTGGCGGGTGGCGCCCATCTTCATCGTGGCCCTGGGGGCGCTCAGCGGGCTGGCCATGGCCGCATGCGTCCCAAATATTTAGAATGGTCCATTTACGTTTTTGAAGAAAAAAATTTCCCCATTGACTGAAAATTTTAGTCTATCCTGATGGCATGGAGGTGAGTTCATGAAAGTCAATTTCGGTGCCATCAAGTCAGCGGCGGAAGGCTACAGGGCGGACATGGCCCGTTTCCTTCGCGACATGATCGCCATTCCTTCCGAGTCCTGCCAGGAAGAAGGCGTCATCCGGAGGATCGCGGCTGAGATGAAGAAGCTGGGCTACGACAAGGTCGAGATCGACGGCCTCGGCAACGTCATCGGCTGGATGGGAGAAGGCGACAAGATCATCGCCATCGACTCCCACATCGACACCGTTGGCATCGGCAATATCAAGAACTGGGACAAGGACCCCTACGAAGGCTTCGAAACGGATGAGGTCATCTACGGCCGCGGCGGTTCCGACCAGGAAGGCGGCATGGCCTCTGCCACGTATGGCGCCAAGATCATGAAGGATCTCGGCATCATTCCTGAAGGCTTCAAGATCATGGTGGTCGGCACCGTCCAGGAAGAAGACTGCGACGGCATGTGCTGGCAGTACATCTACAACAAGAGCAAGATCGTTCCGGAATTCGTCATTTCCACCGAACCCACGGACGGCGGCATCTACCGTGGCCACCGCGGCCGCATGGAAATCCGCGTGGACGCCACGGGCGTGTCCTGCCATGGTTCAGCCCCCGAACGCGGCGACAACGCCATCTACAAGATGGCGGACATCCTTCAGGACGTCCGGGCCCTGAATGAAAACAACGCTGAAGAAGGCACCCAGATCAAGGGCCTCGTCAAGATGCTCGACCCGAAGTACAACCCCGACCATTACGAAGATGCGCGTTTCCTGGGCCGCGGCACCTGCACCACGTCTGAGATCTTTTTCACGTCTCCCTCCCGCTGCGCCGTGGCTGATTCCTGCGCCATCTCCATCGACCGCCGCATGACCGCGGGCGAAACCTACCAGTCCTGCCTGAAGGAGATCGAAGACCTGCCCAGCGTCAGGAAGTACGGCAACGACGTCAAGGTTTCCATGTATTGGTATGACAGGCCCTCGTGGACCGGCGAGGTCTACAAGACGGAATGCTTCTTCCCCACCTGGATCAACAAGGAATCCGCGGCCCACGTCCAGGCTGTGGTCGACGCGCATCACGAAATGTTTGGTGACCAGAGACTGTCTCCCCCCGACGAAATCGCCAAGTCCACGCGCGTGGGACGTCCTCTGACCGACAAGTGGACCTTCTCCACCAACGGCGTTGCTATCCAGGGCCGCTACGGCATCCCCTGCGTGGGTTTCGGACCCGGCGCGGAATCCCAGGCCCACGCTCCCAACGAGATCACCTGGAAGAGCGACCTCGTCGTCTGCGCGGCGATGTATGCGGCGGTTCCCGCTCTTTACAAGCCCGAGAACAAGACCACGGAAGCTGAGTTCCGTCAGGAACTCACCGGCAACGTCATCAGTTAGTCTTCCAGCGCCATCTTCGACGTCATGGCAATCCGGATCGGGCTGAAAACCTGATTCGGATTTTTTCAGGGGTTCCAAAGGCCCCCACCCATGACTGGGTGCCAACCGCAGATGATTTTTCAGCACTGGTAAGAAATTTTTCATCATAGAAAAAAATTTGTTGACTACCAGATCTTCTATCTTAAAATTTATAGCAACCAGAAGGATGAGGTTCCCCAACCCATTCATGCGCCAACCTGCCAGGCGCCCTGTCGGAGCTCCCATGCGCAGCCAGCTAGACATTCAACCCGTGGACGAGATCCTGCCCCTGGGCAAGCTCACCCTTCTTGGCATCCAGCACGTGCTGGTGATGTATGCCGGGGCGGTGGCGGTGCCCCTCATCATCGGCGGCGCGCTGAAGCTGCCCAAGGAGCAGCTGGCCATGCTCATCAACGCCGACCTGTTCGCCTGTGGCCTGGTCACCCTGATCCAGTCCCTGGGCGTCTGGCGCTTCGGCATCAAGCTGCCGGTGATGATGGGCGTCACCTTCGCCGCCGTCAGCCCCATGATCGTCATGGCCACCAACCCTGAAATCGGCCTGCTTGGCATCTACGGCGCCGTGATCAGCGCCGGTATCTTCGGCATCCTGGTGGCACCGCTCATCAGCCGCATGCTGCCGGCCTTCCCGCCGGTGGTCACCGGCAGCATCATCACGGTCATCGGAATTTCGCTCATGCGCATCGGCATCACCTGGGCTGCGGGCGCCAACATGCCCATGCTCAACACCCCCACCGGTCCGATGCCTAACCCAGCCTACGGCGCGCCCCTGCACCTGGCCGTAGCGGCCATCGTGCTGGTGTTCATCCTGCTCGTCACCCGATACGTGAAGGGCTTCTTCGCCAACATCTCGGTGCTGCTGGGCCTGGTGCTCGGCATGCTCATCGCCATGGCCCTGGGCAAGGTCAGCTTCGCCAACATCGACCAGCAGTCCTGGTTCGCCATCGTCCGGCCCTTCCAGTTCGGCCGGCCCTCCTTCCACCTCGGCGCCATCCTGACCATGTGCCTGGTGATGGTGGTGGTGATGATCGAGTCCCTGGGCATGTTCCTGGCCGTGGGCGAGATCACCGGCAAGAAGCTCAGCCAGAAGCAGATCTCCGATGGCCTGCGGGTGGACGGCCTGGGCACGCTCATCGGCGGCTTGTTCAACACCTTCCCCTACACCTCGTTCTCCCAGAACGTCGGCCTGGTGGGCGTCACCGGCGTGCGCAGCCGCTTCGTCTGCGTCACCGGCGGCTGCATCCTGATCGCCCTGGGCCTGCTGCCCAAGCTGGCGTTCATCGTGGCCTCGGTGCCCATGTTCGTGCTGGGCGGGGCCGGCATCGTGATGTTCGGCATGGTCGCCGCCACCGGCATCCGCATCCTTAGCGGCGTGAACTTCACCAGCAACCGCAACAACCTCTATATTGTCGCCATCAGCATCGGCTTCGGCATGATCCCCCTGGTCGCCGACAAGTTTTTCGTGCAGATGCCCAAGGTGCTGGGCCCCCTGCTCGGCAGCGGCATCCTGCTGGCCTCCATCGTCGCCGTGGTGCTGAACCTCTTCTTCAACAAACTGAAGGCCGGCTCCAACGCCGCCGCCGAAGCGGCGGACGCCAGCCTGGCCAACGAAGCCTGAACCTTCCCTTTCCCCGGAGCGAACCATGTCCAGCCAG
>PLUC01000142.1 GCA_003165415.1 Holophagaceae bacterium
ATATTCACCAATCCGTTTTCCATTCCCCGGGCGCTCGCGAGAATCCCCCCACCTGCGCTCTTGAAAAGCCGACCAGGCATCAATCCTGGATGACACTTCTCTACCCCCCGGGGAGGGGGGGCGCGTGGTCCATTTCTCAGTGGTGGGTTCTCTCGTGGGTACAGGCTGAAAGGGCGCCAGCACCGATGATGCCCTCATGCCTCCGCTTTCAGACGGGCCCGCCCCTGATCAGGCCAGCCGGCCCCTCACCTTTGCCACCGCCCTTTCGAGCGTGCGCTTCGCATACCGTTCGACATCCTCACCGCGGCGATCCCGGGCCCTTTCGAGCAGCGCCCAGTAGACTTCTTCCGGCCGGCAGCCCGCCTCAAGCATGCGGCAGACCCAACCCCAATCCAGCCCAGAGGGCGAGGAGTCGCCACCCAGAGGCCTTCCGGAGGGCGCCGCAGAACAGGGGCGGGTTCGGGGTCTTGGCGAGCGCGGCTCAATCTCTGCCGGCAGGGCGATGGGGGTGGCCTTCTCCGTCATCTGTGGGTGGAACGCGACGTTTACCCAACACCCTCCCCGCTTCCAGTTCTTGAAGCCTGCGAGGCGGCCCAGGTGCTCGCCGGAGACCGAGCCCAGGTCCCCCCCGTGTCTCTCCGCAAGGCTGCGCTGAACCCGGTGGCGCTCGGCTTCGTCGAGGGGGCGGGCGCAGGGCAGCCAGAGATGGCAGCCCCCGGCTTGGGAGGTCTGGATGGCCAACCCGCCGTGGTCGCATGCCACCTGCTTGGCCACCTGGAGGGCAACATCGTCCAGAAAGACCATGGGCCAGTCCAGGCCCCGGGCGGGGCGGATGTAGACATCGGCCCCGTGGGCGTTCTCCGCCCGCGCCCAGGCCAGCGGCAGGTCGTCCAGGGCCAGGTTGGCCTGCCAGAGCATGGCGCCGGATGGGCGCCTCAGCGCGAGATCGGCCCGGTTCACCCGGGCCGATCTCCACGCCGCCAGCATCGTTTCGGTATGCCACGAGGCCCGCATGTCCACCGCCTCAGATCCGGGGTTCCCGCAGGGAGGGCCCCTCGATGCGGATGGTGTGGCAACGGTGCCGCAGGCGGCTAAGGAGGGCCTCCACCAGGGCCGCGTTGCCCAGGAGCTTCGTCCAGTCGGCGTACTCGAGATTGGTGGTGATTATCGTCGGCCGATGCTGGTTATAGCGCTCCTCCATGAGCCGGAAAAAGACGTTGGTCTGCTCAGGCAGGATGTTCAGGTACCCCAGTTCGTCGCAGATCAACAAATCCATCCTGGCCATGCGGTTGACGAGTTTCCGGGAGGAGTGGTCGGCCAGGGAGGTGAACATCTCTTCGAACAGGTCCTGGGCCCGGATGAATAGGCCGCGGTAGCCGTTCTGGAGGGCCTTGAGGAGGATCGAGGAGGCCAGCCCCGTCTTCCCCACGCCGGTCGGGCCCATGAACACGATGTTCTCCCCCTTGGCGATGAAGTCGAGTTCGGCGAAGGTCTTCATGTCGCGCTTGTTCACCCCCGGCTGGAGATGGAAGGGAAAGCTGTCCAGCGTCCACTGCTCGGGAAGGCGGGCCTGGTTGATCCGGTAGGCGAGGGCGCCCTCCTGCTGGTGGTGGTACTGGGCCCGCATCAGCCGGGCCAGGAACACCTCGTAGGGCACCTGTTCCTTGGTGGCCTGGGCCGCCTCCCGTTCGATGGTCTGGGCCATCCAGCCCAGGTGCAGGTTCGCGAGCATCTGCGCGAGGTCATCGTTCATGGGAATCTCCGGTGGGGATGGGAGCGGTGGGGGGCGGCACGGCCGCGCCCAGCACGAAATAGTCCTGGTGGACGTTCCTCAGGACCATCCGCTCCAGGCGCTCGGGATCGAACAGGCGGTAGGCCATGGCCGCCTCGACGGCCTTCAGCAGGGGCTCCCGCGGGTAGTCCTGGACCATGCCGAGGAGGCGGCGCAGGAGCACCGAGATCCGGCCGGAGGGATGGGCCTTGAGCCCGGCGACATAGCTGGCCAGCTGCGGTTCCAGCCGCAGCAGCTCGGCCTCGTCGGCGGAGGGTCCCTTCCTCGCCCGCCCCTCGCCACGCTTGGGCCGGTGCTCAGGCTGCGTGAACTTCTGGTCGCGGGCGTCCCACAGGTGGGCATGGCTGGCCACGCGGCCCTGGTCCAGGAACACCTCGATCCATTCGGCACTCACCCGCACTTCCACCCGGCGCCCGACCAGCTCAAAGGGAACCGAATATCGGTTGCTGTCCAGGTTCACGTAGCCCGCGCCGTCCACCGTCCGGGTCTCCAGGCGGTAGACAGTGGGCACCCATATCGGGAGCGGATGGATCTGGGACCGCTCTGCCGCAAACAGGTCGATGGGCCGGGCATGGAGATGCCGCTTGAGGGAGGCGTTCCCCTTCTCGCACCAGGCCCGGGCCTGACCGTTCAGGTCCGCCCAGTCCTGGAACGCTCGGCCCGCCAGGAAGTTGTTCTCCAGGTAGTGGAACGGGGCCTCGACGCGGCCCTTGCGGTCGGGATGGTTCACCTCGTGGGCCCGGAACACAAACCCGAACCGCTCGCCGAAGGCCTCCATCTCCGGCGTCGGGATCATGTCCCGGCCCGTCCCCTGGGCGATGACCACGTGCGTGTTATCGATCATGCAGCGGGAGCAGGTGCCGCCGAAAAACTGGAAGGCTTCCGTGAGAAAGACCTTGCACCAGAAACGGGTGAACGCCGGGTAATACTGGGCAAAAACCAGGTGCGAATGGGCCAGGACGAGGCTGGCGCACTGGAGGTTCCGGGTCCGTCCCCCGAGGTTCACCCGATGCGGGGACGTATCATGCTGCATCTCAAGGCCGGGCCCGAAGTGGTACTCGCCCTCCGGGAGCTTGGCGCTCACGCCGATCCCATGGCGGCGGCAGTAGCTCGTGAGGGCCTGGTAGGAAAGGGACGCCCCCCGCGCCACCAGCTCCTCGTGGACCCTCACCAGGTTCTCCTTGCAGTCCTTGTAAAGCTCAAGGATGTCCTCGTGGAGCGCCTCGCCCGCCTCCGTGCGCCGGAGCCGGGGCACCTCTGCGCTTCTGGCACGAAGCACCTTCCGGACGGTGTCCCGGTCCGCCTTGAGGGCCTTGGCGATGGCGTGGATGCTCTGCCCCTGCGCAGCGAGCTCCAGGATGGCGGTCCGCCTTTCATGCTTAAGCACAGTCGGCCTCCTTCCTTGAAAGGGCGAACAGTGCCTGCCAGTTGGATTGGACCTGATGGAGGGCCTGCTCCAGTTCCTGAACCTCCCTGGGCAGGAGGCCGTCCAGCACGCCCTCCTGGATGCGTCCGGCGGCCCTGCGGGCCCGGCGCCCCATCTCTCCCAGATCCTCGAACAGCAGAGCCAGCCCGGATTTCCCGGCAGGATCCGGCGCCTTGGCAGCGGCCAGGGCCCGCAGGAACAGGACCGGGTCCGCCAGGATCCGCCCACGAACTTCCGCGCCGCCCCTGGCCCAGCCCGAATATAGCGCCTCCGCCTGCCGCGTCGAGCACTTCGCCTGGAGCAGGGCCTTCAGGAATGGCAGGCAATCGCTCCGCTTGGCGCGCGCCAAAGGCACCAGCACCTTCATGGCCGCGTGGGGCGCGAGCTGACCCTTGCGCACCGCCTCATGGACCGGCTCCGGAAGCTCCCTCACCAGGGCCAGCCGCCGGGAGATCCAGCTCGGTGTCCGGTCAAAACGATGGGCAAGCTCCTCCAGGGTCATCCGGAACCGGATCCTCAGTTCGTCGAGCAACCAGGCCTGCTCCAGAGGGCTCTCCCTGGAGGCCGAACGCATGAGCCGCCCGAGGAGCAGGGCCTCCCGCTCCTCCAGGTCCCACGTGATGGCCCGCACAGTGTCGCTCCTCAGGTGTTTGAGGGCCCGGACCCGCTTGAACCCGTCCACCAGGATGTGCATGGACGCGGCAGGCACCACCACCACCGGGCTCTGCTGCCCGATGGTGCCCATGGAGATGGCGAGCACCTGCTCCCGGTGGGGGTCGCGTTGGCGCAAAGCCTCGTAGCGAAGGTCGATCTGGTGGAATTCCAGGTCCATGGCAGGGACTCCCGGCAGAAGGGGTCCAGCCTAGGGGAAGGGGGCCAACTCTGGCCATGACGTCTCGCCACGCCCGAAGGGCAACTCCTTCGAAACTCCACTGTTTTCAAATAACTAGAAGCGGAAGGCGTCTCGCAAGCAGAATGGGGCAACTCTGTTGCAACTCGATTTATTTCTGCATGTTGCGACGGGAAGGCGTCTCGCACCCCGAAAGGGGCAACTCGCGCCCGCCTACCCCGCCAACCTGACGCGCAACCATCGCAGGAGGGCCTTCATAACCTCCTGCGCCAGGACGGTGGACCCTGGCCCCACCTCCTCCATGGACGCCTCCCAGTCGAGGGCCTTGAACGGGCTGTCGCCCTTGGGTGGCGGTGGGCTTTTCACCAGCCGACGGAGGAGTCGCGCCTGCTTCTTGGCATGAGGATGCTTTTTGTGCCAAGCCTCACTGGCATTCTGGTGGACCCGCTTCCGGCATTCAGGCTTTCCGCAACACCTCTGGCGACCGGCGCTCCGGGGATGAGGGTAGTACCAGCATCCGCAATATCCGCAATGCTCTTTCCTCGCCATTGCTGTCTCCACCGGGGTTTCCCGATGGTCTCAGGCGAACAAGTCCGTCATGAACAGATAGAGCGAAGGACGGCGGGCATCAGAAGGGTGAAGGCCATGATGGAGTGGAGGCTATCCATCCGGCACGGCGGATTGGACTACA
>PLUC01000029.1 GCA_003165415.1 Holophagaceae bacterium
GGAAGGTTGGGTAGTCGGCGATACCCCGGGCGCTCGCGAGAATCCCCCCACCCGCGCTCTCGAAAAGCCGACCAGGCATAAATCCTGGATGACACTTCTCTACCCCCCCGGGGAGGGGGGGCGCGTGGTCCATTTCTCAGTGGTGGGTTCTCTCGTGGGTACAGCTTGAAAGGGCGCCAGCACCGATGGAGCCCCTCAGCCCTCGCCTTCAGACGGCCCGACCGCTGATCAGGCCAGCCGGCCCCTCACCTTTGCCACGGCCCTTTCGACCGTGCGCCTCGCGTATCGTTCGACATCCTCTCCGCGGCGCTCCCGGGCCCTTTCGAGCAGCGCCCAGTAGACTTCTTCCGGCCGGCAGCCCGCCTCAAGCCTGCGACAGACCCAGCCCCAATCCAGCCCAGAGGGCGAGGAGTCGCCACCCAGCGGCCTTCCGTAGGGCGCCGCAGCACAGGGACGGCTTTGGGGGCTTGGTGAGGGCGGCTTGGTCTCTTCCGGCAGGGCGATGGGGGTGGTCTTCTCCGTCAGGTGTGGGTTGGTCACGACGTTTACCCAACACCCGCCCCGCTTCCAGTTTTTGAAGCCTGCGAGGCGGCCCAGGTGCTCGCCAGAGATCGAGCCCAGATCCCCGCCGTATTGCTCCGCAAGGCTGCGCTGAACCCGGTGGCGCTCGGCTTCGTCGAGGGCGCGGACGCAGGGCAGCCAGAGATGGCAACCTCCGGCCTGAGAGGTCTGAATAGCCAGTCCGCCATGGTCGCAGGCCACCTGCTTGGCCACCTGGAGCACAACATCGTCCAGAAAGACCATGGGCCACGCCAGGCCCCGGGCCGGGCGGATATAGACATCGGCCCCGTGGGCGTTCTCCGCCCGCGCCCAGGCCAGCGGCAGGTCGTCCAGGGCCAGGTTGGCCTGCCAGAGCATGGCGCCAGAAGGGCGCCTCAGCGCGAGATCGGCCCGGTCAACCCGGGCCGATCGCCACGCCGCCAGCATCGTTTCGGTATGCCACGAGGCCCGCATGTCCACCGCCTCAGGCTCGGGGTTCCCGCAGGGAAGGCCCCTCGATGCGGAGGGTGTGACAGCGGTGCCGCAGGCGGCTCAGGAGGGCCTCCACCAGGGCCGCGTTGCCCAGGAGCTTCGCCCAGTCGGCGTATTCGAGATTGGTGGTGATTATGGTGGCCCGATGCTGGTTGTAGCGCTCCTCCATGAGCCGGAAAAAGACGTTGGTTTGCTCAGGCAGGATGTTCAGGTACCCCAGTTCGTCGCATACCAACAGATCCATCCTGGCCAGCCGGTTGACGAGCTTCCGGGAGGAGTGGTCGGCCAGGGAGGTGAACATGTCCTCGAACAGGTCCTGGGCCCGGATGAACAAGCCACGGTAGCCGTTCTGGAGGGCCTTGAGGAGGATCGAGGAGGCCAGCCCCGTCTTCCCCACGCCGGTCGGGCCAATGAACACGATGTTCTCGCCCTTGGCGATGAAGTCGAGTTCGGCGAAGGTTTTCATGTCGCGCTTGTTCACCCCCGGCTGGAGATGGAAGGGAAAACTGTCCAGCGTCCACTGCTCAGGAAGGCGGGCCTGGTTGATCCGGTAGGCGAGGGCGCCCTCTTGCTTGTGGTGGTACTGGGCCCGCAGCAGCCGGGCCAGGAACACCTCGTAGGGCACCTGTTCCTTGGTGGCCTGGGCCACCTCCCGTTCGATGGTCTGGTCCATCCAGCCCAGATGCAGGTTCGCGAGCATCTGCGAGAGGTCATCGTTCATGGGCAGCTCCGGAGGGAATGGGGGTGGTGGGGGGCGGCACGGCCGCGCCCAGCACGAAGTAGTCCTGGTGGACGTTTCTCAGGACCATCCGTTCCAGTCGCTCGGGATCGAACATGCGGTAGGCCAGGGCTGCTTCGACGCCTTTCAGCAGGGGTTCCCGCGGATAGTCCTGGACCATAACGAGGAGGCGGCGCAGGAGCACCGAGATCCGGCCGGAGGGATGGGCCTTGAGTCCGGCGACATAGCTGGCCAGCTGCGGTTCCAGCCGCAGCAGCTCGATCTCGTCGATGGAGGGCCCCTTCCTCGGTCGCCCCTCGCCGCGCTTGGGCCGGTGCTCAGGCTGCGTGAACTTCTGGTCGCGGGCGTCCCACAGGTGGGCATGGCTGGCCACGCGGCCCTGGTCCAGGAACACCTCGATTCCTTCGGCACTCACCCGCACATCCACCCGGCGCCCGACCAGCTCAAAGGGTACCGAATACCGGTTGCTGTCCAGGTTCACGTAGCCCGCGCCGTCCACCGTCCGGGTCTCCAGGCGGTAGACGGTGGGCACCCAGAGTGGGAGCGGATTGAGCAGGGGCCGCTCCGCCGCGAACAGATCGATGGGCCGGGCGTGGAGATGCCGCTTGAGAGAGGCGTTCCCCTTCTCGCACCAGGCCCGGGCCCGCTCGTTCAGATCCGCCCAGTCCTGGAACGCCCGGCCCGCCAGGAAGTTGTTCTCCAGATATTTGAACGGAGCCTCGACGCGACCCTTCCGATCGGGATGGTTCACCGCGTGGGCCCGGAACACGAACCCGAACCGCTCGCCGAAGGCCTCCATCTCCGGCGTCGGGATCATGTCCCGGCCCGTGCCTTGGGCGATGACCACGTGCGTGTTGTCGATCATGCAGCGCGAGCAGGTGCCGCCGAAAAAGTGGAAGGCTTCCGTGAGAAAGACCTTGCACCAGAAACGGGTGAATGCCGGGTAATACTGGGCAAAGACCAGGTGCGAATGGGCCAGGACGAGGCTGGCGCACTGGAGGTTCCGGGTCCGTCCACCGAGGTTCACCCGATGCGGGGACGTGTCGTGCTGCATCTCAAGGCCGGGGCCAAAGTGGTACTCCCCCTCGGGGAGCTTGGGGGTCACGCCGATGCCGTGGCGACGGCAGTAGCTCGTGAGGGCCTGGTAGGAAAGGGACGCCCCCCGCGCCACCAGCTCCTCGTGGACCCTCACCAGGTTTTCCTTGCAGTCCTTGTACAGCTCGAGGATGTCCTCGTGGAGAGCCTCGCCCGCCTCCGTGCGCTGCAACCGGGGCACCTCTGCGCTTCGGGCACGGAGCACCTTCCGGACGGTGTCCCGGTCCGCCTTGAGGGCCTTGGCGATGGCGTGGATGCTCTGGCCCCGCGCAGCGAGTTCCAGGATGGCGACCCGTCGTTCATGCTTAAGCACAGTCGGCCTCCTTCCTTGAAAGGGCGAACAGTGCCTGCCAGTCGGACTGGACCTGATGGAGGGCCTGCTCCAGTTCCTGAACCTCCCTGGGCAGGAGGCCGTCCAGCACGCCCTCCTGAATGCGTCCGGCGGCCCTGCGGGCCCGGCGCCCCATCTCGCCCAGATCCTCGAACAGCAGGGCCACGCCCGCTTTCCCGACAGGATCCGGCGCCTTGGCCGCGGCCAGGGCCCGCAGGAACAGGACCGGGTCCGCCAGGATCCGCCCACGAACTTCCGCGCCGCCCCTGGCCCAGCCCGCATACAGGGTCTCCGCCTGCCGTGTCGAGCACTTCGCCTGGAGGAGGGCCTTCAGGAAAGGCAGGCAATCGCTCCGCTTGGCGCGCGCCAAAGGCACCAGCACCTTCATGGCCGCGTGGGGCGCGAGCTGCCCCTTGCGCACCGCCTCATGGACCGGCTCCGGAAGCTCCCTCACCAGGGCCAGCCGCCGGGAGATCCAGCTCGGCGTCCGGTTGAAACGGTGACCGAGGTCCTCCAGGGTCATCCGGAACCGGGTCCGCAGTTCGTCGAGCAACCAGGCCTGTTCCAGGGGGCTCTCTCTGGAGGCCGAACGCATGAGCCGCCCAAGGAGCAGGGCCTCCCGTTCCTCCAGGTCCCACCTAATGGCCCGCACGGTGTCGTGCTTCAGGTGCTTGAGGGCCCGGACCCGCTTGAATCCGTCCACCAGGATGTGCATGGACGCGGCAGGCACCACCACCACCGGGCTCTGCTGCCCGATGGTGGCCATGGAGAGGGCGAGCACCTGCTCCCGGTGGGGGTCGCATTGGCGCAAAGCCTCGTAGCGAAGGTCGAGCTGGTGGAATTCCAGGTCCATGGCAGGCACTCCCGGCGGCAGGGGTCCAGCCTAGGGGAAGGGGCCAACGCCGGCGATGGCGTCTCCCCACGCCAGAGGGGCAACTCTTTCAAAACTCCAATGTTTCCAAATAGCTAGGAGCGGAAGGCGTCTCGCAGGCAGATCAAGGCAACTCTGTTGCAACCATATTTACTTCCAGGTAATTACAACGGGAAGGCGTCTCGCACCCCGAAAGGGGCAACTCGCCCCGCCTACCCCGCCAACCTGACCCGCAACCATCGCAAAAGGGCCTTCATGACCTCCTGCGCCAGGACGGTGGGCCCGGGCCCTACCTCCTCCATGGACGCCTCCCAGTCGAGGGCCTTGAACGGGCTGTCGCTCTTGGGCGGCGGTGGGCTTTTCACCAGCCGACGGAGTAGCCGCGCCTGCTTCCTGGCATGAGGATGCTTCTCGCGCCAAGCATCACTGGCCTTCTGGTGGACCCGCTTCCGGCATTCAGGCTTGCCACAACACCTCTGGCGGCCGGCGCTCCGGGGGTGTGGGTAGTACCAGCATCCGCAATATCCGCAATGCTCTTTCCTCGCCATTGCTGTCTCCACCGGGGTTTCCCGATGGTCTCAGGCGGACAAGCCCGTCATGAACAGATAGAGCGGAGGGTGGCGGGCGTCGGAAGAGTGAAGGCCGTGGTGGAGGGCAGTCCGCCCTTCCGGCACGGCGGGTCGGACGACAACGCCGACGATAGGTTGGTGGTCGGTTTTTGACGAGCAGCCCTGGGGGACTTGTCACGAGCGCCAGGGAGTGAAGAGCAAAGTCAGAAATCTGGGACTTGATTCTGAAGTAACTCTCTTTATCCTTTTCGTGCCCAGTCTATGAACATTAAGCGCGGTCCACTGTAAACTTCCCCGTCGGAAGTAGAATACATGATGGGGTTTCTCCTATTTCGAGGGTTGACCCCCAGGTAGACCACAAGGACGTGATTCCACATGCTCACCATTTCCCCTGGGTGGACTTCGGCTCCATCGGGCAAAATTAACGGGCATTGAATGTAACCATCACTTCCAAGCGGACCCATTATTCTGACCTTGAAGGGGAGCTTCGCAATATCAATTTCCCCAAGCACACTCTCCACTTGATCGGGGCGACAAACATGTTTCTTACCGGTATCAGGGTTCATGAGATTCAGAATATTCTTGGAACGGCGATGCTCTTCAATTCCAACTAGGACAAAGATCTTTCCCATAACGTTAACAAGATTTTCACCTTCGGTGAAAGCTGAGATGATTTCTTGTAGATCCATTGCCCTATGCCCATGAAGAGGAGATTTCTGTATTCCCTCAGTGATCTTGAGGGGGCTTCTCGACTTTGGCCCTTCCGGACCATTCCTCGGCGAACTTCGCCAACTTGGCCTGGATCTCGTCCATGGTGAAAGGCTTTGAGATGACCGCGACATTGGGTTGCTTCAGACAGTCCCATGATTCGATATCAGGTTGCCCAGAGGAAAAGAGAATGGGCAGGTCCGGGTACCTGTCCCGCACTCGCGCCATCACCTTGACTCCTGCTATTCCAGGCATGTTCTGGTCCAGGATGAGGACATCAGGGAGTTCTCCTGGAAGGAGCTTTTTAAGGGCTTCCTCGCCGCTGGCTGCGGTTTCCACCTCCCTGACACCTGCCTTCTTGAGCATCCGGGTCATCAAGAACCGCACGTCTTCTTCGTCATCCACGAAAAGCACTTTTCTGAGTTTAAGGGGCAGTGAAGGCTCATGGATGGTTTCGGCTTGGACTGGGGCAGGAACCCGTGGGAACCGAATCTTAACAGTGGTGCCTTGCCCTGGCTGACTGGTGATGTCGATGGTTCCGCCGTGGACCTTGACCACCCCATAGGTCGCGCTCAGGCCCAGGCCGGTGCCCTTGCCCGTCTCTTTGGTGGTGAAAAAGGGTTCCGTCACATGGGCAAGGACTTCTGGAGTCATACCGATGCCGTTATCCTCCACGGCAACTTCCACCTGATTCCCTTCCAGAACGCTGGTCCGGAACGTCAGGACTCCCCCATTGGGCATGGCATCCAGTGAATTGATACCAAGATTCATGAGAATGTGACTGATGTCTCCGTTGCTCCCGTTTATCCACAAAGGCTCNNAAGGGTGGGTTGTGCAAAATGAATCAAGGACTTTACCACCTCCCTCCCTCGATTGCAGACCTTCCCGATGATCTGGTAAGCCGCTCGATCTGAGAGTTCGGTCGCACTATCTTCCCGCAAGGAGGCCGTGCCCATGATGACGCTAAGAACGTTATTGATGTTGTGGGCAACGCCCGCCACCAGGGTGCCCAGGCTCTCCATTTTCTGAGATTGTTGTAGCTGGGCCTCAAGGAGCCGTTGGTGTTCCGCAGCCTGCTTGCGCTCACCAGAGCGCCCTGCTCATCATNNCCAGTTCCTGAACAACCCTTAGATCAAGGGCCTTCCCAATAGCATTGAGCCACTGCTCGGCAATGGGTCCAGGCAGGATATCAGTCAGTTTTGTTCCCAAAAGGACTTCCATCGGCCCGACCAGCAAGCTGGGAGTGGAGGTACTGATGTTCAGGTACACGCCTTCCCGGTTGAATGAGAATATAAGATCCGAGATGGCAATGATAAGCGCCCTGTTTTTAGTATCACTCTCCTGCAGAGCTTCTTCGGCCTTCTTGCGCTCCGAAATGTCTCGGATGA
>PLUC01000133.1 GCA_003165415.1 Holophagaceae bacterium
GAGGTGATGTGGTCGTAGCCGGGCGCCACGTCGGTGGTGAGCGGGCCCAGGGTGTAGAAGGGCGCCTCGCCGCAGACCTCCAGCTGGCGGTCCATGTTCTCCTTGATCTTGTGCATGGCCACGTGCCCGGGGCCCTCGATGATGGTCTGCACGTCATGCTTCCAGGCGACCTTGGTGAGCTCGCCCAGGGTGTCCAGCTCGCCGAACTGGGCCTCGTCATTGGCGTCGGCGGTGCAACCGGGACGCAGGCCGTCACCCAGGGAGAAGGCCACGTCGTAGGCCGCCATGATCTCGCAGATGTCCTCGAAGTGGGTGTAGAGGAAGTTCTCCCGGTGGTGGGCCAGGCACCACTTGGCCAGGATCGAGCCGCCCCGGCTGACGATCCCGGTGGTGCGCCGGGCGGTGAGCGGGACGTACTTCAGCAGCACCCCGGCATGGATGGTGAAGTAGTCCACCCCCTGCTCGGCCTGCTCGACGAGGGTGTCCCGGAACAGCTCCCAGGTTAGCTCCTCGGCCTTGCCGTTGACCTTTTCCAGCGCCTGGTAGATGGGCACGGTGCCGATGGGCACCGGGGAGTTGCGCAGGATCCACTCCCGGGTCTCGTGGATATTGGCCCCGGTGGAGAGATCCATGACCGTGTCGGCGCCCCAGCGAATGGCCCAGGCCATCTTCTCCACTTCCTCCTCGATGGAGGAAGCCACGGCGGAGTTGCCGATATTGGCGTTGATCTTCACCAGGAAGTTCCGGCCGATGATCATCGGCTCGGTCTCCGGGTGGTTGATGTTGCAGGGGATCACCGCCCGGCCCCGGGCCACTTCGTCGCGCACGAACTGGGGGGTGATGTGGCTGCGGATGCCGGCCGCCTCGCGCCCCAGGTTCTCGCGGATGGCGATGTACTCCATCTCCGGGGTGATGATCCCCTGGCGGGCGTAGTGCATCTGGGAGACGTTGCGTCCCGCCCGGGCGCGCAGGGGCAGGCGGTCGGCATGGAACCGGATCTTGTCCAGCTCGGGATCCCGCTCCCGCAGCTTCCGGTACAGGCTGGTGGCGCCGGGCAGTTCCTCCACGTCCTGGCGTTCCCGGATCCAGCTCAGGCGCATGGGAGCCAGGCCGTGGGCCAGGTCGATGGTGGCCAGGGGGTCGGTGTAGGGGCCAGAGGTGTCGTAAAGGATCACCGGCTCATTGGCCGTGAGGGTCCCGTCGAAATCCCGGGTGGGGCTGAGGCTCACCGCGCGGATGGGGACCCGGAGGTCGGGGCGCGAGCCCGTGACATAGACCTTGTTCGAGGCGGGGAAGGGTTTCAGGCATTTCTCAAAGGTGGATTCCCCCTCTGGCTTGGGGGAGGCGGGACTGGGCATGGGCACTCCGGCGTCAAGGCGGGGAAGGTTGATTTTTTTCACCCCGCTGGTTGCGAGTTTAACGCGGAGCGGAGTCAGATTTCAGTGTTTCGGTTCGGCCAATGGAGTGCAGAATGGAGGCGGATCTGTGTCCGCCTCCCCTTTACCCACCCCATGGGGTCTCCATGTCCAAGCCTGACGCCGCCAAGCCTTCCGATTCCTCGGCCATTCCTGATCAGTTGATCCAGATTGCCCACGAGCAGGAGGGCGGCGCCGACCGCATCATTTCCCAGATGGAAGTGGTCCAGAACAGCTTCGAGGAGATCCAGAGCCTCACCCGCGAGTGCCAGGAAGTGCTGGCCCGGCTCATGCCCCCTTCCGATGCCCGGCAGGCCCTCATCGACAAGATGGAGAGCATCGGCCTCCATGCGGACAATGGCGTCTACAACGTCCAGGGCGCCTATGATCTGTTCCAGTACCAGGACATCGTCCGCCAGAAGCTGGAGAAGGTCGGGCACCGGCTCATCGAGGTCTCGGAGTTCCTCATCACCAACCTCAACCCGACCATGCCGGAGACCCGAAGCGCCGCCTCCTCCGGCCGGGACATTCTGGAGCGTCCCGCCCAGGACCCGGACCTGACCAGGGGCGAGACCGATGCCGTCATCGCGGAGTTCTTTGCCAAGATCCGGAACGCCAGGGCCGCAAAGTAGGCGCCCCCCGGATGGGGTATCCTGGCATCATGGGGAAGACCCGGCAGTCTCCAGGGAGTGTATACATGGATCTGGTCAAAAAGTGGGGCCTTCTGCTCACGATGGGGTGCTTTCTGGGCGCTCAGCCGTTCGATGACCCTGTCATGAAAGCCCGGCTGCAGCGCTCCCAGGCCCAGGGCATCAACGAATCGGACCTTCCGCCCGTGCCCCGGGGCGTGGTGGAGCCCCCGCCGCTGCCCCCGCCGGAAACCCACGCCAAGGATTCCCCCCACTACAAGGCCCCCAAGTCTGTCCGGCGCCATGGCAAGGCCCGCGCAGGCAGGCTGGCCAGGAGAGAGGAACCGGCCGCCAAGACGGGCCCGGCCCCGAAAGCCAGGCCCACCCGACATGCCAAGACCTCGCCCATGGCGCCCCGCCATGCCGGCAAGCGGGCCAAGGCCTGAGCCCCTCCACCTGGTTTTAAGGAATCCTTGAGATGGTGCACCCGCACAAAGAGCATCGCAAACTCGCGGTCATTCTCTCGGTATCGCCTGCGGCGATACGCGAGACTCCCCGCACTTGGGCATTGAGGAATCGTTGAGATGGCGCACACGCATAAAGAGCATCGCAAACTCGCGGTCATTCTCGCCGGCGGCCGCGGCACCCGGTTCTGGCCGCGGTCCCGGGGCAAGCGGCCCAAGCAGTTCCTGACCATGGTCGGGAAGGAATCCCTCCTGCACCAGACGGTGCACCGGCTGGACGGGGCCTTCCTGCCCGAGGACATCTTCGTGCTCACCACCGAGGAGCTGGCCGAGGAGACCCGGAAGATGCTGCCGGAGCTGCCATCCCAGAACGTGCTGGTGGAGCCCGAAGGGCGCAACACGGCCCCCTGCCTGGCCCTGGCCCTGGTCGTCATGGAGCAGCGGGTCCCCGACGGCGTGATGGTGGTGCTCAGCGCCGATTCCTGGATCGGGGACCGGGCCAAGTTCCTGAAGGACATCGACACGGCAGTGAACCACGCGGCCGAGAAGCGCGACCTGGTGACCTTCGGCATCCGGCCCACCTATCCGGAGACGGGCTACGGCTACATCGAGACCGAAGGGGAGGGCGCCGTGCTCGGGGTGACGGCCTTCCGGGAAAAGCCCAGCTACGAAAAAGCCGTGGAGTACCTGGAATCCGGGAGCCACTACTGGAACGCCGGCATGTTCGTCTGGACCCTCCAGGATTTCCGTTCGGAGCTGTGCAGCCACTGTCCGGAAATGCTCGCCCCGCTGGACGAGTGGGTGGCCTCCGGGGCCAGCCCCGCGGACCTGCCCAGGGCCTACGGGCGGCTGCCCAAACAGTCCATCGACTACGCTCTGATGGAGAAGTCTGAGCGGGTGGCGGTGGTGCCTGCCCGGTTCCGCTGGTCCGACGTGGGTTCCTGGCCCGCGGTGGTGGAGTTCCACGAGGCCGACGCCTCCGGCAACGTCATCATCGGCGACGCCCTCCTCCTGGAATCCTTCAATTGCGCCATCTTCGCCGGGCAGCGCTTCATCGCCGGCAGCGGCCTGTCCAACCTCATCGTGGTGGACGAGCCCGACGCGCTGCTCATCTGCCGCAAGGACCGCGCCCAGGATGTCAAACTGATCGTAGATAAACTCAAGGAGTTGGGGCGGGAAGACCTGCTCTGACCTTTCGCACGAGGACCCGCGCATGACAAGCAAACCCGCCAGCCTCCACGTGGACAAGCCCTGGGGCAGCTTCGATCAGTACGTGCTCAACACCCCTTGCACCGTCAAGATCCTCACCTGCAACCCCGGGCAGAAGCTCAGCCTCCAGCGGCACCGCCACCGCAACGAGCTGTGGGTCGCCCTGGATTCCGGAGTGGTGGTGGAACTGGACGGCCGTATCTTCACCCCCGACAAGGGCGCCGAGATCTGGCTCCCGGTGGGCAGCACCCACCGGCTGAGCTGCGCCGGTTCCGGAAGCAGCCCCGTGCGGGTCCTGGAGATCAGCCTGGGCACCTTCGACGAGAACGACATCGAGCGGCTGGAGGACGTCTACGGCAGGAAATGAGCCTAGGTTTCAGCCCGTCTCTTGTGTCCCAGGACCGAGCCGTAGGCCACCCCCGCCACCGTGAGCAGCACCCCCGCCATGCCGAAGCCGCTGATGGCCTCCCCCAGCACCGGCACCGCCATGAGGTAGGTGACGATAGGCAGGAGTTGGAGCCACACCGCCGCCTCGGACACCGACAGGCTGCCATAGGCCTCCGCCATGAGCCACTGGCCGCCCAGTGCCGCGAAGCTCATGAGCAGGGCCAGCAGCCAGGGAACCAGGCCCCGGGGCCAGGGCGTCAGGGCGAACGGCGCCACCACCACCAGCCCCACCAGACAGAAGTAGAAGAAGATCGTGGCGGAGTTCGTGGTGGAGCGCATGGCGCGCATGGCGATGGCACTGGTGGCCGCGAAGAACGCCGCCGCCAGCGCCGCCAGTTCCCCCCGTCCCAGGCCGATGGCCACCGCGCCCTGGCCCAGCACCATCACCACCCCGGCCGACGTGAGCAGCACCGCCAGCAGCAGGTGCACCGTGGGCCGTTCCCGGAAGAAGTAGAGCGACATGATGGTGGCGAACACCGGGAACAGGTTGTAGATGATCCCCGCCTCCCCCGCGTGGATGTGGGCCAGGGCGTCGAAGTACAGCACCACCACCAGCCCTCCGGTGATGCCGCGGGTGATGAGCAGCCAGTAGTTGCTGGGCGCATGGAGACGTGGCGAGATCCTGAAGACCACCAGGCAGACCAGGATCCCCACCAGGAACCGCAGCACCGACAAGTGTCCCGCGCTGAACCCCATGCCCGGCCGGCTCAGCATGCGTCCCAGCACCGCCATCAGCCCGAAGCAAAGCGCAGACCCGACCAGGGCGGCCCGGGCCAGCATGGGGTGGGGGGAAGCAGAAGCGTGGGCAGGAGGCACCGAGCCATCAGACCACGAATGGATGAAAATTTCACCGACCCCTTAAAGAACACAGGCGGGCATCTTGCGCCATTAGTAAAAAGCAGGTATGCTCACAAGTGAGGTGTTCCTCCTGTTCCGCCCTCGGGCGCTGCAGGATCCAGGAGCTTCCCGCCACATTCAGTCCCACCACCTTGTCCAGCCCCCATTTCCGGGGACTCCCGCAAAAGAAACCCCACCAAACTAATCCCTCCAAAACTTCCTTCACGAAACGCCCCCGCCTCGGGGCGTTTCACTTTAAGTAGAAAAATTTCAATATTCACGATTTCGCGGATGGATCCAGGCGTCCCGTGCGTATCAAGGATGCCAATCCGCGTGAAGCTGGCAGGACGGAGCGGACCGGTCCATGCCATGACCAAGGTCGCGGACCGTCGGATCGCCTTCATCCACGAGTCCAAGATCACCCTCGAGCCGCACCGCCAGCCCGGTGCATTGGAAGGCACCGGGGGGGACCGGGGGCATGGCGCCGGGAGCAACCGGGGCGGCATGGCGTTCCCTCACCCCCAGCCAGGGCCGGATCGTGTCGTGCAGAGGGGACACCAGCTGGATCCCGCAGCCATCGGCCACCACGCGGAAGGCGTCTCCATGAAGGATGTCGTCCGGATCCAGGTGGAATGAGCTCCCCGGTTGGCCGCGATCAATCCTCGGGCAGGGCGGGACCGCTGACGTCGCCGGGAGCGGGGCGCCGCCATTGCATCTGGCGGGACCTTGGCCCTTGTTTGTAGTTCACGACCTGGAGCGAGGGATGGTTCAGGAATTCGGCAGGGTCGAGGTTGCCGCGGCTCCAGTCCCGGTAAGTGAAGACCGAGAGGCTGGTCAGGCTGCGGATGGCCTGCCTCGCCTTGGCCAGGGTGTAGGCTTTGCCCCCCGCCAATTCCAGGGAGCGTAGCGTGGGCGGCAGGCCGGCGAAATCGAAGCTGAGACAATTTACAAGGGTCAGGCTGCCGAGGGGCGGACACCCGGTGGCGGGCCAGGTGAAGCCCTTGAACCCGCTGCACCCGGCAAGACCCAGATCAGTGAGGGCGCCCAGATGGCTGCCGAGCCGTTCGATGGCCCCGCAGTCCCGAAGGCGGAGGGAGCGTAGTCCCCGCGGCAGGTTTTCGTCCACCAGGCGGGGGCATTGCCCCAGGTCCAGGCTGATGAGACGAGGGAAGGCCCGGAAATCGGCAAGGGCGAGCTGGCTCCCGTCGGTGAGGGCGAGCTGGGTGAACTGCCCTGCGCAACCCATGAGCGTCTCGTCCCGAATGGGCACGTCCACCGTCAAATCCTCCAGGAGGGGGTGGCGCCTGACGAGAGTTCCGAGACGCTCCGGGGTCACCTCCGGGCAGCCCCACAGGCGCAACCGCCTGAGGGCGGGGTGATGCGTCAGGTCACCCGTGAACCTACTGCAAGCGTCCAGACTCAGATCCCACAGGGCTGGCGGCAAGGTTCGCCCGGTGAAGCACGTACTGTGGCCCAGGTGCAGAATCTCCAGGCTGGCGGGCAGCTTCTCGTCGCCGATCAGTCCGCCCGTGGCCCTGCAGCTCAGGACGCGAAGGCGTCCACAGCGAGCCAAGGTCGAGCCCGTGAAGCGGGGCGCTCTGCCCAGATTGCTGATCTCGAGGTGGGTCAACCGGTCCGCGAATTGGGCCAGTTCGGCATCCGAGAACCCATGGTCAGGAAGGTTCAAACGGGCCAGCCGGGTGTGGGTGTGGGCCAGTTCCCCCAGGAGCCCGGGCTGGAACAAGTCGTTCCAGCCCACCGTGAGGGTTTCCAGGCCAGGGTTGAGTTTCAGGGCCGCCAGGAGGCCTCCGGCCGTGAGTGTCCGGGTCTCCCCCAGCTTGAAATGGCGTACCTTCGGATGATTCAGCAGCACATTCCGCAACTGCTCATCGCTGATCTCGCCCCGGACGTGCAGGGTCCGGGTCGCCTCCCGGGCGGCGCGGGCGCAAGCCCGGTCGACCCCCCGGAAATCGTTGACCGCGTACGACGCGGCCACCGCCAGGAGGGCGGACGGCATTCGCCCGAGCAGGTGTTCCGGAAGGGCAAAAGGGAAAGGCGGCGGCGCGGCGGCGATGACCGCGGCGGTGCGGGGGCGCTTGGAGGCGGGAGCCGGAGCGGCGTCCGGCCTATCGTCGGCAGCCGCCGCCGCGGCCGCGTCGGGGGTCCCGGGCACGCCGACCAGGATGGTCAACGGTGACGCCATGATCTCCCCTTGCCCGTACCAGATGGTAAAGAACAAGGCTTGCGACTGAAGGGGGACCGTGAACCGGGCCGTCCCCGGCCCCAGGGGCTGAAGGGGCGAAGCGGCGGGATCCGCAACGAAATACCAATCCGCCGAGACCTGCCACCGGTCGAGTCCGGACCCCTCGGAGCCCGTCACTACGGCCTTGAGTTCGAGGCTCTGGCCCGGTGCCAGGGAGAGGATGCTGGAGGGTGGAACGCCCTCGACCGTGAGGATCGCCGTCCCTTCGGCCTGGAGGGCGGCGCCTCCCAGCAGGATCCACGCGCAAAGGGTGGATCTTGTGAAACTGAACATGGGCATGAGCCCCCTTCAGTCTTAAATGTATTATTAGTCATTAAGGTTCCCGGGGAAGTTCTTCCCGGATTCTGAAGCAGCCTTTTATCCCAAGGTGGTTGCTGGAGTGTGGGCGTGAGCTCGCTTGTCAGGTTCCCTGGGTGCTCTAGGTTTAAATAAAATAAACATTATAATCGGTGCCGCGTGGGAACCAAAGCAGCCCGGAAGAACGCCGACCGGAAGAAAAAGGCGAAGGAACTCAAGAACGAGTTCGAAGGGATCGCCGCCAGGGCGGTGGCACCCGGACCGCGTCCGGCCACCTCCGCCGGCGCCCCCGGCCTGGGGCCAGGTGACCATCACCCCCCGGCCACCGCTCCGGACGGGGCGACGGGCGTGCTGGCGATCACCGTGCAGCCTCCGGCTGGGCTGAGCGGGCTCGCCCACGCGGCGCTGCACACCCTGGCCCAGCCCCAGGTCATGGGTCCCGCCTCGGCGGCCCATGCCCTGCCCAAGGTCCGGAACTTCGCCGGTTTGCCGGGCCAGGGCGTGGGGTTCGAGCGGACGCCCTGTTCCGGGATATCCATGCCATGACCCTGGACCCGGATACGGGCGACCTCTATGTCAGCTCCGTCCGGTCGATGAACGTCGGTTCCGGCCTGGGTTGGCCTTACGGTTGGGCCGCCGCGGCGGCCGCCGCCGGTGGGGCCGTGGACCCGGCGGCGGGTGTGGCCGCCGGCGCGGCCGCGGGGCCGCGCTTGTCCTCCTTGCCTTCCGGCAGGGCGGCCGCGGCCGCTCTGCCGCCGAAGGCACCCGGCGGCAGGGTGAACCGGACCACGCCGCCCAAGGGCCGGTCTCGACCCGGACCGAACCGGTTGGTTACCGAGACCAGGCCCACGCCGTTGCGCACCGCGACCTTGTTGAACCCATCGAAGGCGGCGCAAGCGGCCGCCGGCACCGTCGGCGAGAACGCGGCCAGGGGGCCGAAACGCGGCATGCCACTGAGGGAAGACCGCATCACGTAATACAGGAACCGGTCCCGGGGATTGAAGGCCAAAAGGTCATCGCCATCGGCGATGTACAGGATGCCGGCGTCGAAATCCAGCCCGTACACCCTTTCCATGCACCAGACGTCTTCCGGGATGCTGGCCGGCAGCGCCGGCCTAGCCGGCCAAGGACCGCCGTACCGGTTGGGGCCCCCCAGCAGCGTCGTGACGGTGCCATCGCGGCTGACCCGGCGGATCAGGTTACGGTTGTCCGCCACATACAGGTCGCCAGTATCCGGGTCCAGGGCGCACGGGCCCAGTTCGGCGAAGCGCGCCTCCGCCCCGTGCCCATCCCGGGGCGGGACGCTGCCATAGTATCCGATGTTGGGAGGGAGTTGGGCCCCGGCCAGGATGGTGACCACCCCCATCTCGGACACCTGCCGGATCAGGCCCCTGGTTTCGGTCACCAGGATGTTGCCTTGCCGGTCCAGGGCGATGCCGGCGATGTTGGAGAAGGCAATGCTGGCGCCAGGCCCCTCGGCCGGGCCGGTCGGGGTGAATGCATACGGGCCCGGCCGCCCGGCGATGGGCCATACGGTACCATCCGGGTCGATGCCGCACAGGAAGTTGCCATCGAAGGGGGCGGTATAGCCGTGCAGCATGGCGACCATATGCCAGCGGCCTGGGGATGAGCCGCCGACCGGCAGGACATTCAGAGCGCTGATGTCCACCATTGGAAACCTCTCAGCATCGGCAAACGGCATCGTCGGGGTCAGTTGGCCGTGCAACTCCAGACGGGCGTATGCCGAGGGCGCCCGCATCACCATGATTCGGTCATGTCCCCAGGCCAGCCAGCGGCCATTCAGGTCCTTCATTGCGGGGGCAGGGTCCGTCATGAACCGGATGCCGCCATGCCAGAACTCGGGGGGATTTGGGGCATCCTCCCGCAACTCCGCGCCGGGCAGGGTGCCGGCAAAGGGTTCGGCTGCGGGAACCACGGTGCCATGGACCGCTGCGTGGGGTCCCATGGTCTGCGGCTGGACTAGCACATCCAGGGCCTGGAGGGCTCGAGCACCCAACGTGTTGGGACTTGGCAACACCACTATCGCGAAGACGGCGGAACCCCCGCCCCCGGGGTCGGTGGCCCGGATGTGGAAGACCGGGGTGCCGTGCACCACCCGGGGCGCCCGGTACTGGATCCCGGGTCTTCCCTGGCTGGACATGAAGGTTCCGCCTCCGGTCTCGTCGATGGACCAGTACCAGGCCCGGCGTAGCCCATCCGCATGGGCGGCGATGAATCCGCAGGTATGCTCGGAGCGCACCTCCACGACCGCGCCTGCGCCTTTCACGACTGCGTTGAGGTGGCTGGTGCGGGGGGTGATGGTCACCTGGGTCCAAGCCGGAACCGCCGCGGCGAGCCCTAGGACCAGGCCGCA
Organism: Holophagaceae bacterium; assembly: GCA_003165415.1. Classification (GTDB taxonomy): domain Bacteria; phylum Acidobacteriota; class Holophagae; order Holophagales; family Holophagaceae; genus Mesoterricola. Next base: position 9,936 of record PLUC01000133.1, read on the forward strand.
AAGGGCGTGGCACAAGTTTCGGGGGCTGGCCAGCATAGATCCTCCAGATTAGGATCACTATGCATTAATATTTTATGCTGTCAAGACAGGGCCCGCCGACCCGGCAACGATGGCGATCGAGGTTTGCCCCGGAGAACGATAGGACCTATCCATGAGCGAAGATTCATGACACCTTGACAGAGGGAAGTTAAAAATTAAAATCTCATAAAAACGATTACCGTCTTAGGAGAAGAACCCATATTGAAATGGCCAATGTTGGCTCGAATTGCTGTCGTAATGACCGCTGGGTCCTTGGCCCATGCCGCATACCCCGCTTACATCCTCAATCTTTCCAACAAGGACCTGAGCCTGGTAGTGCAAAAACCCGTGGGCGGAACCGTCATCATTCCCTCCACTTGGGCCCTTTACCTCCACGACAAAATCGCACATTTGCCGCTGACCGAGCGCGCCGTCATCAGCCTGCCCAGGGCGTCGTGCATCATGTTCGAGGCGGCCACGGATTCGAAGGAGAGTTTCCTCCTCTATGCTGGCTTCACCGTTCGGGACACCAACGGACGGATGCAAACGAAGACATCCATTAGTTACGAAGCCCAAGATGGAAAGGGGCAATTCTCGACGGTGGGTGGCTCTGATGAGACCAAGTCTCAAGTTCAGATCGACTGGAGTGGCGACCGCAGCGTTCTCATTTTGCGCGACCGCTGAGAGCTCGGAAGGGCCTTCGACCCAATCAACACGCCATCCATGTCGGCCAAATCCACCGATCCAGGGGTCCAGGCCCTGCATCGGGCGGCCATGGTCTTGCTGGACGCACTCCACCCCGTGTCGTCGAGCAAAACTGGGCCCTTTTGCGTGGCTGGGTCCGCTGATGGGATGGCGAGTCGAGGGCCAGCATGAGGCAAAGGAGGCTCATTCGTCAAGACCCTTTCAAGGATCGTCCTCAGCCAGTTTAATGGCCTCGAAGACCAGGCGCTCCTCGGGCCCCCATTCGGACGGAAGCAGGTCGCTCCTGACCGCTGAAATGGCCAGAAGGATTTCCTCATGTTCCGATCGGGCGGTGAGACGATCAATGGCTTGGTGCAGGTGGGGCAGCATCGATGCGGCTGCCGCCGCGGCCGATGCGGTCGCCGGCACGGCAGGCATGCCAACGCTGCGTTGTTGCTGTTCGGCCTCCGTGCTGTCCGGGAAGGCCGCGGTGGGGGGTGTCCCGTAGCAGGTGTTGGGGATCTGGACCTGGACGCCGAACCCCTTGCCCTTGCTGCAGGCCTCCCGGCTCAGGTCCACCTGGTAGACGTTGTTCTGGCCGAACAGAGGGTGCAGCTGGAAGTAGCACAGGCGCACCGCGCCGGCGGCTTCGGGCTCGTCCTGGCTGAAGAACGGATGGAGGACCGCGCCTTCCAGGCTGACGTCCAGGGCTCCCGTGGTCCGGGCGCCCGTCATCCGTGCCCCCTTCAGGATCGCTCCCGCCATCTTCCGGCGCGGTGTTCGTGCCCTCCTTTGAAGGTGAGGTTCAATCAGTTTCCGTAAGCTTCGTCAACGTCCGGGTTCGGCCGGGACCACGGTGAGGGGGGAGTTGGTCTCCAGGGTCCACCCCTCGTTCAGGACCAGGCGCAGCCGCCAGCTCACCTTCCCGGGGGCCGGAAAGCGCTGGAAGGGGAGTTCGACCCGCGCGTTGAAGGTGCCGGTGCCCTCCACCGGGGGGAGCAGGCCGGCCGTCCCGTGCTCGTCATGGAAGGTCACGTAGAAGCGGAAATCGAAGGGGGGAACCGGTCCCATGGCCACGGGAGCCGTACCGCCGGTGGTCCTGAGCGTGAAGCAGCTCATGAAGAGCTCACCCGGACGCAGCTTGTCGCGATTGGCGGAGGCCCCGATATCGAGGGCGACGGGAGTACGGGGGCTGTGCCACCCCCGGATGACGCTGAGGCAGGCGCCACTGGGCACGATCAAGCTGCCTTCTTCCATCGTTGCTCCTGGCAGGAAAGCCACGTCCAAGGGTGCGTCCAGGGAAGCGTAGTCCATACCGGCGAAGTGTTCCGCGCCATCCCGGAGCAGACCCCAGCGCAGGCTGTCCACCGCGGGATCGCCCACGAGCGTCCGCAGGCGGCGGGTGTCGGTATTGAAGAGCCGGATGGCATGATTGCCGGTATCGGCGATGACCACCTGGTTGGGGGGGAGGAAGGCCAGACCGCAGGGGTGGTTGAAACAGGCGGTGCCCATGGGCAGCGGGCCCGTGAGGCTTTCGGCGTGGCCTTCCAGGTCCACAACGCCGGCCAGGGTCGTGACGGAGCCGGCGGGTGCGTTGAGGACCCGTAGGGCGTTGCCATCGATCACGAAGACCCTGCGCTGGCCGGGATCGTAGGCGAGTCCTTTCAGATCATGGAACCGTGCGTCCAGGTAAGCACCGTCCCGGGTTCCGGCTTCGCCCAGGTGGCCGGCGAAGACCCGGGTCCGGCCATCCATCTGGAGCACCTGGATGACGTGGTGGCCCTGGTCGGCCACCATGAGGGTGGGGGGCCCGGCCGGAACGGTCGCCGGGAGCAACGCCAGGCCCTGGGGGTTGTTGAAATCGGTCTTGTTCAGGGTGCCGACCCTGCCGGTGAGGATGTTCAGGGTGCGGATGGCGTTGTTCCCGCTGTCCGCGACGAAGGCATGGTTCTGCCAGGCGGTGACGTTCTCGAAGCGGGCCCTCTGAGCGGCCACGAAGGTCGGGGCGTTGAACCGGGCCGCGGCCCCGTCCCCGTCCTCGAATCCCGCGGGGGCTGAGGCGCTGCCGAACAGGGTGCGCAGCGATCCGTCGGGCTCCACGAGGCCGACGGTGTTGGCCGGAGGGTCCGTGAACAGGGTCCTGAAGGGGTGCCCGGCGTCCCCGGGCCCCTTGGGCAGCACGACGGTGATAACGCCCGTGGGTTTCTGGACCCGGGCCATGATGCCCCGTCCGTCCTGGGAACCGGGTTCGCCGGGCCGCCCCGCCAGGGGGCTCATGCCCCGCACCAGGACCCGTTCCTGGCTGGTGCGGCTGTCCCAGGCGCCGGTGAAGGCCTGGCTGCGCAGGTCCTCGCACAGGAAGGACGACGGGTTGCCGGAAAAGGTCACCATGGCCACGTCCCCATGGGCTTCCCGGCGCCTCAGATCGGCTTCCGGCGGGGCATAGGCGTCCCGGTAGCCGATGAGGCTGCCGCCCGCGCCGGGCCGCGGGGCCAGGCAGACCGGCACCGGCAGGCCATAGGGCACGAACCAGGCATTGGGCCGGACGGTGAAGCCCCGGAAGCGGGCCATGGGCGCGAGGCCGGCGAATCGAACCTTGGGGTGCGGGTGGGCCTCGGCTCCCAGGCGCGAACCCGTGCCCGGATCGAAGAACGGTAACCGGGTGTGGAACGTCTGGGGCCAGCCCCCGCCCAGGTTCCTGTCATCGGCGTAGGCATGGATCAGGTCCTTGAGGTTCCCCGGAAGCAGATCCAAACCCTCGGCGACGGAGGGAGGCGCGGCGGCAGCGGCCGCCGCCGCGGCGCCACCGGCCATGACGGTGATGGGCAGGTCCATGAAGTCGAAGATGTTGTCCGAAGCCGTCACGCGCAGCACCAGGGCCTGGTCCCGGGCGGTCCGGGGTGCCAGGTAGGCCCAGGTCCCGCCACCCCGGTCCTCAAAGGTTCCCTGCCGGGCCGGGTTGTGGATGGGGATGAGCTTGTCGTCGAGAACGGAAAACCGGACTTTGAGGTCGGGCCGCTCCCCAACCTTGACCGTCAGGAGGAGTTCACCGCCGGCCATGACCCGGCTGGGGCCCTTCAGGGTGAAGGTGGCCGCGTGAACCTGGGTGAACGCCAGGGAGGTGGCCAGGAGTAGGGCAGGTCGAGGTTTGAGGAAGCGGATCATCGTGGATTCCTGGGGTGGGGGGCGGCAAGGAGGAGTTCGTATGCTAAGTAATGTCTTATTGAACGAGAAGATTCCGCTCACGATCTGTTCGTCCGGTCTGTTGGACAAGAGTGGATTGACCTGCGACCCGTGGTTCAGACGGGCAAGTCATTTATTAGTATATACTATATTAATATAAAAACAATATACTTTTCATGAGACCCGGCAAGACCCGTGGAACACTGGGCAGCGGAACGGCCATCCGGCCCTCCGGCGCTACCCTCCACCCGGATGGGTCCGGCCACGCACGGCTGCCGACCGTTCTCGGGGCCCCGGCCTGCCACCTTGTAAGGCGTTTTGCCCATGTCTTCCTTGATCCCTTCCACCCTGAAACGCCCCGGATAGAGCGTTGCGAACCTGGCCGGACTCTTCATCTACACCGGACCCGACGGGCCGCGCCGGAGCAAAAAAGGATTGCGAGCTGGGTGAACTGCCCTGCGTGACCCATGAGCGTCTCGTCCCGAATGGGCAGGTCCATCGTCAAATCCGCCAGGAGGGTGTGGCGCCTGATGAGAGCATTCGAGACGCTCCGGGGTCACTTCCGGGCAGCCCCACAAGCGCAACCGCCTTAATTTTTTATTGGCCATTAGGGTTCCCGGGGAAGTTCTTCCCGGATTCCGAAGCAGCCTTTTATCCCAAGGTGGATGCTGGAGTGTGGGCGTGAGCTGGCTTGTCAGCTTCTCAGGGTGTTCTAATTTTAAATAAAATAAACATAATAATTGATGCCGCCTGGGAACCAAAGCAGCCTGCCGGACACTTCTCTGGGACGTGCCGGCTGCCGCCCCGTAGGCCTCTGGGCCTGAAGGACAACAAGAGCCAGTTCGGCCCGGCCTACGGCACCCCGGAACAACTGGCGGAGCTCCTCGCCGAAGGCATGGAAGGCTCCGGAGGGATCGGCAAGGTGCGGCTGGTGGAGGAGCATGGCCGCTGCCTCACCCTGTGCCGGAAGGCGGACGTGGGCTGGTACCACTACCAGGGCGCCTACCATGCCACGGATCTCTTCGTGGTGGTGACCGACCGCTACGAGAACCTCGAGGAGGGCGGCTTCGACCATGTGGTGCGCAGCGCCTATCCCGTCAGCCGCTTCTGGTGACGGCCACGACCACGACCCTGGAGTCGCTTCCTTTTCCACCTGTCGTCACCACCGGCCCGGCCCGGCGCTACTCCCGGCCCGGCCCCAGGCGCTCCAGATTGATCCGGGCCACTTGGTTGTCCGGCCTCAAGGCCAGGGCCCGGTGGAAGGCCGCTCGCGCTCCGCGCCGGTCCCCGGCCCGCGCCAGGGCCCAGCCCAGGTTGTTGTGCGCCCTCGCGTTCCCGGGTGCCAGCCGGACGCAGCTTCGCCACAGGGCGGTCTCGCTGCGGTAGTCCCGGTTGCGCAGGACTGTGGCCAGGACCAGGACCGCGATGACCGGCATGCCCACGGCGATCCAGCGCTGGTCCAGCCTTAGCCGCCGGACCCCGGAACCGAAGGCCACCGCCACGGCGAAACAGAGACCCGCACCCGCCAGGTAGAGCTGGCGCTCGTTTCCCACGTCCAGCCTGGGCACGATGGAATTGGTGGGCAGGAGGTGCAGGAAGAACCACAGGATTCCCAGGGCCAGCCAGGGGCGGGCGCGCAGGCTGGCCAGGCCCGTCCCCAGCAGAGCCGCCAGCAGGCAGGCCTTGGCCGCCAGGGCCGGCGTCCACCGGTCCAGCACCGGCAGGCCGGGATCGATGTTGAGGCCGGAGGGCCACAGGAACTTGCCCATGAGGTGGGTCACGGCGTTGACCTGGCTCAGCAGGTTGGTCCCCGTGCCACGGATCCCCAACCCGTACGAAACCAGCGAGCGGAAACTGCCGCCGGAAACCATGAGCGCCAGGAGCCCGGCCAGGATCGCCCAGTGCGCCCAAGGCCCCCATAGCCAGGACCGGCCCCGGCCCGGCCCGGGAGGAACCGTCAACTCCCAGAGGACCAGGGCGGCCGGGAGGGTGACAGCGGTCTCCTTCGCCAGGAAGGCCAGGATGAACAGTCCGCCGGAGATGGCCTGCCGCCATACCCGCGACCCCGAGGCCCGGCCATGGGCGTAGGCGAGCAGGCTGCCCAGGTAGAAGCAGGCCATCAGCGAAGAAGACCGGCCGCTGATGTAGGTGACGGCCTCGGTCTGCACCGGGTGCGCCGCGAACAGGAGCGCACCGGCCAGGGCCGCCGCGCCCACATCCCCTTGGGGTCCACCCTCGCCGAAACGCCTGAACAGCCGCCAGACCATGATGGCGTTGGCGGCGTGGATGGCGATGTTAGAGAGGTGGAAGCCGAGCGGGTCCGGCCCCAGGACCCAGTTGAGGGTGTAGCTGGCCTTGAGCAGCGGGCGGACCAAAGAAGGTAGATTCTGGAACTGATATTGTTGTCCAGAGAATGGGCCGATCGTGATGGTCCATCCCTGAGCCCTCAGGCCGGAGCCGGCAAGGGCGATGAGCATGCCCAGCATCAAGGGTTTGCAGTTCCTATTGTCACTCCATGAAAAAGGAAGAGGTCAAGGCTTCGGCGCAAGCTGCATGGAACTGAAGGTGACGTTATAGGCCTTGGGGTCATCCCTGTCGCCGCCCCTGGCGAAGGCATCCAGGTCGCTCGCCTGGGCGGAAATGCCCGTGATGCCTCCCAGGGTGATCACGTAGCTGTTGCCTGTTTCCACGGGGATGTTGAAGGATAAGCTCGTGCCTGCCAGGATCAGCGGGGCGGTTGGGACCCCTCCCGGCAGGAATTTGACGGTAATGGCGAGATCCAATTTGAGCTTGGCGAGCTTGGCCGCGATGGCCTTGGAATACCAATCATGGTCGAACTCGTTCATGACGAACGTCAGGGTGCCTGGACCGGATTGGGGAGGGGGGGTGTTGCTGAGGAGATCAATGTAGCTGACATCATCGACCGGGCAGGTGACGGTATCGCCCTTGGCGTTCGGTGTCCTGAAGTAGGGGAGATCCTGCTTTTGCTTTTCTCGGCGAGCCTCAGTTACCTCGGCGTCCTCGGCGATAATCCCTTCCTGGGGTCTTGCCGTACAAAGGGTCAATGCGCCGAAGCACCGATGAAAAGGCATATCGCCGAGGACGCCGAGGCAGCC
>PLUC01000148.1 GCA_003165415.1 Holophagaceae bacterium
GGGACGGAATGTCCAAACTGCAGAGGCTGGAAAGCACTGCTTTCCAGCCGCCATAGGGGCGAAGCCCCTATGGAAGTGCAGCGTCCCCTTCCCCATGATTGTTCAACTCAGTTAGCGGACGCTGCACTGTCGGGGCACAATGGGGCGGTGACCTGGCCCCTCCCACCCCAAATGCCCTGGCCTCAGTTCCTGAGGTTGCTGCGCCATCCCGCGCCGCCCCCGGGGTGGCTGGAGGACGCGGCCGGGCTCAAGGACATCCTGAAAAAGCCCATGCTCCTGCGCTGGATCGCCCAGCACCTGCAGGCGCCGCCCCATCTGCGGAACCGGCTGCTGCCCACCCTGCCCTGGCGGGCCCTGGCCGCCATCGCCGCGGACGCCTCGGCCCACCCCCAGGCCCGGGCCCATGCCACGGAGCGCCTCCAGGCCCACTGGGCGGTCATGACCACGGGCGAGCGCCGCAGCCTGGCGCCGCTGGCCCCCAGCCAGCTGTGGCCGGCCATCTGGAAGGTCCGGAACGCGCGGGTGCTGGAGTCCTTCCTGCAGAATCCGCGCCTGACCGTGGGCTGGCTGGAGCGCCTCATCCAGCCGGAGCTCACGCTCATGCAGGCGGAAGCCCTGCAGAACTCCCGGTGGCGGGAGATCGTCCCGGTGGCCCACCAGGTGCTGACGGCCCTGGACCGGGGCCTGGCCAACCCGGAATCGGGCCTGGTGCTGGGGCTGGCGGCCACCTGGATCCTGGCCCTGCCGGCGGAGGAGCGGCTGCTGGCCTCCACCCGCGTCAGCCACCCGGCGCTGCGGCGGATGGTGCGGCGGTATGCGGACCTGGGTGCGGACATTGGGTGACTGAACTCCCTGTATCTATGTATTCATTGTTAATTATATTGTTGAATGAATATAAACACTTGCGTCCATAAACCCACGCTGGGAGGATGAATTGGGGTCAAACCAACTGCAGGAGCAGCATCATGCGCCTTAAAACAATTTTGCCCGGATTGATCGTCTCGACCCTTCTCCTGGCTGGGTCCGGCGGCGCCGCACTCCTGGGGGCCCCAGGGCCGGAGCACGCGATCCGGATCGACGTTCCGGTCGTGCTCAAGAATCCCCGCGTGGTCTTCAACCTGGACCGCCCGGTGTTCAGCGGGGACCTGCCGGTCGGGTTCCGGTATATGGGGCTGCTGGCCAAGCGGTTGAAGGAACTGAACACGGATGGCGACATCGTTGGCCTGCTCTATGGGGAGACGGCCTACCTGACCCTCAATGATCAGGCCTATAATGCATTCCGGCAGGTAGATACGGGCAATCCATACAAGGGAACCATCGCGGACCTGCAGAAGCAGGGGGTCCGGATCGAGGGCTGCGCCTATTCCATGAAGGTCCACCATTGGGGCAACGCCGATCTGCTGCCGGGCGTGAAGGTGAATACGGGCGCAGTGGGGCGACTGATCCAGCTGGTCCAGGATGGCTACGTCCAGATCCAGCCTTGATGCGGCGCGAGGTCATGCGCAGGTCCATGCTTCCGCCCAGCCGGCGGGTAGGGCGGCAACCTGACTTTCGATGAAAGGCTTTGCCATGTTCGGAAACGAAACCATCTCTCAGGTGCCAGAGGATCCGCGCCCTGGGGAATCCGCATGGAACATGGCGGCCCTATGCGCGACACCCTTGCGCTGGGTCACCGGCTGGCTCTTCTTTTCAGCGTTCTGGCGCCGGGTCGTCCTGGAACCCGGGAAGCTGGACCCGAACGCTGCCGCCTATGTGGGCCACGAGTTCGTGAAGTTCCTGCCCCATGCCATAGGCATCAAACCGTTTCTTGCCATAGCTCTGGCCCATGACGGCATGCTGCAGGGCTTCATGATCTGCTTCACGGTGATCGAAGGCCTGGTGGGGCTGGCCCTGCTGCTGGGTCTGGGAACCCGGCTGGCGGCCCTGGGCACCGTCCTGCTTTCCCTGGGAATCCTGTTGGGGTCCGGATGGCTGGGCTCCACCTGCCTGGACGAATGGCAGATCGGGGTGCTGGGGGTGGCCGCCGGCACCCTGTTGGCCATGACCGGTTCGGGGGCATGGTCCCTGGACCGGTTCTGGCAGAACCGGTTCCGCAGCCGCGCGCCGAAGGCCTGGCTGATCGGGCTGAGTTCAGGCGCCCCGAAGGCTGGGCAGCCCCGCTGGTTCAGGCCGGCAGCCCTGGTTCTTGCTTCGGGAAGCCTCGTGCTCACCCTGGCCACCAACCAGATCTTCTACGGCGGCCTATGGGGCCGCCTGCACAACGACTCCAAGACCCCTCATTTCGCCCTCACCAATGGCCGGATCACCGCCGCGGGATCGGTCCGGTTCACGCTGTACCGGGATGGCGGCCCGGACACCTACGGCGCCTTCATCACCACCATCCGGGTTCGAAACGCCGCCAGCGAGATCGTGGAACAGTTCGACCCGGGCGCCTTGAAGATGCTGCCGCCAGGCTCGGTCAGGAACACCTATGCCCTCAAGGTCGGCCCCGGACCCTACGGCCTGATTGCTCCGCTGGGATCCAAGGCGATCCTGGATCTGGTTCCGGGTCGGGCCTCTACCCTACCCGAAGGGTCCTACACGATTGAGGTGGAAGACGTGAGTGGACTGAAATGGCATGCGCCTGCCGGATGGTCAATGTAGCTTCACCGGGCAGGTGCTGAGGCCGAGGAGGGTGTACAGAGGACATGAGCCAAGCAACCCGGTGGCCAGGGGAACGAGCCCCAGATAGCCCCATGGGGTCTTGGGGCCGATGAAGGCAAGGGACAACAGGCCAATCCCCAGGATCACGCGCAGCACGCGGTCCAAAGGGTGTTCGTTGGAGGGAAGCAGTTTCGCCATAAGAGTTCCTTGAAAAGGGCAGCGATGGGCCGCCGGAATAAGATCAGCTATCAGCGCGCACAAGCCGCCGCCAGGAACCTGCGTTGTCGACCCTGGCAAATCCGGCCTTGTCGAGCATGGCCTTGGCTGCCGCGCTGCGGGCACCGGAAGCACAGCAGACCAGCAGGTGTTTGGTCCGGTCAAGATCCGCCAGGTGGTCGGAAAGGCGGTCAAGAGGGATGTTGCGACTGCCTGGCGCGTGGCCCTGGGCGAATTCCTGGGAGGTGCGCACATCGAGAATGGTGGCGCCCTGGTCAATGAGAGTCATCATCTGGTCCTTGGAAAGTCTGGAACGATTCGCAAGGAAAGTGCGAAGGACGAGCACCAGGGCGACAACGCCAAGGCAGGTCATGGTCAGAGTGCTGGTATCCATGCCGCTAGGCCCCAGCTGCTTCGAGCGCCCTGATCAGGGTATTGGCATCCTGGATGCCGGTGAACCGCTGGACGACCTTGCCGCCTTTCATGACGACGAGGGTGGGGATGGCCTGGACCCCAAAAGAACCGGCCAGAGTGGGCTCCTCATCGACGTTGACCTTGGCCACGATGGCCCGGTCACCGAGTTGGCTTGAAACCTGGTCCAGGATGGGCCCCTGGGTGCGGCAGGGACCGCACCAGGGGGCCCAGAAATCGATGATCACCGGTTTGGTCTGGCCCTTGACCTGGTCGAATGCCCCGGTAGTGAGATGGATGACGTTGGTAGCGCTGGCCATGATGGCCTCCTTGCTGTTTGATTGATCTGGAGCTTGACTGGCTGCGGTCGGCGAGCCGCCCTTGGAACAGGCCGAGAGGCTGAACAGGAGGCCAATCACCGCACCATAGGTGATGGCCCGCAACGGGGTGGCGGTGAGGGGACAGGTGCCGGTCCGGCAACCGACGAGTTTCTGGTAGGCGAAGCCGAGGGATCCTCCCAGCAGGATGCCCAGGGCGACGCGCTTCAGGTCAGCGAAAATGATCATGATTCAACCTTTCAAGCCGCAGGCGCCCTGGGTGCTGACCCCTAGCCTGGCGAGGATGCTGGACATCAGGCACCAATTGGTGAGGCCGCTCTGCAGGAGATTCGCCCCCACAAAGACGGTGAGCCACAGCCAGTTCGTATTGTGCCAGCGGGCGAGGGCAAGGCTGCCCAGGATCATGGTGCCCGCCACAGAGTGGACGATTCGATCGACGTTCATGGGTCATTCCCCTTTAGGAGAGATACTGCAGGTGAGCGTGGGATCGGGCACGGCGGGAGCCTGCCGCTGCAGTTCGGCGGCGCGGCCATGGCGTGCCAGAAGGTAGTAGAGAACCGGCACGGCGAACCGGGACAGCAGGGTAGCCGCCACTTCGCCCGCCATCAGGCTGATGGCCAGGCCCTGGAAGATGGGGTCCGCCAGCATCACGCTGGAACCCGCCATGACCGCGGCGGCGGTGAGCAGCATGGGGCGGAACCGCACCACGCCGGCCTCCACCACGGCGGCTTCCAGGGCCATGCCCTCCCGGAGCTTCAGCTCGATGAAATCCACCAGGATGATGCTGTTGCGCACGATGATGCCGGCCCCGGCGATGAACCCGATCATGCTGGTGGCGGTGAAGAAGGCGCCCAGCAGACCGTGGGCGGGGATGATCCCGATGAGCGACAGCGGCACCGGCACCAGGATCACCAGGGGCACCGCGAAACTCTCGAACCAGCCCACCACCAGGACATAGATCAGCACCAGCGCCCCGGCGAAGGCCAGCCCCAGGTCCCGGAACACCTCCAGGGTGATATGCCACTCGCCATCCCACTTCATCACCAGGTTTTCAGTGTTTTCGGGGTGGGCCAGACCCAGTCTGGCCACCGGCTGTCCGCCCGTGCCTTTGAGGCCGTCGATCTTCTTGTTGAGCGCCGCGAGAGCATAGACCGGACTCTCGATGGTGCCCGCCAGGTCGCCGAAGACGTAGGACACCGGCATGAGGTTCTCGTGATAGATGGGCGCATTCTCCCGTCCCTCCTGGACCCGCACCAGTTCGGACAGGGGCACGGGGCCCCGCAGGCCGGGCACGGTCATCTGGAGCATCTGGTCCAGGTTCTGGCGCTGGGTACTGGGCAGCTGGACGATCACCGGCACCTGAGTCGAACCCCGCTGGACGTGGAAACTGCCGATGGTGTCGCCGTGCCCCGCCATGTAGAGGGTCTGGACCACCTGCGCCGGGGCGACGCCGAGCAGGGCCGCCTTCTCCCGGTCCAGCACCAGGCTGATCTTGGGATTCGTGGGGTTGAGGGTGCTGTCCACATCCACGACGCCGTCCACGCTGCGGAAGATCTTTTCCACCTCGCCGGCGAAGCGCAGCCGCTCGTCCTCGGTGGGGCCGTAGATCTCGGCCACCAGGGTGTCCATGACCGGCGGGCCGGGCGGGATCTCCACCAGCTTCATGCGGGTCCCCTCGGGCATCCCCAGCTTGAGCAGCTCCGGGCGGAGGCGGACCGCGATGGCGTGGCTCTGCTCTTTGCGCTCCCCCTTGGCCACCAGGTTCACCTGGATGTCCACCATCCGGTCCTCCCGGCGCAGGAAGCTGTGGCGCACCATGCCCACAAAGGTGAAGGGCGCGGCCTCCCCGGAGTAGACCTGCACGTCCCGGACCACCGGTTCACGCAGCAGCCGCCGGGCCACGTCCTGGCCCTGGGCCAGGGCATCCTCCCTCGGCGTTCCGGCCGGAAGATCCAGCTGGACCATGAATTCGGACTTGTTGTCGAAGGGCAGCATCTTGACTTTCACCACGCCGAGGCCCACCAGGGACATGGCCGCCGCAAGCAGGACGACCACGCCGCCGAAGAAGGCCCAGCGCACGGCCGGCTTCGTGATGAGGGCGGTGATGGTCCGGCGGTAGGCGGCCGTGAAGCGGAAATCAGGCTTGATCTCGGCGTCGCGATCCTCTCCCTGGGGTGCCGCGGTCTCAACGGTGGCCGGGTGCAGGCCCGTTTCGTCCGTTTCCGGCAGGTGGGCTTCCGACTTGAAGATCTTGAGGGAGGCCCAGGGGCTGATGACGAAGGCGATGACGAGGCTGAACAGCATGGCCAGGCTGGCGCCCACCGGGATGGGCCGCATGTAGGGGCCCATGAGCCCGCGCACGAAGGCCATGGGCAGGATCGCGGCGATCACGGCGATGGTGGCCAGGATGGTGGGGTTGCCCACCTCGTCCACCGCCTCCACCACCACCCGGGCGAAAGCTTTGCGCGGCCCGGGCAGGTGCATGTGCCGGTGGATGTTCTCCACCACGACGATGGCGTCGTCCACCAGGATGCCGATGGAGAAGATCAGCGCGAACAGGGTGACCCGGTTCAGGGTGTAGCCGAACAGGTAGGTGATGAACAGGGTCAGGGCCAAGGTCACCGGCACCGCCACCCCCACCACCACCGCGGACCGCCAGCCCATGGCCAGCAGGATGAGCACGATGACGCTCAGGGTGGCCAGGAGCAGATGTTCGATCAGCTCATTGGACTTCTCGCCGGCCGTTTCTCCATAATTGCGGGTGACGGTCAGCTTGAGTCCCCGGGGCAGGAGGTTGCCGCGCAGGGCCTGGACCTTGTCCAGGACCGCTTTCGCCAGGGCGGTGGCATTGCTGCCCATCCGCTTGGAAAGGGTCACGGTCACGGCCGGCTCGAAGCCCGCCCCGGTGCCGTACAGCACCACCGGAGGTTCCGGGTCGGGGCCGTCGGAAACGCTGGCGACGTCGCTCAGGTAGACCGGGCGGCCGTTCTTGACGGCCACCACCAGCCGGTTCAATTCCAAAGCGTCCAGCACGAAGCCCGAGGCCTCCAGTTCGGTGCGGCGGTCGTGATCGACCAGGGCCCCGGCGGGAAGCTGGCTTTCGGCGGTCTGCAGCGCGGGCTGGATTTCAGCCAGGCTCATGCCCAGGGCCCGCAGCTTGCCTGGATCGGGTTCGATCCGGACCATCCGCCTGGCGCCGCCGATGACCTTCACCTGGGCCGTGGACGGCACCGTGCTCAATTCGCGGGCCAGGGCGTCCCCCATGGCCCTCAACTGTCCCGGGGTCTGGCCGGCCCCGTGCAGGGTCAGCCCCAGGAAAGGCACGTCATCGACGGTGAGCAGGCGCACCACCGGCTGCATGGCTGAGCTGGGCAGGAGGTCGCGGTTGGCCGCCAGTTCCTGGTAGATCTTCGCCAGGCTGGGCTCCTGCGGCTCGTTCACCTTGAAGCGCACCGTGATCATGGCCACGCTGGGCAGGCTGGTGCTATAGAGGTATTCCACTCCGGGGATGCCCCAGAGGCGTTTCTCCAGCGGCGTGGTGACCTGGCTTTCGATCTCCCTGGGGCTGGCGCCAGGCACCGGGACATAGATGTCCACCATGGGCACGATGATCTGGGGTTCCTCCTCGCGGGGCGTGAGCGCCACCGCCAGGAAGCCCAGCATGAGCGAGGCCAGCACGATGAGCGGGGTCAGTTTGCTGCGCAGGAAGGTCTTGGCCAGCCGGCCGGCCAGTCCCAGATGGCCGTATTCACTCATTTCCGCACCTCGATGGGCTGTCCATCTCGGAGATCCCCGGGGGCGTCAATCACCTGTTCGGCCGCCGCGAGCCCCGCGCGGACCGGGAGCCTGTCGCCCTGGGCCTCGCCCAGGGACAGCCAGCGCAACTCCGCCTTGCCATCCTTGGCGAGGAACACGCCGTTCAGCTCGCCACGCCGCACCAGCGCGCTCTTGGGGATCGTGAGATCCTGGCTCGCGGACGCGGTGGCCCCGGGAACCTGCAACCGGCCGAAGACGCCGGAGCGGAGACCTTCCAGCCCCCTGGTCACCCGGGCCCGGATGGTGCCCCGGTGGGAGACGGGATCGCCGCCCGTGGCGAGGCCCGTGATCTGGGCCATGCCGCTCTTGCCATCCGCCTCGAAGGGAAGGCTCTGGCCGATCTTCAAGCCTTCGGCTTCAGCTTCGGACACACTGCCGGTGAATTCCATGGCGCCCTGGCCCTCCATATCGATGAGGGGCATGCCCGGGCCCACGAAATCGCCGTCGTTCACCCGGCGGGTCTGGACCACCCCGGCGAAGGGCGCCCGGATCTGGGTATAGCCGATGTTGGCCTGCACGCCTGCCAGGCTCGCCTTGGCCTGGGCAAGCTGCACCTGGGCCATGTCCAGTTCGGCCTGGGTGGCGGCGTCCTGGCTGGCGAGCTTCTCCATCCGGTGGAGCTGGGTGGCGGCGGTGGCCACGGCAGTCTCCGCCGCCTTGCGCCCGCTCTGCAGATCTTCGTCCGAAAGGCTGACCAGCAGGGCGCCCGCGGCCACCTGCTGCCCTTCGGTGACATGGACCTTCTTCACGGATGCCGCAAGGCGGGTGGCCAGGGTCGCCCGCTGGGTGGCGTTGAGGGTCACGGCCACCCACCCGGGCTGGCTGGAGCTCTCCTCATGGACCAGGCGGACCGTTGCAGGGGGGACTGCGGCAGCCATGGCGGGCTCTTGCCGGCCACAGGCCAGGCCCGCCAGGACAAGGGTCACGGAAGACAGGAACAGGATCGGCTTCAAGGGTCTACTCCTTCACGTTCTCAATGGGTTGGCCGAGGGCAAGGGCAAGCTGGGCCTGGCCCAGGCGGAAATCGAGCTGGCTCGAGATCAGGAGGGTGCGGGCTCCGGTCAGGCTGCTCTCCGCGTCGAGGACATCCATCAGCGGCAGCAGGCCTTCACGATAACGGGCTGTACGGATAGCCCGCACGGATTCCGAGGCCGCCAGGGCGGTCTTCGCGAAGCCGATCTTGGCTTGGGCGGTCTGGATCGCCCTGCGGGCCTCCTCCACTTCGCGGTTCGCCACCGATTCCTGCCACTTCACCGTCAGTTCCGCGGCGCGGGCCGCGGCCCTGGCCGCGCTCACCCGCTGGGAGTCGCCGAACGAGAAGGTCCATTTGGCCCCCAGGCTGACGGTGGTCCAGTTGCCACCCGAGTTCAGGGAATCACGCATGGTCCCGGCGGTGAACTGGAGGCCCACTTCGGGTTTCAGGCTCCCTTTGGCCGCCAGCACGCCTTCCTCGGCGGCCCGGACCTGCTCGCGCATGGCCTGGAGGTCCCCGCGCTGCCCGGCCGTCGTGGCGGCCTCCACCACCGGGAGGCCCAGCGGCGTGATGAGCTTGTCGGCTGCGATATCCGCGCCGGCGAGCATGGCGAGGGCCGAGCGGGCCGAGGCCACCCGGGCCTTCGCCTCCGCCACCCCGGCTCCAGACTGGGCGCAGAAGGCCTTGGTGCGCTCACCGTCGGCCTTCAGCATCAGGCCCTGTTCCACCCGGGCCTGCACGAAGCGGTCCGTCTCCATGGCCTGCTTCAGCGTGTCCTCGGCATACCGCAGCGCCTCTTCCGCCACCTGGGCGCCGAAGTAGGCCTGGGTGATGGCCAGGGCCACCTGCTGCTTGCGGTGCTCCTGGGAGGCCCCCTCGGCCTCGGCCATGGCCGCCCCGGCGCGCCTGGCGGCGTCCAGCCGCCCGCCCGCGTAGAGGGGCTGGGAGAGGGTCAGGGTCGCCCCGGTGCCCACGATGGCATCGGGCCGGTTCAGGCTGGAGGGCGCGAAATCCGCCTGGGTGATCCGGGCCTGGTCCAGTCGGGTGCCGAAGGCCAGCATGGGCTCGTCGGTGCGGATGACGCCCACCCCCAGGGTGGCTGTGGGCAGCCGCAGGTCACTCATGGCCGCCGCCTCGGCGCGGCTCCTGGCCACCATGGCCGCCCCAGCCTGCAGGCCGGACTGCTGGCTCCAGGCGGTCCGGATGGCGTCCTGGACGGATAGGGGGGTCTGGGCCTGCAGCACCAGGGGCGCGCCTGCGATAAAATAAATTAGTTGTTTGATCATACAGGAATATTCCTTTGCAAAAAAATCAGGCCAGGGACTGGTAGGCGCTGTGGATGCGCGCCGTCACATGCCCGCAGACCATGGTGCAGACGTTCTCGGCCAAGGGCGCCACGGGCATGAAGTAGACCAGGTTGCCCCGGGGTTCCCGGCCCACCAGCCCCACCCGGACCATGAACGCCAAGTGTTTGCTGGTGTTTGCCTGGGACAGGCCGGTGCGTTCCATCACCGCCCCTTGGGAGAGGGGTTCGCCGGCATCCAGGAGGGCCCGGAGGATCTTCAGGCGGGAAACGTCGCCCAGGGCCCCGAAGATCTGGCTCACTTCGTCGATGATCTGGTCGTTGAGGGGGGTGGTCATCATGGTATTCACCTGCATAACTAAAAAGTTATATTGGTAAATACTTTTGTCAAGCCCTTTTTCAGGTCCCCCGGACCTATTTGATGGCTTTGTAGGCAGCCTTGACCCGGTCGGTCACGTGGCCGCAGACCAGGTCGCAGACATTCCCCACCAGCGGCATGACGGGCTGGAAGTAGACCGAGTTGCCCGAGGCCTCCCGGGTGACCAGCCCGACCCGGACCAGTTGGGCCAGATGCTTGCTCGCGTTGGCCTGGGAGAGCCCGGTGGCCTCCGCCACCGCCCCCTGGTTCATGGGGGCCTTGGCCTCCAGGAGCGTCCTGAGGATCCTGAGCCGGGAGGCGTCGCCCAAAGCCAGGAAGAGCTGGCTCACCTCCTCGATCATCGGGTCGCTCAGGGGACTCCTGCTCATCTAATCTCCAGTTGAAGCATACAATCATACCGAGAAGTCCCATGTCTCCCCGCGAGGTCATGTCATGTCCGAATACCAGTGGAACGATAGGTTCGCCGAAGCCGACTTCGCCTATGGCCGGGAGCCCAATGATTTCCTCCGGGAATCCGCGGCGGCCATTCCCCCCGGGCCGGTCCTGTGCCTGGCGGAAGGGCAAGGCCGGAACGCCGTGTTCCTGGCCGCCCGGGGCCACCAGGTAGAGGCGGTGGACCTCTCCGAAGTTGGCTTGGCGAGGGCCCGGGAACTGGCCGCAGAAAGGCGCGTCGCCATCCGGACCACCGTCGCTGATCTCGAGGCGTTAGATATGGGGCAGGACGCATGGAGCGGCATCGTGTCCATCTTCTGCCATCTGCCCGAAGCCGCCCGCAGGGCGGTCCACACTCGGATCCCGGGTGCCCTTGCCCCCGGCGGAGTGCTGATCCTGGAGGCCTACACCCCGCGCCAGCTCGCCTACGGCACCGGCGGCCCCCGGGAACGGGAACGGCTCTGCCACCTGGAGCATCTCAAGGAGGACTTCCAAGGCCTGGTCTGGGAGACCGCGCGGGAGGTGGACCGGGAGGTCCAGGAGGGCCCGTACCACCATGGCATGGGGGCCGTGGTGCAACTGCTGGGCAGGAAACCAGGGCCCTGAGCCCGGTCAGCGGGTGGATGCGGGCCGGAGGATCTCGGCCTCCCCTTCGCCCAGGCTCAACCCGTCCCTCCCGCCAGGCCCCGGTTGAACTTGAGCATCACCCTTTTCAATCCATCGTTCAGCACCAGGCAGACGACCATGGCATAGGTGAGCAGGACCAGGATTTCCCTCCATGGCAATGGGGTGAAGCGAGGCAGAACGAACGTCAGGCAGGTGCCGATCAGCCATTCCGCGGCCAGGGCGGCCAGCAGCGGAACACTGGGCCGGCTGGCCCAGAACCACCGCCGTTCCCGCAGCGACAGGATGGAACAGGGTGCGAAGTAGAGCAGCATGAGGAAACAGAAAGTGGAGCAGGCCTTCGGGTCGTCGCGCAGGCCGAACCGGGACCAGCCGAAGGCCAGGAGCAGAAGGGCCTCGGCCACCATGGCCGTCCCCACCGCCACCGCCATCGCGATGTAGCCGCCGATGTTCCAGGTCTCCGGGGACCGGGACGGCCGCACGTGGTCAGTGGCCAGGGAGATCTTCCCGAAATCGGTGACCAGGGTCAGCATCAGCATGGCGAAGGCGGAAACGACGAACCTGCCCGTGGCCACGTAGGCGATGGTCACGAACCCGCCTTTGAGGATCGTGCGGCTGATCTTGTTCAGGATCCAGGTGAGGACCCGCTGGTAGATGCTGCGCCCCTGCTCCACCAGGGAGACGATGTTGGCCAGCCCCGGTTCGGTCAGGACCACGCTGGCCGAGGCTTTGGCCACGTCGGTGGCGCTGCTGACGGCGATACCCACCTCGGCCTGGCGCAGGGCGGGGGCATCGTTGACCCCATCGCCGGTCATCCCGACCACTTGCCCGTTGGCTTGCAAGTGCTTCACCACTAAATACTTGTCCTCTGGGTACAGCTCCGCGAAGCCGCCCGCCCCGGCCCAGGGATCCCCGGCGGTCCCGCCGGCGTCCGGTTCCCCCCGCTTCAACTCGGCCATCCGCCGGATATGGCTCAGCCCCAGGTCCCGGGCGATGTCGCTGGCCACGGAAAGGGCATCGCCAGTGAGCATCTTCACGTCGACGCCCAAGCCACGCAACTCGGCGATGAGCTTCCGGGCATCGGGCCTTGGAGGATCCTGCAGGATCACCAGTCCGAGCAATTCGGCCCTGGCCTGGGCGGGACCCGAGGCCACGGCCAGCACCCGGGACCCGCCCCGGACCGAGCCTCCGGCCTGCGCCTCCAGCGCCTCGATTGCCCGGGACTCAAGACCGCAGGCATCGGCGACGGATCGCAAGGCTCCTTTCATCACCCGGAATGGTTGCCCGTTCCGCTGGACCACCGCTTCGGCTTCGGTCCGGCGATTGGCCGGATCGAACGGCGCGAACGAAACCAGGGCCCACGGGGGGGACTCCTCCAGGACCTGTCGTTCCTTGGCCGCGCGCAGCAGCGCCAAGTCCAGGGGATCCTGGTTGGCCTCCTGAGACGCCAGGGCGGCCGCGGCCAGCACCGACGATTCGGTGGCGGCGCCCATCGGAATCACCCCGGTCACCACCAGCTGGTTCAGGGTGACGGTGCCCGTCTTGTCCACGCAGAGGGTCACCATGGTGGCCGCATCCTCCACCGCGCTCAGGCGGGTGACCAGCACACCCTGCCTGGCCAGTTCCTTGGCCCCCACCGCCAGGCTGACCGTGAACATGACCGGGAGGGCCACCGGCAGGGCGCTCATCAACAGCACCAGAAGGAGGGGGGCCACCTCCAGCAGCGGGGTGCCCCGGACCAGGTCTCCCGGCACCAGTTCCCGCGCGGGGATCAGCTGCCAGGTCCCCTCGCGCAGCACGCGGGCGGTGACCTGGAGGCGCTGCTTCAAGGTCTCGACCACCAGGGCCGAACGTCGCTCCTGCAGGAACCGCAATACCGCGTTGACCACCAGCAGGACCCCCGCCACTGCCAGGTCGGCGATCTTTCCCAGGAGCGCCGATAGCACCAGGATAAATTCGAGCATCCAGGCCGACAGTCCCCAGAACTTGCCCAGAAAGGCCAGCCACGGATTCCCCTTCGGCTCCGGCACTTCGTTGAAGCCGAATTCAGCCAGCCGGGCTGCCGCTTCCGCTTGGGTCAGGCCTTTGCCAGGGTCCACCCCCAGTGCCGACAAGGTTTCGGAGGCGGAGGAACGATCCGGGTCCGGAGCCGGTTCGGCTGCCATGAACGAATCCGGATTCACTCTCCCCCCCATGCCGCGGTTGAAGCATGAATGAAAATGCTATTAGTTATCAACCACTCAGTTCGAAGGTGGGTTTCCGATAGAACTTTTCGGTTTCAGGTTCAAGAGCAGAGCGCTGGCAGGGGTGGCGCTTGGGGTTGCAGCGGAGGCTTCTGGCAAGCCTACGGGAACGCATGGGCTGTTGGTCGGCAGGCTTGTTGCTTTGTTCAATTGAAAGGATCGTTCTGCATTTCAACCATCATATCATCATCAACCATAAAATATTTGCTCCTATTTATGCGATCTCCCTTTTTGAAGGTTTTGTCCGGGTGCTGTTTCGAGACCATAGTGAAATTAATTTGATATAGTTCTTTGCCGGAAATGGCAACAGCGACATTTCTCGCACCGGGAAGAAGATCCTTCTCTACGGTTTTATCGACCTTGTACTGGCCATTCTCGGCGATAGCCGTTTCCAGGATAACCGTTATGGTTTTAGTGCCGAGGTTGGTGAAATATTTGGTTACTGTGGCCGTAGCGTGTCCGGCGGCAAGTTGCATGCAACTCACTATGGACAGTGTCAGTAAAAATGGCTTTGGGATGATTTTCATCGATCCTCCTTGTGGACATGCAGACTTTCAGCTGGGTCTCGAAGTGGCATGGGCCCTGTTGCCGGATTGAGGAGAACAGCAAACGCCGAACCGGAAACCGACAGCAGGGACTCCAAAGGGGCCTCCCCTGCAATATAAGCCTGGCTGGTCGGAAATCAAATAAATTGAGTGGAGCAACGTAAGCCGTTGCGCAAAAATAACTTGAAGGTACTGTCGGAGTTCCGACATAAGGCTCCGCGCAAAAATTACTTGAAAAACACAAGTAATTTTTGCGTGGATCCTAACCTGCGGTTACCGCCCACTGGCTGATTGTTTCTCCTGGTTCAGCCCTGCGGAACAGGTGCGGTGATCCAGCCCCACTTGGCGAAAATGGGTCGGCAATCCGCCGATTCCAGGAACGCCAGGAAAGCCGCGGCCAATGCTGGCTCAGGCGTCCGTGTGGTCACCGCTGCCCCGCATGAGCGGTAGACGGTCATCAAGGGTTCGGTAGGCACCGCGTCCGCCAACTCCGGGCTGGCCTTCTGCCATATGTTCCAAATGAGCCATGCATCCAAAGTCGGATCGGCCACCCAACTCTTGCGAGCCTCCGCGCTGTTGGCTGAGTGCAGAACGATCTGCTTCCGGAAAGCCCGGACCAGTGCCACATCCCCAGTCCGTCCCACCACGTCCTCCCATAACCCAAGCTGGCCCGCACCTTGGACCACCAGCACCCGGATGCCAGGCTTGGTGAGGTCCCGGACTCCGTGAATGTTCTTCGGGTTGCCTGGACGCACGAGAATCGCGGAAGGGCGAAGGTATAGGGTCTGAACCGCCTCGGCCTTGAGGATGCCAGGCAGGTCCCTTTGGACGAAGTCCGTCATCATGTATTCACTGCCGCTGAAAATGAGGTCCGCGTCCTTCAGTGCCTGCTCTTTCCAGACTGGCGTCGGGCCCGCGGTCACCTCCACAGCCACCTGCCGCTTTTCGGAAAAGGCCCTGGCAGCCTCCTTCATGGCCGGAGCAGGTCCCCCAGGTCCGTAGACATGCAGAACCGGAATGCCAGGTTTACCGGGGACCATCGGCGCCTGGGCCAACAAGGGCATCGCGAGCAGGAGAGACAATAGGAAGCGCATCGGGTTCCTCCGGACGTGCTGAGGATAGCAGCCACCCTGTATTAATTGTTAGTTATCTTTGAGATTAATGATCGCGAAAAGGTTTCAATAAAGCAGCGAGCCGGGATAAACCCTCGGCCAGGGTGCTGCGATCAGGAGCCGAACCAATGGAAATGCGGATCCCATCCGCTGAAGGTGCCCGTCCCGCCGCCAGGACGCCGGAAGGCACGACCACAACTCCGGTGGCCAGCGCGCGTTTTGCGAAGGCATCGGAACCGCCGGGCGGTGAAGTCAGCCAGACGTGGGGGCAGTGGGGTTCACCCAGCCAGTGGAAATCCTGGAGGTGCTTCTGGCACAGGCGATAGCGCCCAGCAAGTTCAAGCCGCTGAGCGAGCAAACGTCTCCAGGCTGTGCCATCGTTCAACCAGCGCGTCGCCAAGGCCATGGTCAACCCGGAGACGTACCAGGTGGTGTGGTGCTCATCATTGCGCATACGGTCTCGCAGGCTGGGCGGGAGGACGAGGTAGCCGATGCGCAGTCCCGGCGCGACCGTTTTCGACAGGCCTGTGAGGTAGATGACACGCTCCGGCGCCAGAGTCACGAGGGCGGGGGGTGGGTTCTCGGGCAACAGCCCGTATACATCCTCTTCCACCAGCATGACATCCCACTTCCTGGCGATCTCCACGATCCTCTGACGTCGGCTCAATCCCATGGTGGCGGTGGTGGGATTGTGCAGCGTCGGCGAGACCACGGCGACCCGCAACCCGCTTCGGCATGCCGTTTCAAAGGGCTCGGGCAGAAGCCCCTCCCCATCCATGGCGATCGGATGGAGGCGCCGCCGGAAATGACGAGCGGCTGCCTTGAGGCCTGGATAGACGAGTGCCTCGCAAGCCAGTTCCTCCTCCTCCGGAAAGAGGCCGATGGCGGTATCCATGGCATGCTGGGCTCCAGCGCACACGACGATGCTTTCGGTCTCAACCTCTATGCCGCGCCGCTTCAGCCAGCCTGAGGCGGCCTGGCGCTGGACCAGCACCTCATCAGGGCTGGGATAGTGCAAATACCGGGTTGCCTGGGTGGGGTCAAGTCTCCCCATGGTCGCCACCAGATCCCGGTCGCGGGCAGGCATGGGCGGCATATTGAGGGAAAGGTCGATCACCCCCCCCTCAGGCCTGTGCTGGAGGGCGAACAGGGCCGCCTCCGACGCGACGCCAAGCACGAAGGTTCCCCGCCCGACTTCCCCTCCCACCAGACGCCGCCGCGCAGCCTCATGATAGGCGCGGGTGATGGTGCTGACGTTCACACCCATCAAATCGGCCAGGAGGCGATGGGTGGGCAACACGTCCCCGGGACGCAACTGCCCCAGACGGACCGCATCCCCGATCGCGTCTGCTAATGCTAAGTAAACTGGAATACCAGATTTGGGTAATTTAGGAACCCACATTGTCATGCACACAATCCTTTTTCTCTTGGGAACAAAATAATACATCGGAAAGAGTTCGGTCATCGGTGAATCCCTTTCTTGGAGGTGTCATGTCCCCCATCGTGTTTAATGGTCAGAACGTGGAATTGAACGAGGAAGGGTTCCTGGTGGACCCCAGCCTGTGGACCGAAGCGCTCGCGCTGGAACTTGCCCGGGCCGAGGAAGGCCTGGAAGCGCTCACCGACGACCACTGGTCGGTGATCCGGTTCATCCGCGGCCACTACCTGGAAACCCAGAGCGCGCCCATGGTGCGTTCCATCTGCAAGACCACCGGCGTGCCCCTGAAGCGGATCTACGATCTCTTCCCCAGCGGCCCGGCCAAGGGCGCCTGCAAGCTGGCCGGCCTGCCCAAGCCCGACGGTTGCGTGTAGAGCCATGAGGCCGCTGCATTTGGGTGTCCTGCTCGCACTGGCATGGGCCATCCTGGCCTTGGCCTTCCTGCTCCTGTTGGCCAAGGCCTACGGCAAGCGCAGGATGTATTCCAAGGCGGCCGGCGATCCGGTCCAGGGCGCCCGCTACGCCTTCACCAAGGGAATGGCGCCCTGGGCCAAAGAAAGCGTGATGATGAACCTGCCGTCCTACGGGGCGGGCATGGTCTTCCACGCTGGGGTGTTCACGGCTTTCGGCCTCCTGCTCATGGCGCTCCTTGGTCTGCGACTGCCTTCTATCCTGCTCACCGCCGCACGCCTGCTCACCTTGGCTGGGGGGTTCGGCGGCTTCAGCCTGTTGCTGAAGCGGTGCCTCAATACGCAACTCCGCGGGCTTTCCTGTCCGGACGATTTCATCTCCAACGTCCTGAGTTCCGCGTTCACACTGCTGGCGTTCCTGTGCACCTTCAGTCCGGTGGCCAGCGGGATCTGGATGGCCGAGGCCATCCTCCTCCTGATCTATGCCCCTCTGGGCAAGATCCGGCACTGCCTGTTCTTCTTCACGACCCGGTACCACCTTGGCGCCTTTTTCGGCCGGCGGGGAACGTTCCCTCCAGGCGGGAGTTCCCATGCCTGAACTCGACGAACTCGAATCCCGCCTCGAGAGCCTCACCGCGGCCGATTTCCAGCGCGGCCTGGACGTCTTCCGCGGCAAGCTGAAAGAGGCTGAGGCCTCGTACCTGAACAGCTGCGTCCATTGCGGCCTTTGCGCCAGCTCCTGCCACTACTACCGCATGGACTCCATCTTGGAGAACATCCCGGCCCACAAGCTGGAGCTGATCGCCTCGGTCTTCAAGCGCAGCTTCACGACCATGGGCCGCCTCGCGCCGGGCCTGGTGGGCGCGAAACCGCTCGACAAGGAGATGGCGAGGGCCTGGGTGGACTCCATTTTCGGCCGGTGCTCCCTCTGTGGGCGCTGCTCGGTCAACTGCACCATCGGCATTGCCCTGCCCAGGATCTTCCGGGCTGCCCGCGCCGCTCTGGGCGCCATGGGGCTGGTTCCGTCCGATCTCCAGGCCACCGTCGACAATTCGCTGAAATTCGGCAACAACATGGCCATGACCAGGCAGGACTGGGTCGAGACCGTGGAGTGGATCGAGGAAGAGCTGCAGATGGAGACCGGCGATCCCGAGGCGAAGCTTCCCCTGGACAAGCAGGGCGCCAAGATCCTCTTCACCGTGAATCCCCGGGAACCCAAGTTCTTCCCGCTTTCCCTCCAGGCCAGCGCCAAGGTGTTCTGGGCCGCCAAGGAGGACTGGACCATGGCCTCCGATCCCGGCTGGGATCTGACCAACTACGGGCTCTTCAACTGCAACGACGAGCAGGCAGGCTGCATCACCAGCAACCTGGTGGAAGCCATGGCGCGGCTGGGCTGCCAGACCCTGGTGATCGGTGAATGCGGCCACGGCTACGGTGCGGCGCGCTGGGAAGGCCCGGAATGGCTCCAGAAGAGCTATCCGTTCGAAGTGAAGAGCATCCTGGAACTGATGGATGAATACGTCCGCGACGGCCGTATCAAGCTGGACCCTTCGAAGAATCCCGTCCCGGTGACCCTGCACGACCCCTGCAACCTGGTGCGCCACGGCGGGATCTGCGAAGCCCAGCGCAGGGTGCTGCGGCAGGCGACGATGACCTTCACCGAGATGACCCCCAACCGGGAGCACAATTTCTGCTGCGGCGGCGGCGGCGGCCAGCTGGCCATGGCGCGCTACAAAAACCGGCGGATCCAGTCGGGCGGCATGAAGGCCAAGCAGATCAGCGATTCCGGCGCCAGGATCGTGGTGGCGCCATGCCACAACTGCATCGACCAGCTCATGGAACTGAACAAGGAATACAAACTCAATGTGCAGATCAAGACCGTCGCCGAGATGGTGGCGGAAGCCCTGGTTCCCAACACTTGAACCCACCGAGGTGAGACATGACCCTGACTGAAACATCCTCCCCCTACCTGCAGCTGGACGAAGTTCCGTCCTGTCCGCTCATCTACCTGGACAACGGGGCCACGACCTTTCCGAAGCCCGACGAGGTCTACAGGTTCATGGACACCTTCTACCGCCACGCCGGCGTGAACCCCGGCCGCAGCGGCTTCGACCTCTGCCTGGAGGCGGGCACCCTCTTGGACGACACCCGCAAGCTGCTCTGCCGCTTCTTCGGCGGCACGGACTCCAACCGCCTGGTGTTCGGCTACAACTCCACCGACGCACTGAACCTGGCCATCTCCGGCCTCATCAAGGCGGGCGACCACGTGGTGAGCACCCACATCGATCACAACGCGACCCTGCGCCCGCTCTGGAAGCTGGAACAGGAAGGTGTCGAGGTCGACTGGGTGGACTTCGACCTCATGGGCTGGGTGGACCCCCAGGACATCATCCGCCGCTTCAAAAAGAACACCATCGCGGTGGTGATGAACCACGGATCCAATGTCATCGGCACGGTGCAGGACGTCGCGACGGTCGGCAAGGCCTGCCGCGAGCGGGGCATCCACCTGATCCTGGATGTCAGCCAGACCGCCGGCATGGTACCTGTGAACCTGGACGGACTCGGCGCGGACGTCATCTGCTTCACCGGCCACAAGAGCCTGATGGGACCCATGGGCATCGGCGGGATGTATGTCCGGGAAGGGGTTGAGATCACCCGCACCCGGGCCGGCGGCACCGGCGTGAAGAGCGCCCAGCGCAGCCATCTGGACGAGTACCCCTACCGCATGGAATACGGCACGCCCAACCTGCCCGGCATCGCCGGCTTGAACGCGGGCGTGAAGTGGGTCGAGAAGCAGGGCATCGAGGCCATCCACCGCCATGAGATGGCCCTCTGGACCCGGCTGCGCGACGGCCTCCGGCCCATCCCCGGCGTCACCCTCTACTGTGCCGAGGACGTGCCGGGCAAGGAGCGCATCAGCGTCCTCTCCTTCAACGTGGACGGCCTGGAAGCCATGGACACCGGCACCATGCTCGACGTGGACTACAATATCGCCTGCCGGACCGGACTGCATTGCACGCCCATGGTCCACGAGCACCTGGGTACCGACAAGATCCACGGCACGGTCCGCTTCGGCATCGGCGCCTTCAACACCGAGACCCATATCGACGCCGCGATCCATGGCGTGAGGGAAATCGCCGAGATGCAAAAAAACCGGAAGAAGTGACGGCTGCCTGCAACAGGCGGACTTCCGCATGATCATCCATTGAAAAAAACATTGACGGGACGAATTTCACGATTAGCCTGCAACCAACCCCAGGAAAACATCATGAAACGCGTTTGGTGGAAGGTCGCCTGCCCCCTCCTGCTCTGGCTCGTGATCACGCTGATTCCGGTTCCCAGTGGCTTGACGGCCGCGGCTTGACACTATCTCGCCCTGTTCGTCGCCGTCATCCTGGCCAACGCCCTGGAGCCCATCCCGGTGGCGGCCATCGGTATGATCGGCATCACCATCGCGGGCGTGCTGCGCTATGTGGACCCGGACCCCTCCAAATCCATCTCGTGGGCCCTGGCGGGATTCTCCGATGGAACCGTGTGGCTGATCTTCGGCGCCTTCGTGTTCTCCATCGGCTACGCCAAGAGTGGCCTGGGCCGCCGGATCGCGCTCCAGTTGGTCCGGCTGCTGGGGCGCAGGACCCTTGGGCTGGGTTACGCCATCATGCTTTCCGATCTGGTGCTGGCCCCCGGCATGCCATCCATGACCGCCCGTAGCGGTGGCACGATCTTCCCGGTGATCCGGAACATCCCCGATCTCTATGGCTCCGAACCGGGCCCCACGGCTCGGAAGATCGGCTCGTACATCATGTGGGTGGCCTTCGCCGCCACCAGCATCACCAGCGCGATGTTCATCACATCCCTTGCCCCCAACATCGCGGCCGTGGCCATCGTCAAGCAGACCGTGAAGATGGATATCACATGGACGCAGTGGTTCATGGGATTCCTTCCGGTGGCCGTGCCATTGCTGATCCTGATGCCCCTTCTGGTCTACTGGATCTATCCCCCTGAGATCAAGGTCAGCCGGGAAGTCCCGGCCTGGGCCGCCCGGGAGCTCGAACAGATGGGCGCCATGAAGCCCAAGGAGATCATCATGGCCTGCCTGGTGATCCTGGCCGTGTTCTTCTGGATCGTCGGATCCAACAAGAGCATCCACCTTCCCTTCCTTGGCTCGAATTTCATCGACGCCACCGGGGTCGTGCTGGTGGTCGTCGCCGGGCTGATCGTGACCGGGGTCGTGGAATGGGACGACATCCTGAACACCAAGGGGGCCTGGAACGTGCTGGTGTGGTTCGCCACCATGGTGACGCTGGCCGGCGGACTCAGCAGGGTGGGGTTCCTCACCTGGATGGCCAAGTTCGTCGCAGCGCACCTGGTGGGGATCAGCCCCATTCCCGTCATGGTGATCCTGGTAGCCTTCTTCTTCTTCCTCCACTATATGTTCGCCAGCCAAACGGCCCACACCATCGCGGTGCTGCCGGTCATGCTGGCTTCAGGCATGGCCATCCCCGGCATGCCGGTCAAGACCTTCACGATGCTGCTCTGCTTCTCCATAGGCCTTTTCGGGGTCATCACCCCATACGCCTGCGGTCCCGCCCCGATATTCTACGCCAGCGGTTTCATCTCGCGCAGGGCCTTCTGGGGGCTCGGTCTGGTTTTCGGGGTCATTTTCATCACCGCCCTGCTGGTCATCGGTATCCCCTATCTGACCAGCATCAGACCGGTGCCATAGAGGCTTCCCACTGGTCCGGTTCAATGCTGGTGGCCCTGGCCCTGCTGGCTGCCCCCGCAGGTGAACTCCCGGGTGAAGCACTCGAGATCACCGTTGATCAGGGCCTTGACCGCCGCTTCCACGGTGAGGCTTTCGGCGCCGCGATAGACCTCGATGGACGCCTGGTTGAAGCCCATCAAGGGACGCAGTCCCATGCCGCCGGCGATGAGCACGGTCACGCCGTTCGAGGCCAGGTGATTCACGGCCGCCAGGCATCCGCCCTGCTCGTGCGGGATGCTGGGCAGGATGCTCACCTGGTCGATCAGACCTTCCTTCAGGTCCACGAGGGTGTACAGATCGCAGTGGCCGAAGTGGGCCCCGACTCCGGCCGCGAGGCCACCGGGAAGGGAGGATGGGATGGCGATGCGTGCCTCTTTCATGGCCTGTCTCCTTAGGTGATCGGTGTGACCCTGGCCGATGCGGGCTGTCTTCCATGCGGGCGGCGCGGTCAAGGGCGATATCGGAAATAATTATGAGTATATGCTCAAAAATAGCCTGTGATTTCTGTCACGCTTGTGAGCCGTCCCATCGACCCGCAGTACCACCCCGGACCGCGCCATGACTGGCATCCTTCCCGGCCGGTTCTCCTGGCAACCTTTTCCATAATCGAGTTTATGATCAAAACCAGTTCGCCCGAACCCCTGCCCAGCCACCCCAACGGCTGGAATCCTGAAAGGCGCCCCATGCCCAGTTCTCCCCGCATCCTGATTGTCGGCGGTGTCGCCGGAGGCGCCAGCGCGGCCGCCCGGGCGCGAAGGCTGGCTGAGGGGGCCAGCATCGTGCTGTTCGAGCGGGGGCCCTATGTCTCCTTCGCCAACTGCGGCCTGCCGTACCACATCGGCGGTGTCATCGAGGACCGGTCCAAGCTGCTGGTCCAGACCCCCGAAAGCCTTTACGCCCGCTTCGACATCGACGTGCGGGTCAACACCGAGGTGGTGGCCATCGATCCCGGAGCGCAGACCGTGGTGGTCCGCAACCTGAAGACCGGCCGGGAGACCACGGAGCCCTACGACGCCCTGGTGCTCAGTCCCGGCGCCGAGGCCATCCGGCCTGGAATCCCCGGAGCGGACGGGGAGCGGATCTTCACGCTCCGGAACATGGGTGACATGGACGCCATCCTGGCCGCGGTGCCCAAGGACGGCACAGGGCGGGCCCTGGTGGTGGGGGCGGGTTTCATCGGGCTGGAACTGGCCGAACAATTCCGGCTGCGCGGGCTGCCGGTCACCCTGGTGGAGAAGTTGCCCCATGTGCTGGGCCCGGCGGACCCGGAAATGACCATTCCGCTTCAGGAAGAACTGGTCCGGCAAGGGGTGGACCTGCGCCTGGGGCGCTCGGTCACTGCCTTTACGGAGGCCGGCGGCGTTCTGGAGGCCATGCTGGACGACGGCGGCCGGATCCCATGCGCCCTTGCCGTCCTGAGCGTGGGTGTGCGTCCCGATACGCGCCTGGCCAGGGCCGCGGGGCTAGCCATCGGAGTCACCGGGGGCATCCTGGTCGACGACCGGATGCGAACCAGCGCCCCCAATATCTTTGCCGTGGGCGACGCGGTGGAAGTCCGCGAGTTCGTGAGCGGCGAGCCCGCGCTCATCCCTCTGGCCGGCCCGGCCAACCGCCAGGGGCGCATCGCGGCCGAGGTGATCCTGGGCCGGGACAGCCGCTACAAGGCCAGCCAGGGCACCGCCATCTGCAAGGTGTTCGACCTGGCGTTCGCCATGACCGGGCTGTCCGAAGCCATGCTGGAGCGCAAAGGCCTGGCCTACCGCCGCACCTACGTGCAGCCGGCGGACCATGCGACGTACTATCCTGGCGCGAGTCCGATCATGTTGAAGCTCCTGTTCGAGCCCGGGGAGGGGCGCATCCTGGGGGCCCAGGCGGTGGGCGCGGGGGGTGTGGACAAGCGCATCGACGTGATTGCCGTGGCCCAGCGGGCCGGGCTCACCGTCTTCGATCTGGAGGATCTGGAACTCTGCTACGCCCCGCCCTTCGGCAGCGCCAAGGACGCGGTCAATATGGCCGGGTTCGTGGCCGCCAACGTGGTGCGGGGGGATGTGGCGCTGTGGGAGCCGGAGGAACTGGCCTGCCTGACGGATGCCCAGATGCTGGTGGATGTGCGCACCTTCCAGGAGAATGCCCTGGGCACGATCCCCGGCGCGGTCTGCGCCCCGGTGGATGAGTTGCGGGACCGGCTGGAGGATCTGCCCAGGGACAAGGAACTGCTGGTCTTCTGCCAGGTGGGTCTGCGCGGCTACGTCGCCGCGCGCCTGCTGGCCCAGCACGGATTCAAGGTACGCAACCTTTCAGGGGGCTACCGCCGTTTTGGGCTGTGGAAGGGCACCCAGCCCGTGGCGCTGGCATGCGAACCTGCCATTGTACCTGAGGACGCCAAATAGGGCCGGGCTTTCAAGGAGAGCGATCGCATGCGCATGACCGAATTTCTCGCCTCTGAATGGAAGCCTTCGCTGGGCTGCACCGAGCCTGCGGCCGTGGCCTGGGCTGCGGCACTGGCCGCTGAACAAGGAGCCGGGCGGGTCCGGCAGGTCCGGCTGGTCTGCGACCCGCGCACCTACAAGAACTGCTACGCCGTGGGGTTGCCCAATTCGGGCCACGCCACGGGGATCCTGTGGGCCATGGCCCTTGGGTCGTATCTTCCTGATGGTTCCCTCGGATTGCGCAGTTTCGAGGGAACCAGTCCCGCTTCGATCGAATCGGCCAGGCTCCTTCTGGAACAGCACGCCGTCCATGTGGAGGTGGATGCTGAGCAGACTGGCCTGCTGGTGGATGTGACCGTGGTCCGGGAAGGGGGCGTCGGGCGTGCTGTGCTTGCCAAGGAACACACCCATCTCACCCGGCTTGAGAAAGATGGGCGCCTGGTGGGGGGTGCGGATTCCACCCAGCGTTCGCTCGAGGCCCCATCGATGCGCCAGGCGGCGGCCGCCTTGTCCATCCAGGAACTCATGGACCTGGCCCGCACTCTGGAACCAGAGGACCGGGCGCGGCTCCAGGAGGGAGTGGTCCTCAATCTGGCCATCGCCCGCCATGGACTTTCCCTGCTTCCAGCCGATTTTGTCGCGCCTGCGGGCATGGACTCCCAGACCCGGCTGTCCCGCCTGGTGAGCGCCGGTGTCTTCGCCCGCATGTCCGGCGAATCCCAGACGGTGATGACGCTGGCTGGCTCCGGCAACAAGGGCATCACCGTGGCTGTGCCGGTGAGCCTCTGGGGCCGGGAAACAGGGAATCCCGAGGGCCAGATCGAGGAGGCCCTGGCTTTCGCCTGCCTCATGACTTCAGCCACAACCTGGCATCTCGGGACCCTTTCGGCCATCTGCGGCGCGGCCAATGCTGCCGGAATAGGCATCGCCTCGGCCCTGGTGCTGCTGCAGGGCGGTGACGCCCGGCAGGTGGGCCTGGCGGTCTCGAACATGGTGGGCAATGTCGCCGGGATGATCTGCGACGGCGCGAAGATCGGATGCGCCATGAAGACCATGACCGGCGTCGATGCCGCCTTCCGCTCCGCCACCCTGGCCCTGGCCGGCATCGGCATCCCGGCCACGGACGGCATCGTGGGCAAGGATGGGGAAAGCTCCCTGGTCAACCTGGGACGTCTGGCCCAGCGCGGCATGGCGGGGGTGGACGCCGAGATCCTGCGGATCATGCAGGACAAGCTGCGACGCACCGCGCAGTCCCAGGGAGATGTTCAATCGTAGGCGAGCCGGGTCGCCTCTTCCGTGAGCGTGTTCTCGATGTGCCGCTGCCACTTGCTTGACTGCCAGGTCTTCAGCTCCTGGTGGGTCAGGTAGTAGTTCTGGGGGATGGGGTGGGAGCCGACGGCGACCTCGATCCCATACTTCGCCGGGATGAACCGGGCGAACGTGTCGAGGTGCTCACAGGGCGGGTAGCCCACGAGCATGCATGTGGCCAGGTGGATCACGTCCACGCCGTTCTTCTTCATCTCGGCGGGCACGTATTCCACATTGCCGCCGGGGCATCCGCCGCAGGTGGTGTATCCCACCAGCTGCACTTCTTCGTCCCGGTAGCGGGCGAAAGCCCCCTCGCGCTTGTGGAAGGCGCGAAGGCACTTGCCTCCTGCGCAGGTGTGATAGCGGTTGCAGATGATGATGCCGATCTTCTTCATGGAAAGCCTCCTGACTGGAATAGTAAATCACATGGTTTCTATGGCACATTATCCTCGAGGGATGCCTTCACCGGGCACTCGAGGCATGGGGAGGGCTGGCCTGCGACCAGGGCGGCCTTGGCAGAACAGCGTTCGCACCGTTCTCGCCCGATCAGGCGGAAGGATCCACCTTCGATGCGCAGGGCGCAGCCTTCCACCAGGGCCTTGGTCACCTTCCGATGGGCGGCATCCAGCACCCTGCCGAAGGTCGCCCGGGACACCGCCATGCGCTCGGCCGCATCTTGCTGGTAGAGCCCTTCCAGGTGGGCCAGTCGGAGGGCCTCCAGTTCCTCCACGGAAAGGGTGACCTCCTCCAGCACCGACAACGGAACGGCCCGGGGCTTGAAGTAGTTCACCCCGGGCATTTCCTCGACTCGTTTGCAGCAGGGGCGACGGGGCAAGGCATCCTCCAGGCACAGTCTCAAGGCAAGGGCACGACCTTGCAAGCTATTACGCGAGGAGGCCTGCCGGTCAGCGGAAAGCCTATTTTGATGATGTAGACCCGCTTCCGCGAAGGCGATCATGCAGCCCAAGATTCACGTCCGCCAGCATCGCCCATCCGAACCCTGTGCTGGCCAGTCGGCCACGACCGTCCCGCCAGCGGGAATTTCTACCACCCCGACAGGGAGTTTTTCCATTGGAGCCACCCGCAGCGCCCGGCCGGAAACGCCAACCCCTGGTTTCCCGCCCCTGGCCAATGTCGACCAATGTTGTCTGGAATTGGCAACATTCATGCATACCCATGGGTGCCATCCGGTGCCATCCGGTGCCATACCAGGTGGCCCATGGAGGTCGAACATGAACAAAATGGCTGCTCTGCTGGTGGCGTGCGCCCTTTTCAACCCAATCTTCGCCGGGGAAGCCAAGGTTCCGGTGAAGAAGGCGGAAATCAGGAATATCCACAACCGGAGACCCTTGGCTAAACGACAGACGGAGACAACGAAGCCGTTTCTCCAGTCCTCGGCACTCATCCTGCGGAACCCAGATTTCCCATGGCAGACCCCGACCTAGTGTAGAGGGGAGGCTTCGATCTCGGGAAGCACCGACACGAAAACCCAGCGCCCTTCTTTTGAATGGTATGGCAAAGTACCGGCATGTCCCGCCAGCCTCCATTGACCTCCGTCCAGCGGTTGGTCCTAGAACACCTCATTGGCTGTGAGTTGCAGGGGGTTTGTCCAACCTACCGTGAACTGGCGGGTCATTTCGGCTGGAAAGCCGTGGGGACCGCAAGAGATCATCTCCGGGCTCTTTCCAACAAAGGTTTTGTCGTCCTTTCTGGAGGGCGGTCCCGGAGTCTGCGCGTCACCCCTGAGGGGAGGGCGATTTTCCAGGCCGAGGCCGGCGCTGGCCCCACGCGAGGGCCGGGAGCCAACCCGGTCGACGGGCTTGCGAAAGATCTGCTGGGCCTGCTGGGACCCTATTTGACCAGGAAGCGTTACAAGGCCGGGACATGCCTATGGCATGAGGGCGATCCGGCGCAGCGTTGCATCGTCATCGACCAGGGCCGGATCATGGCATTCCGGCAGCTTCCCTCGGGGCACACGGTTCCGACCTGCCTTCGAGGCCCCGAATAGATCGTGGGGTTTCCGCCGCTGTTCGACGCAGCGGGTTATCCCACCACGGTGCAGGTGCTGGAGGACCTGGAGGCCAGGGTCCTGGAACGCACGGATCTCCTGCAAGCCGTCCAGGATGGACCGACGGCCCTGTTCATGTTCAAGCTGTTCGCCAACCGGCTGAGGGAAGTGTTCAAGGTGGTCGACCAGGTCAGCCACCGCAGCGCCGTTCCCCGGGTGGCCTCGGCCCTGCTATCGCTGGTCGGAGAAAAGCCAGCCAAGAACAGCCTCACCCTGGTGAACCTGCCGGTGGCATCAGGCACCCTGGCCACTGCGCTGGGATTGGCGCCTGAGACCTTTTCACGAGCCATCACCCAGATGATCGCCGAAGGGATCCTGCACCGCCTCAGCCTGCGGCGCTACCAGGTTTTGGATCCAGCCCGCCTCCGGGCACAGGCCGAGGCCTCGGACTGGGCATGAAAACAGCCCAGGATTGATCCGGGTCAAAGACATGGAAGGGATCTCGCGCCAACCTGGACCGGTTCCTGATGGTTCGTAACCCAGGCCCCATGCCAAGGAGGTTGACCCGTGAATACCGTAACTGACGAAGGTGGCCAGCCAAGCCGGTCGCTGATTCGGTTGTTCGGCTCCTTCCTGAGACTGGGCCTCTCCGCCTTTGGCGGGCCCGCCATGATCGCCTATATATGCAAGCTGGCTGTGGAGGAGAAGGGGTGGCTCGACCAGGAGACGTTCCAGGACGGGGTGGTCCTGTGCCAGACGATCCCCGGAGCGACCGCCATGCAGATGGCCGCCTACGTCGGCCTCAAGACTCGGGGGGTTCGTGGGGCACTCTGCAGCTACGTGGGATTCGGCCTCCCGGCCTTCCTCATCATGCTGGCGCTCTCCTACGGCTACCAGCGTTCCCACGCGCTTCCGGTGGTCGTTTCCGTGTTCAGCGGGCTTCAGGCCATCGTCGTGGCTCTGGTGGCGAACGCCGCCTACACCTTCGGGAAGAACGCCCTCAAGCAGTGGCAGAGCATGCTTATCGCGCTCGCGGCGGGGGCTCTCTTCTGGTTCATGGTGAGTCCGATCCTTGTCATCCTCCTCGCGGCCCTGCTCGGGACGCTTTTGACGCCCCGCAAACCGGATGCACGGGGCCTTCCACGCTTGAAACAGGCGCCTCACCGACTCTTTCCCCTGCTCTCGCTGGTGCTTGCAGCCGCAGCCGGATTCGTCCTGCTGTTTTTCATCCGCAGGGACCTGTTCACGCTCGCATGCCTGATCTCAAAGATCGATCTCATGGCCTTCGGGGGCGGCTTCGCTTCCATACCGCTCATGTTCCATGAAATGGTCGAGGTCCGAGGGTGGATGAACGCTACGACGTTCCTGGACGGGATCGCCCTGGGCCAATTCACCCCTGGGCCGATCGTGATCACGGCAACCTTCATCGGGTTCATGGTGAAGGGACTGAAGGGCGTCGCGCTCCGCGGTCTCTACTCCTACATCCGTCACCCGCAGTATCTCGGACTCGCACTGACCGGCCTGGGGCTGTCGATCCTGTGGCCCCGGTTCCTGGTGGTTGCGCTCTGGGCCCTGATGGTGGGGGTGTATTACCTCCTGGCCCGGGACGAGCAGGGCCGCATGCTCCGCCAGTTCGGGGACGAGTATCGGAGCTACATGGACCGCACCGGCATGTTCCTGCCGAAGTCGTGGGAGGCCGCCTTCGCCAAGGTGCTTCCGACCATACCTCCACTGCGGGCATGGCTGGGCTTCCTCATCCTCACCGCCGGGTCCCTGGGCGGCGCCTTCGCCCTGAGGAGCTACACCCTGGCGCATCTGCCGATCTGGTCCAACGGACCGGTCAGCGTGCTCGCCATCCTGCCTGGCGACATGGTCATGCTCGACAACCGGATGGCCTCGGTGCTTGAGTTGCCGGAGATCAAGGCCCATCTCGGCGAGCAGGGCCCGGTGCTCGCCTACCTGATGCCCAAGGACTATGTGATGCAGGGGATGATCGCCGACACGGGCGGGGAGTGGCAGCTCTACAAGCGGCACCACACCCTGGCCATGATCTCGGACTGGATCCTGCACCCCTTCCGGCACCTTGAGAACGGGCACGCCGCGATGCACCATGGCATGGGGATGGGCCAGGGCGCCCAGAACGGGATGGCCCGGCGGCTGATTTTCCTGCGGGTGGATGCAGTCGGAGGCCAAACGGACCCGGCCGCCCTGTTCGGGATCAACCTGCACCGGAGCCCGCTGTTCCTGGCCGACGTTGAAATGCATACCCTTGTGGTCCAGGAAATCCGCGACCTTCCCGCCGATACCGGCTGGAGGCGGGTCCCGACCCCGGTGTTCTAAAGACCATTTCCCTTTCCTGTCTGGGTTATCAGGTTCCCCGGCTGGTTCAGTTCGGTGGATCCGGCGGTTCCTGCGAAGCGTGACGCCAGAATGCGGAGGCAAGGCCCGGAAGAGCCCCGCTGCCATGGGCCCAGGAAAAAGTCCGGATGATCCTCAGGTCCGGGATGGGGATGACCTCCAGGCTGCCGTTCGCCAGTTCTCTCTGAATGCTCCAAAGGGAGAGGAACCCGATGCCAAGCCCTTCCAGAACGCAGGACTTGATGGTTTCGGTATCCCCGACGACCAGATCGGAAGGCCTGGTCTGGACCGGGATATGCGCTTTGAGAAACGCGCGTTCCAGCACCGCCCGGGTGCCGGAACCAAGCTCCCGGCGGATCAAGGGAACTCCGGCGAGATCCGACGCCTTCCTCACCGCCGCGAGGTTGGGCGGTGCTCCGGAAGGACGCACGGCCACCAGTTCATCCTGGAGGTAGGGTTCCAGGGATACCCCCGGGGCCTTGGTCAGCCCTTCCACGAGGCCCAGGGCGATCCGGCCTTCCCGGATCCAGCCGAGCACTTCGTCCGTGTTTCCCACCTCCAGCGTGACCGCCACCAGGCGATGGCTACCCAGGAAGGTCTGAAGCAGCTTCGGAATGATGTAGGCCGCCGCGGTCGTGCTTGCGCCCAGGTGAAGTTCCCCCGTCACGGCCTGCTCTCCCAGCATGTCTTCGGCCGCTTCTGCAAGCAGGTCGTGGACTTTGCGCGCATAGCCCAGCAGGCGCCTGCCGCGCTCCGTGAGCCGCATGCCTTTGATGTGGCGCAAGAACAGGGGATAGCCGGCTTCGGCTTCCAGCTGGCGGATCTGGGCGGTTACTGCGGGCTGGGAAAGGTTCAGCAGGCGGGCGGCAGCGGATACCTGGCCACTCTGGGCCACGACCAGGAAGGTTTCCAGCCGGCGGGAATCCAGTGCGATGGCTGAGCGGGAGGGCATGTCCCATTCCAGCGGTTTGCCGCAGGATTGTCCATCCGTTTTTCTGATGGACCATTTGAAATATGAATTTGATCTTTGAATACTTAAGCTCTACCTTCTGAATCCATGAGCCAAGTGAACGCTTCTCCCGCCCCCCTTGCCAGGATCGCCCTCCCGGTCATGGTGCTAGGCGCCCTCCTCGCCTTGACCCCCCTGGCTTCCGCCGCCGCGGCGCTGGTTGGCGGAGCGGTGATCGCCCTGACCTTCGGCAACCCAGTCCAGGCCATGACCCATCGCTGGACGCACCGCCTGCTGCCCCTGGCAGTGGTGGGCCTGGGCGCGGAGATGAACCTGGGCACGGTGGCCAGGGTGGGGCTCCACGGCATCGGCTACACCGCGATCAGCCTGGCCTTCGTCATGGCGACCGGTCTGCTGCTGGGAAGGTTCCTCAAGGTTGACCGCGACGCGGGCCTCCTGATCAGCATAGGGACCGCCATTTGCGGCGGCAGCGCCATCGCGGCCGCGGCCCCCGTCCTGCGGGCCCGTCCGCACCAGGTTTCCGTGGCGCTGGCCACGGTGTTCCTCCTGAACGGCGTCGCGCTGGTCCTGTTCCCGCCCATGGGCCACCTTGCCGGCCTGAGCCAGAACGCGTTCGGGCTCTGGGCGGCCCTGGCCATCCATGACACGAGTTCCGTGGTGGGCGCGGGGCTGGCCTACGGTCCCCGGGCCCTGGCGGTGGCCACCACGGTGAAACTGGCCCGGGCCCTGTGGATCGTGCCCATGACCCTGGGCCTCGGCTTCTGGGTCGCCAGGCGGCAAAGGCGCGCGGGGGCGGCGGGGACCGAGGCCGATTCCGTGCCGGTGAAGAAGCCCTGGTTCATCGGCGGCTTCCTGCTGGTGGCAGCGCTGGTGACCTGGATCCCGGGGCTGCAGCCCGCCGGCCATTTCGTCGCCATGGGGGCGCATCACGTCCTGGTGCTGACCCTCTTCCTCATCGGCGCTGGCCTCAGCCGGGAGGCGCTGCGGAGCGTCGGGTTCCGTCCCTTCATCCAGGGCCTGGTGCTGTGGCTGATCGTCGCCTCACTTGGGCTGGGCGCTGTCTGGGCGGGGCTGTTGTCGGTATGATCGGATGACCCTCACAGCATGAAGAAACGGAGCCAACGATGGCCAATGACACCCTCGATCGCAGAGGCGCACTCGGAATCCTGGCGGGCCTTGGCGGCGCGGTCGCTTCGGGCGGCTCCGTCCTCCTGGGCAGATCGCTCGCGGCGGGAACCCCGGCTGCCGCACCGGCCAGCCCCATGGCCCACCTGCCCTGGCCCTATCGGCAAGTGGATCCGGATGCCGCTGGCCAGCGCGCCTTCGAGGGCTATCAAAAAGGTCACTGCATGTACGGGACCTTCGAGGCCATCGTGGGCACGGTGGCCGAGAAACTCGGGGGCCCGTACTCCGGCTTCCCCTTCGAGATGTTCATCTACGGCATGGGTGGCGTGTACGGCTGGGGAACGCTTTGCGGCACGCTCAACGGTTGCGCCGCGGCGATCCAGCTGCTGAGCCCGAACCCCGGCCCGTTGGTTGACGAGCTGTTCCGCTGGTACGAGAACACCCCCCTGCCCAACTTCGACCCCAAGGGGATGAAGTTCAAGACCGTGCAAAGCCTCGCCGGCTCTCCGCTCTGCCATCCCTCCATCGCAAAGTGGTGCGAGGCTTCGGGGAAGAAGGCCTATTCCCCAGAACGGGATGAGCGCTGCGGGGTCCTGGCCGCGTCAGTGGCCCGCCAATGCGCCATGCTGCTGAATGCGCAGGCGGCCGGAAAGTTTGTGCCGATGACCGCATTGGACACCCGCACCAAGGCCTGCATGGGCTGCCATGAAAAGGGCGGCCCCATGGAGAACATGCGGTCCAAGCAAAGCTGTGCACCCTGCCATTCCGACGAAACCCTGAGCCTGAACGGTCATCAGAAAATTTAAATCCCCACTTCCGCTGGAGCCTAGTCGGCGCTCATGGCCGGGTGTTAGAACCCCGTCGGCGGCACCGGCGGCACCAACTTGGCCAGGCGCTGGTCCTCCTGGGTGAAGGCCCTTGGCACCAGGTGGCTCTGCTTCCTCGGCATCAGCCCGGCCTTGTCGGCGTAGGCCTGGATCTCCTCGTCCCGCTGGAAGCGGGAACGCTCCAGCAGCAGGGTGCGCCGGACCTCCTCCTCCTGGCGGATCTGGTCGCGGATTTCGCTCATCGCGTAGCTCAGGCGGGTGTGCTGGATCTTGAGGTAGGCCATGGAAGCCATGGGCAGGGCCAGGGCGAAGGCCAGGAGCAGCGTGCGCAGCACCCCTTCCCCCTCCATCTGGCGCTGGGGGTAGGCCGCGGGTCGCTGGACGTAGAGTTTTGCGTTCATCGCGTGTTCCTGGGGTTCTGGGGGTCTGAGAGGCGTTCACCGATCCGGAGCCGGGCGGAGCGGGAGGGCGGGTTGGCCTGGCTTTCGGCCTCGCCCGCTTTGAGGCCGCCGGCATGGATCAGCCGGAGCTGCCGGGGCAGCGGCTCGGGGGCGGCGCGCCCGGGCCCGTCGTAGATGCCTGCGAGGCGGCGCAAGGTCTGCTTGGCGATGCGGTCTTCCAGGCTGTGGAAGGAGATGATGCCCAGCCGGCCGCCGGGCTTGAGGCAGAGCGCGGCGGCGGCGATGGCCTTGGCCAGGCGGTCCAGTTCGCCGTTCACGGCGATGCGGATGGCCTGGAAGGTGCGGGTGGCGGGGTCGATCTGCTTCTTGCGCCGGGCCACTTCCCGGGGCAGCACGGTGTAGACCGCCGCGGCCAGGTCCAGGGTGGTGCTGAGCCTGCCATCGGCGAGGGCGCGCAGGATCGCCCGGGCGATGGGGCGCGAGGCCCGCTCCTCGCCGTAGGCGTATAGGGCGTCGGCGAGGGTGGCATCGGTCTGCCCGGCCAGCCAATCCAGGGCGGTGGACCCGCTTTCCGGATCCATGCGCATGTCCAGTGGGCCTTCCGCCTGGAAGCTGAAGCCCCGGGCCGGATCCTTGAGCTGGAGGCTGGAGACCCCCAGGTCCATGAGCACCGCGTCCAGGCCTGCCGGGGCCTGGAGGTGCATCCAGCCCTGGAAGCAGGGGTCCTCCCAGATGTCTTCGTAGGTGCCGGCGAGGATGCTGAGCCGGGCGTCGGTGCCCAGGCGGGCCTTGGCCCGCTCCCGGGCCCGGGGGTCGCGGTCCACCCCGAGGTAGCGGGTCTGGGCGTCGGCCCGGGCCAGGATGGCTTCGGCATGGCCGCCCAGCCCCAGGGTCAGGTCCAGCACCCGGCCCGAAGCGGGCACGGGCAGGTTGTCCAGCACCTCCTGGAGCAGGACCGGCACATGGAGGGGGGTCGCGGCGGCGGACACGGTCAGATCCCCAGGTCCGCGAGCGCGGCCAGGTCATCGGTGGTGAGGGGCTCGGCGGCCATGCGGCGCTCGAAGCCGGCGCGGTTCCAGATGGCCAGGTGGTCCATCTGGCCGAGGATGGCCAGTTCGCCGGTGAGCTGGGCGGCTTCCCGCAGGATCGGCGGGATGACGAACCGGCCCTGGGCGTCGGGCTCCACTTCGGACCCGTAGTAGGCGGTCACTTCCAGGAACCGCCGCTTGGCCGGGTTGGTGGCGGGCACCAGGGCCAGGCGGGCCTCGATGGCTTCCCACACGGCCAAGGGGTAGAGCCTGGCGCCCTTGCCGTCCAGGGAGGTGAGGTAGTGGCGCAGTCCGCCCCCCCCTTCGCCGGCGGCGAAGGCTTCGAGGTCGGCCTTGAAGGTGGAGGGGAGTTTCAGCCGTCCCTTGTCGTCCACCGTGGCCGGTGCGTTGCCGCGCAGTCGCAGCACTGGAACCGCCTTTCCAAATGACCCCCCGAATCTGGAAGGGAGATCAGCCTATCGCCCACTTATTGCCACTTCAATCCATTTTGGTCCACTAAGGTCCACTCACAAGTGTAGAAATGGTTTGTAACCTAACAAGAAGGAAGTAAAACGAAAGATTGGAATAAAGAAGACGATTTCACCGGGAAGTTACCTGCAAATCCCCCAACACCAGGACAATGGGTATCAAGCAACCGGAGCGGCGCACCCATGCCCAAGGCCCAGCCTGACTTGTCCCAGCGCATCACCACGTCCTGGGCGGCCTTCCTCTTGGCGGTGGGCGGCGGCGCCCTCCTGGGCCGGGACCTGGAGGGGGAATTCCGCATCGTCGGCATCATCCTCGCGGTGTTCGGAGCCATCCTGCTGGCCGTGCGCACCTGGCAGAACCGCACCCTCATGGCCCAGGTCCTGGCCGTGATCCCGGTGGCGGACAAGGGCGACTCGCTCCTGCGCAAGCTGCCCAAGGCCTGGGCCGCCCTGGAGGAGGAGAACCTGCTGCTGCGCAACCAGGCCGAGGCGGAGGACCAGATCCGCCGGCAGATCCTCACCCACCTGAGCGCCGGCATGCTGCTGCTGGACCAGGACCGGCACCTCCGCCTGTTCAACCCCTCCGCCCAGCTGCTGCTGGGCTCCAGCAGCAGCCTGGGCCTGGGCGACCCGGTGGTGGTGGCGTTCCGGGAACCGGAGAGCCTGCGCAACATCGAAGGCGCCTGCCAGGGCGCGCCGGTGGAGTGGACCCTCAGGCGCAATCCCAGGATCCTCCGGGTGCGGGCCATTCCGTTCGAGGCGCCGCTGCAGGCCTCCGCCCGGCCCTGGGTGCTGGTGACCGTGGACGACATCACCCGCCAGGAGGCCCTGGAGACCACCCGGCAGAAGTTCATCGCCAACGCCAGCCACGAGCTGAAGACCCCAGTCACCGGCATCCGGATCGCGGTGGAGAACCTGCAGGAGGGCTCCCTGGTGCTGCCCGAGGGCGAATCCAGCCTGCGCATCATGCTCCGGGCGGTGGACCGGATGACCATGCTGCTGGAGGACATCTCCGAACTGTCCCGGATCGAGACCGGGGCCCTGCGGCTGGAGCCGGTCCCCCTGCGCCTGGGCGCGTTCGCGGCCGATTCCCTGGAGAACACCCGGCCCCAGGCCGAGGCCGCCAACGTGCAGGTGGCGCTGGACCTGCCCCCGGAGCTGGAGGACTTCCCGTTCCAGGCCGATCCCCTGCGGCTGGTCCAGCTCCTGGACAACCTCCTGTCCAACGCCATCAAGTTCAGCCCGGGCGGCGCCGGCGTCACTGTGCAGGTGCGCAAGGACGGCCCGTGGCTCACCTGGGCGGTGGCGGACCAGGGACCGGGCATCTCCG
This sequence comes from Holophagaceae bacterium, assembly GCA_003165415.1. Taxonomy (GTDB): domain Bacteria; phylum Acidobacteriota; class Holophagae; order Holophagales; family Holophagaceae; genus Mesoterricola. The sequence continues at coordinate 35,921 of PLUC01000148.1, forward strand.
AGACCGACGCCCAGCGGATCTTCGAGCGCTTCTACCGGGCGCCCAGCGTGCGCCGGATCCCCGGCACCGGCCTGGGCCTGGCCATCGTCAAGCACCTGGCAGTGCTCATGAAGGGCGAGGTGGACCTGCGCACCGAAGTGGGCAAGGGCTCCACATTCATCTTCCGCCTGCCGGCTGGTGAAGTGTAACCTTAGCTTCACTTCAAACTTGAGGTCCCATGGACCGTCCCGCCATGACCCCCGCTCCCGGCAGCCGGATCGTCCACTATGTGGGCGACCGGATCCGGTTCACCCTGTCCTTAGATCCCCGAGAACGCATGCGTTCTCGGGGGGAGCGGCCGGCCTGCGCCGCCGAGGGCTGCCGGGCCCTGCTGCGCACCAACCTGACCCGGGCGGCCCGGGCCCGGGAGGAGACCATCGGCCTGTCCGGGGCCATCTCCAGCGAACTCCGCACCTTCGCCGGGGCCGCCTGGCGCGACATCCCCCTGCGGCCGGCGGCGGACGGCTGGGAACTGGACCTGCCCCTCACCGAAGTGGGCTACTTCCGCGCCAAGGCCTACTACCTGGACCCCCAGGGGCGGCAGCACTGGCCCGACGGCGGGGACCTGGGCATCTCCGTCCACCCGGACCACCTGCGCACCGGCAACAGCATCTACTGCGCCTTCCCGCGCATGTTCGGCCCGGCCAAGAGCCAGCTCAGCACCCGCCAGCCGGCCCTGGACGAGCAGCTGGCCAGCCTGGACCAGCGCGGCTTCACGGTGATCCCGCCCTCGGGCAAGCTGCGCGAGCTCACGGCCTGCGTGCCGCACATCCTGGGCCGGCTGGGCTGCCGCATCCTGCACCTGCTGCCCCTGGGCCCCACCCCCACCACCTTCGCCCGCTTCGGCCGGTTCGGCAGCCCCTATGCCCAGCAGGACCTGGCCGGCATCGACCCGGCCCTGGTGGATTTCGACGAGCGCTCCACCGGGGTGGAGCAGTTCCAGGAGCTGGCCCACGCGGTGCACCTGCGCGGCGGGCTGATCTTCCTGGACATCGTGGTGAACCACACCGGCTGGGGCTCGCGACTGATGGAGGAGCGGCCGGAATGGTTCCAGCGCAACCCGGACGGGACTTTCCACAGCCCCGGCGCCTGGGGCGTGGTCTGGGGGGACCTGGTGGAGCTGGACAACCGCTTCCCCGAGCTCTGGGAGGCCATCGCCGAATCCCTGCTCACCTGGTGCCGGCGCGGGGTGGACGGCTTCCGCTGCGACGCCGGCTACATGGTGCCTCTGCCCGTCTGGGAGTACATCGTGGCCCGGGTGCGCCAGGAATTCCCCGACTGCACCTTCCTGCTGGAGGGGCTGGGCGGGCCCTGGGAAGCCACCGAGGCGCTGCTCACCGAGGGCGGCATGCAGTGGGCCTACTCGGAGCTGTTCCAGAACTACGGCCCCCGGGACGTGGCCGGCTACCTGGACCACGCCATCCGCCAGGGCCGGCGCATGGGCCCCCTGGTGAACTACAGCGAGACCCACGACAACGAGCGGCTGGCCGGCAAATCCCCGGCCTGGTCCCTGCTGCGCAACCGGCTCTGCGCCCTCGCCAGCCAGTGCGGGACCTTCGGCTTCACCAGCGGGGTGGAGTGGCTGGCCACCGAGCGGATCGAAGTGCACCAGGCCCGGGGCCTGGCCTGGGGCAGGCCGGAGAACCTGGTGGAGGAGCTGGGCCGGCTCAACCGCCTGCTGTCCAGCCACCCCTGCTTCTTCGACGGGGCCGAGCTGGAGCGCCTGAGCGCCGACGACTCCCCGGTGCTGGCGCTGCGGCGGACCTCCTGGGACCGGCGCGACCAGTGCCTGGTGCTGGTGAATCTGGGGCCCGAGAGCCGGGAGTGGAGCCTGGACGGCGCCCGGTGGGACCAGCTCGGGAACCCGGCCCTGGACCTCCTGGGTGAGACCCCGCCCAGGATCCGCAGCCAGGCCGACGGCGCCCGGACCTTCACCCTGCTGCCCCACGCCGCCCACTGCCTGTCGGCCCACGCTGACCCCCAGGGCCTGGAAGGCGGGATGTACCGGGCCCGCCGGGCCCAGGCCGCCTGGGCCTACCAGGCCCTGGCCACGGGGGTGCCCCAGGAAGATCTCGGCCCGGCCGACTGGGAGGGACTGGGCGCCCTGGCCGCGGAAGATCCCGCCGCCTTCCTGGGGGCCCTGGCCGCCCTGGACCCGCGGGCCGCCAGCCTGGACCTGCTGGCCGCGCTCAGGGCCGCCCGGCCCGGCTATCCCAGGGTGGTGCACTGGGGCCTGCGCGACCTGGACCGTGTGGTGCCCCTGCCCCCCGGGCACTGGCTGCTCATCCGCGACGATGCCCCCTTCGCCGCCTCCGTGGCCATCCCCGGCCAGCGGCCCCTGCACCTGCGCTCCATCCCGGTGCGGGACGGCTTTGCCGCCGCCCTGCCCCCGGCGGCCCTGGCGGCCAGGCGCCCGCTGGAGGCGGAGATCGTGCTGGAACGGTTCAAGGATGCCCGCAACCCGTCTCCGGGGCGGATCCGGCTGCTGGCGGAGCGCCCCGAGTTCACCCGCCACGCCCTGGAGGGCCTCTGCCTGCTCAGCAACGGCCGCGGCGGCATGGCCCGGGTCCATGCCGACCTGGGCGCGGTCAGCTCCAAGTACGACTGCCTGCTGGCGGCCAACCTGCACCCCGACGTCCCCTGCGACCGCCACGTCCTGGCCACCCGCCTCCGGGCCTGGGCCAACGCCGACGGCTTCATCACCGCCCTGGACCGGGACAACCTCGTGCATTTCGAGCCGGGCCCGCCCGGGCGGTGGATCTTCGTGGTCTCGGCCGGGGACGGCCGCACGGTCCAGGTGGAGCTGGCCATGGATCTGCTCCAGGGGCGCAACACCGTGGTGGCGCGCTTCCTTCGCCGGGCGGGGCCGCCGCCGTTCGGCGAGGACCTGCCCGAAGACCGGCTGGTGAGCCTCACCGTGCGCCTGGACCTGGAGGACCGGAGCTTCCACGCCGAGACCCAGGCCAGCCCCGGCGCCGACCACCATTTCTGCGCGCATACCCGGGACCTGCCCGGCCAGCCGGGCTTCGTCTTCCAGCCCGCCGGGGACCGGCGCCTGGAGGCCAGCGCCGACGCCGGAAGCTGGCACGCGGACCCGGAATGGAGCCTGGGCCTGCCGCACCCGGTGGAGGCCTCCCGGGGCATGGCCGGCCAGGGCGACGCCTGGAGTCCCGGCTGGTTCGAGCTGCCCCTGCCCCGGGGCAGCGCCGTGACCCTGTGCGCCAGCGCCGACCCCGAGCCGCCGGCGGCCGCAGAACTGCATGGCTTCACCCACGCCCGGGGCGAGGCCATGAAGGCCATCGAAGCCCCCCTGCCCGCCACCGACAGCTTCGGCCGCCAGCTGCTGGCGGCCGCCGCGGCCTTCCTGGCCCGGCGCGGCCAGGGCGCCACCGTCATCGCCGGCTACCCGTGGTTCCTGGACTGGGGCCGGGACACCTTCATCGCCGCCCGGGGGCTGCTTACCGGCGGCATGGGCGCCCAGGTGAAGGAGATCCTGCGCACCTTCGCCCGGTTCGAGGACCGCGGCACCCTGCCCAACGCCCTCAACAGCGACTCCACCGCCGACCGGGACACCTCCGACGCCCCGCTCTGGTTCGCCCTGGCGGTGGAAGAGGCCGCCGCGGCCGATCCGGGCCTGTACCGGGAGGACGCCGGCGGCCGCACCCTGCTGGAAGTGCTGGGCTCCATCGCCTCCGGCTACCTGGGCGGCACCCCCAACGGCATCCGGGTGGACCCCGATTCCGGCCTGGTGTGGAGCCCCAGCCACTTCACCTGGATGGACACCAACTACCCGGCGTCCACCCCGAGGGAAGGCTATCCGGTGGAGATCCAGGCCCTCTGGATCCGCCTCCTGCGCCAGCTGGAGCGGCTGGACCCGGCCGGCGGCGCCGGAAGCGCACAGGCCTGGGGCGCCCTGGCCGACCGCGCCACCGAATCCTTGGACCTGTTCTGGGACGAGCGCCTGGACTGCTTCCAGGACCTCCTGGCGGGGCCCGCCCACTGCCCGGCCCGCTCAGCCAGACCCGACGGCCTGCTGCGCCCGAACCAGGTGTTCATGGTGAGCCTGGGGCTGGTGCGGGGCGAGCGGGCCCGGCGGGTGGTCACCGCCCTGCGCCGGTTCCTGCTGGTGCCCGGCGCCCTGCGCAGCCTGGCTCCGCTGCCGGCCCCGGAGCCGCTGCCCGTCTACGGCCCCGGCGGCCTGCTCAACGACCCGGTGCACCCGTACTGGGGCCGCTACGAAGGGGACGAGGACACGCGGCGCAAGCCGGCCTACCACAATGGCACCGCCTGGGTGTGGCTGCTGCCGTCGTTCTGCGAGGCCCTGGCCCGGGCCTGGGCGTTCCAGCCCGAGGCCGTGGCCGCGGCCCGGGCCTACCTGGGCTCCGTGGATGGCCTGCTGGCCGCCGGCTGCGTCGGCCAGCTGCCCGAGATCCTGGACGGCGACGCGCCGCACACCCAGCGCGGCTGCGACGCCCAGGCCTGGAGCGCCACCGAGGCGCTGCGGGTGTGGCTGCTGCTGAACCAGCCGGAGACTTAGGATGTTCGGTATCCAGCACTACGCCAGCTTCGTCACCGCGATCCTGATCTTCCAGCTGGTGCCCGGTCCCGGCACCCTGGCCATCCTCAGCGCCACCGCCCGGGATGGGGTCCGGGCCGGCCTGGGCGCGGTGCTCGGCACGCTGCTGGGCGACTTCCTGTACATGCTGGCCGCGGTCATGGGTCTCGCCGCGCTGGTGGCGGCCTACCCCATCGCGTTCTCGGCCCTGCGCTGGTTTGGCATCGCCTACCTGGTCTGGGTCGGCATCACCCTCCTCCGCGCTGGCGGCGGCAAGGAGCAGGCCGCGTCCGCGCCCATGGGCGGCCGGGCACACTTCCGCCGCGCCTTCGCGGTCTCCCTCACCAACCCGAAGGTGATCCTGTTCTTCATGGCCTTCTTCCCCCTGTTCCTGAAAGCCGACCCCCAGCCGGTCATCCTTGGGCTGATGATGGCCCACGTCACGCTGCTCAGCTGCCTGTACCAGACCGGGCTGGTCCTGGTCGGCAATTCCGCGGCCAGGCGCCTTGGCAGAAGCCCGATGGCGCGGGCCCTGGGCACTCGCCTGGCGGGACTGGCGCTCATCGGGTTCGGGATCCGGCTGGCCCTGGACAACCGGTAGGCCGGCTACTGGCGGAACTGGTACTCCGACACGACCCGCGCCGTCTGGAACCCGATCTTCCGGTACAGCGCCCGCCCCATGGCCGACGAGGAGAGCACCGCGTGGTGGCGCCCCATCTCCTGGCCCAGGTTCAGGCAGGCGTCCGTGACCGCCCGGCCCAGCCCCATCCGGCGGTAGACCGGCCGGGTGCCCACCGCGTAGACGCCCAGGGTCTCCTCGGCGCAGTAAGCCAGGGCCGTGGCGGCCGGCAGGCCCTCGTGGTAGGCCAGGAACGGCACCGCCCCGCCCTGGACCAGGGGCAGGAAGAATGCCCTCACGGCCCCCCCGCACAGCCCCAGCGCCTCGCCGGCGGTTGCGGCCCAGAAGGGGAAATCCTCGTTCGAATCGGCCCGGGCGACCCGGATGCCCCGGCGGTAGCCGGGGCAGGTGTACCGGTCCAGGTTCAGCACCAGGTCGGGCACCGCTTCCGGGACCTTGAACCCGGCGGCCTGCAGCGGGGCGCCGTCCTGCCCCTCCTCCAGCGCCCAGGTGAAGGCGTGGTCCCCGAAAAAGGCCTTGCTCCTGGCGATGGCCTCGGACCCCGCCCGCGCCCAGATGCAATTGCCGATGGGGTCCCGGACGGGGCTTTTCACGGCGGTGAAGCTGTCTTCTTCAACGATCTCCCACCCCGGCCCCGCGGCCCGGACGCATTCGATGAAGTTCTGCACATGTTGGTTTTCCATTCTGACTCCAGGCCCGACCCGATCGGTCCTCGATCTTGAGTGCGGTTCCGGGAACCTTAGGTTCCAACGTTTCATTAATAATTGTTTTCAAGGGGGTCCACGTTGGTCACGGGAAAATCACCGGTTTGGTAGTACAAAGGAAGTATTCCCTGGATGCCCATGATTGATGCCGCCCTCTTCCCGTTTGATGTCCATTCCTTCCTGAAGGGCGACTGCGGCGACCCCGGCGCCTGTTTCGGCATGCGCCTGCTTCCCGGCAAGGGCCTGGCAGTGCGGGCCTTCCTGCCCCAGGCGACCCGGGTGGAGCTGCTGGACAGCGGCACCGGCGCGGTCCAGGCCACCCTGAAGATGACCCATCCGGAAGGGGTGTTCGAGGCGCTGCTGCCGGACCGGGAGCAGGCCTTCAATTACCGCTTCCGGGTGTACGGCTGGGGCGGCCCGCAGGAGGTGGAGGATCCCTACCGGTTCGGCTCCGTGCTGGGCGAGCTGGACGTCTACCTCATGGCCGAAGGCACCCACCTGCGCCTCTACGAGAAGCTGGGCGCCCACCCCGTCGCGCGGGAAGGGGTGGCCGGGGTGGAGTTCGCGGTGTGGGCGCCCAACGCGAGGCGGGTGAGCGTGGTGGGCCAGTTCAACAACTGGGACGGCCGGCGCCACATCATGCGCCGGTTCTCCTCCTCGGGCGTGTGGGAACTGTTCGTGCCCGGCCTGGCCCCCGGGGACCTCTACAAGTTCGAACTCAAGAGCGGCGACGGGCGCCTGCTGCCGCTCAAGGCCGACCCCTTCGCGTTCCGCTGCGAGTACGCCCCCGGCACCGCCTCGGTGGTGACCCAGGAACCCGCCCATGCCTGGGAGGACGCCGCCTGGATGGCCGAGCGCTGGCACAACAACCGCTACGACGCCCCCATCAGCCTCTACGAAGTGCACCTGGGCTCCTGGCGCCGGCGTGACGACGGGGGATTTCTCAGCTACCTGGAACTGGCCGACCAGCTCATCCCCTACGCCCAGTCCATGGGCTTCACCCACCTGCAGCTGCTGCCGGTGAGCGAGCACCCCTTCTACGCCTCCTGGGGCTACCAGCCCCTGGGCATGTTCGCCCCCACCAACCGCTACGGCTCCCCCGATGACTTCATGGCGTTCGTGGACCGCTGCCACCAGGCCGGCCTGGGCGTGCTGCTGGACTGGGTGCCGGCGCACTTCCCGGCGGACGCCCAAGGCCTGGGCGAATTCGACGGCACCCACCTCTACGAGCACGCCGACCCGCGCAAGGGCCGGCACATGGACTGGGGCACCCTGATCTACAACTACGGCCGCACCGAGGTGCAGAACTTCCTCATCGCCAACGCCCTGTACTGGCTGGACAGGTTCCACATCGATGGGCTGCGGGTGGACGCGGTGGCCTCCATGCTCTACCTGGACTACAGCCGCAAGGCGGGGCAGTGGCTGCCCAACCGCTACGGCGGCCGGGAGAACCTGGAGGCGGTGGCCTTCCTGCGCCGGCTCAACGAGGTGCTCTACGCCCACTTCCCGGACATCCTCACCGTGGCCGAGGAATCCACCGCCTGGCCCATGGTCTCGCGCCCCACCAGCGTCGGCGGCCTGGGCTTCGGCTTCAAGTGGAACATGGGCTGGATGCACGACACCCTGGTCTACATGGGCCGGAACATGCTCTACCGCAAGTACCACCAGGGCGAGATCACCTTCAGCATGCTCTACAACGACGCCGAGAACTTCGTGCTGCCCCTGTCCCACGACGAGGTGGTGCACGGCAAGAACTCGCTGCTCTGGCGCATGCCCGGCACCCGCTGGGAGCAGTTCGCCAACCTGCGCCTGTTGTTCGCCTACATGTTCGTGCACCCAGGCAAGAAGCTGCTGTTCATGGGCGGCGAGTTCGGCCAGGACCACGAGTGGGACCACAACAAGGCCCTGGACTGGCAGCTGCTGCAGTTCGAGGAGCACAAGGGCCTGCGCACCCTGGTGGGCGACCTGAACGCGCTCTACCGCTCCCTGCCCGCCCTGTACCAGCTGGACTGCGATGCCGGCGGCTTCCAGTGGATCGACTGCACGGACCGCAAGAACTGCATCCTGGCCTTGCTCCGGCGCGGCACCGACGGCTCGTTCCTGGTGGCGGTGCTGAACTTCACCGCCAAGCCCCAGTCCGGCTACCGGGTCGGGGTACCGGTGGCGGGGAGCTACGATGAAGTGTTCAATTCGGATTCCAGCCGCTACGGCGGCCAGAACTTCGGCAACAACGGCGCGGTGCCCACGGCGCCGGTGCCCATGCATGGCCAGGCCCAGTCGGTGTCCCTCACCCTGCCCCCCCTGGGAGCGGTGTTTCTCAGGCTTCCGGGTTAGGATCATACCTGAGCTACCTAACCACCCACCCGGCGAGGACCGACCCGATGGATACCCTGCAAGCCAAGCTGAAGAAACTGACCCGCAACCTGTGGTGGACCTGGCGGCCCGAAGTGCGGGCCATCTTCCGAGACCTGGACATGGAGATCTACCGCAAGGCCCATCGCAACCCGGTGCGGGTCATCAAGGAGATCAGCCCCGCCTACCTGGACAAGCGCGCCGAGGAAGTGGACGTGCTCACCCGCACCGACCGCGCCCTGCGCCAGCTCAACGAGTACCTGAACCCCCTCACCACCTGGGGCATGGTCCACGCCGGCACCCTGCTGTCCCGGCCGGTGGCCTACTTCTGCGCCGAGTTCGGCATCCACGAGTCGATCCCCATCTACTCCGGCGGCCTGGGCATCCTGGCCGGTGACCACCTGAAGGGCGCCTCCAACCTGGGCGTGCCCCTGGTGGGCGTGGGCCTGCTCTACCACCGGGGCTACACCACCCAGGTGCTGGACGCCAGCTTCTGGCAGCACGACGTGAGCGAGCCGTTCGATTCCTCCGACCTGCCGCTGGATCCGGCCCTGGGCCCGGACGGCGTCCAGGTGCGGGTGGGCGTGGAGATGCCCGGGCGCACCGTGTGGGCCAAGGTGGTGGAGGCCCACGTGGGGCGGATCCGGCTGATCCTGCTGGACACCCGGGACGAGGCCAACAGCGACGACGACAAGGCCCTGGCGGCATCGCTCTACGGCGGCGACCAGCGCATGCGCATCCAGCAGGAGCTGCTGCTGGGCGTGGGCGGTTCCAGAGCCTTGCGGGCATTGGGCATCACCCCCAGCGTCTACCACCTGAACGAGGGCCACTCGGCCTTCGCCATCCTGGAATGGGCCCGGCACCGGGTGGAGCAGGACAGCCTGGACCCCTGGGCGGCCCTCCGGGAGGCCGCCGCCGGCACCGTATTCACCACCCACACCCCGGTGGAGGCCGGCCACGACCGCTTCCCCGCCGACCTGGCCGAGGAGCACCTGAAGGCCCTGGCGGACGGGCTCAGGCTGCCCATCCAGGACGTGCTCGGGCTGGGCCGGATCGACCCCACCGACCACGGCGCCCCGTTCCTGCCCACCGTGCTGGCCCTGAAGCACTGCCGGCGCGCCAACGGGGTGTCCGCCCTGCACGGCACCGTGTCCCGCTCCATGTGGCAGTGCCTGTGGCCGGACCGCTCCGTGCACGACGTGCCCATCGGCCACGTCACCAACGGCGTGCACGTGCCGTCCTGGCTGTCCTCGGAGCTCAACGTCCTGCTCCAGACCCACCTGGGGGTCAACTGGCACGAGGGCATCGTGCGGCCCGACCTGTGGATCAAGATCGCCGCCATCGACCCCGCCGAGATCTGGGAGATCAAGAAGGTGCTCAAGGTGCGCATGATCCGCCTGGTGCGGGAGCGGGTCGCCGCCATGTGCGCCCGGGTGGGCCTGCCGGTGCAGGACCCGCCGCCCCTGGACCCGGACGCCCTCACCATCGGCTTCGCCCGGCGCTTCGTGCCCTACAAGCGGCCCGACCTGCTGTTCTCCGACCTGGACCGGCTGGACCGGCTGGTGAACAACCCGGACCGCCCCGTGAACCTGATCTTCGCCGGCCGCTCCCACCCGGCCGACGGCCCCGGCAAGCTGCTGATCCAGCGGGTGGGCCAGCTCACCCAGGACCCGCGCTTCCGCAACCGCATCGTGTTCGTGGAGAACTACAACATCCACGTGGGGCGCAACCTCTACCAGGGGGTGGACGCCTGGCTCAACAACCCCAGGCGGCCCCTGGAAGCCTGCGGCACCAGCGGCATGAAGGTGGTCATGAACGGCGGCCTGCACATCTCCGCCCTGGACGGCTGGTGGGCCGAGGCCTACGACGGCGAGAACGGCTTCGCCATCGGCAACGGCGAGATCCACGTCTCCGACGAGGTGCAGGACAAGCGCGACGCCGACGCCCTGTTCCGGCTGCTGGAGGAGAAGGTCATCCCGCTCTACTACGACCAGGACTCCAACGGGGTGCCCCGGCACTGGGTGCACGCCATCAAGCGCTCCATGCGCACCCTGGCCTGGCGCTTCAACGCCGACCGCATGGTCATGGACTACGTCCGCCACTGCTACCTGCCGGCGGCCGTGGCCTCCTCCTGCCAGATGCCGACTCCTTAAGCCCTTGCCTGCGCCAGTTCGGCCTCTGCCCCGCGCTGGAGCAGCATGGTGTCGGTGGCGACGTTGACCAGCCGGAAGCCCCGGGCCGCCAGGGGGCGACCCTGGGCGGCCGAGTCGGCATAAATGCCCGCCACCAGCCCATGCTTTCGCGCAGCCGCGAGGATCCGGTCGCAGGCTTCGACCATGGCCGGATCCGCCAGGTTGCCCGCCCGCTGGATTCCCAGGGCCAGGCTGAGGTCCCAGGGGCCGATGAAGAGCCCGTCGAGGCCGGGCACACCGGCGATGGCGTCCAGGTTGGCCAGCGCTTCGGCGGTCTCGATCATGGCGAAGGCAAGGGCGAAGGACCGGGACCGGGAAAGATAGTCGGGCCCGATGGACACCAGGCTCCGGGTCGGACCAAAGCTGCGCGAGCCTTCCGGCGGAAAGCGGCAGGCCGCGACCAGGGCCTCGCACTGGGCCCGGGTGTTCACCATGGGACAGATGATGCCGTAGGCCCCGGCGTCCAGGGCACGCATCACCGCGCTGGGCTCGTTCCAGGGGACCCGGACGATGGGCGCGGCAGCGGTGGTTCCGATGGCCTGGAGCATGGCCAGCATGGCGTCATTGCCGGCCAGTCCGTGCTGCAGGTCGACGACCACCGCGTCGAATCCCGCATGGGCCATCACCTCCGCGCTCCAGGAGCCGGGGATGCTGAGCCAGCAAGTGTAGGCGGTCCGATCCTGTTTCCAGAGTTCAGGCAGCGGGTTCTGTTTCACGGTGGCTCTCCTGGATGGACCTGGGTCCAACATTGTTCGCTCAATAAACATTTGAGCATGGGTTGCCCCGCTAGACTGGTCTGGATCGACGCCCCTCAGGCCCCACATCCATGGGAGATCACTTGCCGATACTTCGCTCCACCACCCGCCAATCCCTGCGCAAAGCCGCGCCCTTGGCTTTGCTCGGCGCGGTCGTCCTGTTCGGCGTCATCCAACTCATCCCCTACCGCCCCCAACGAGGCGAGGCGCCCGCCGTCAATGGTTTCCGCTGGCAATCCCCGGTGGCCGAAGCACTGGCCCGGGCCGCCTGCTACGACTGCCACAGCGACGAGACCCGAGTGTGGTGGGCGGTGAAGGTGGCTCCTTTCTCCTGGCTGGCCCGAAGCGACATCGACGAAGCCAAGCATCACTTCAACTTCTCCGCCTGGAACGACCGGCTGACCGTGGCCAAGATGCGCCAGGCCCTGGCCCACGGTATGCCTCCGTGGCAGTACACCTTGGTCCACTCCGAGGCACGGCTCAGCGAGGCGCAGAAGCAGGAATTGCTCCAGGGCTTTCAAGCATCCCTGGATGCCCACGCTGGTCCCCCACCACCGAACCCTTGATCTTATCGTTTCCTCGCTATGAGTCCCCGGATGGCGAAATGGGCCATCACCAAGCCATGGAAAAGTGTTGCAAATTCGGAGTCAGGATCCGAATTTGCATGATAGGGAGGGCTTTGTCCGCACCTACCTGGAACGGGACATTCCCCAGCTCGGGTTCCGCATTCCGGCCCCCGCCATGCTCCGCTTCTGGACCATGCTCGCCCACTATCACGGGCAGACCTGGAACGCCTCGGAACTGGGCCGTGCCATGGGCCTGTCCGACAAGACCGTGCGCGGCTACCTGGACCTGCTCACCGGCACCTACATGGTCCGGCAGCTGCAGCCCTGGTTCGAGAACCTCGGCAAGCGGCAGATCAAGGCGCCCAAGGTCTACTTTCGCGACACGGGCCTGCTGCACCGGCTGCTGGAGATCCCGACCCGCCAGGACCTGCTGGGGCATCCCAAGGTGGGCGCGTCCTGGGAAGGGTTCGCCATCGAGCAGGTGCTGCAGGCCTTCGAACCGTCCCAGCCCTGCTTCTGGTCCACCCAGGGGGGCGCCAAGGTGGACCTGCTGTTCCTGCACCGGGGACGGCGCCTGGGCTTCGAGGTGAAGTTCTCCGAGGCGCCCAGGCACACCGCCTCCATGCGCGGCGCCATGGAGACCTTGAAACTGGACCACCTATGGGTGATTCATCCAGGCGTGCACGAGTTCCCCATGGCCGAAGGCATCACCGCGCTGCCGCTGCAAAACCTTCCGCGCGCCGCGGCCAGCTAGCAGCCGTCAGGTCGCTGGCGGTGCTGGGATAGCGCGTGCTTTCAAATGGGACTATAATGATCCTGAGGTGTCAAATGGCATCCAACCCCGCGCAAGCAACCACCCCCTTCGGCGGCGGTCCCGATCTTGACCGGCTTTCCGGACCCGGGCTTCGCGCCTTCCTCAAGCTCGGCGAAGCATGGGGCTTGTCCATCGAGGAGCAGCGCCTTCTGCTGGGCGGCATCAGCAAGTCCACCTACCATCGCTGGAAGAAGGATCGGGACGCCACGTTGAGCATCGACCAACTGGAGCGGATCTCCCACCTGCTGGGCATCTACAAGAGCCTCCAGATCCTCCTCCCGGCCTCGGCCGACGAGTGGCCGCGGCGCCCCAACAGCAATCCCCTGTTCGGGGGAAGGCCCGCCATCGACCTGATGGTGCATGGCGGCATGACCGGGCTGAGCACCGTCCGGGCCTTTCTGGACGGCCAGTGCGGCGGGTGGGCATGATCCTGCAGATAGGACCATCCCCATGCTGGAGGGTCATCGCGACGCTGGTCCCGGGAACGGATCTGTTCGGGGGAATCACCGATTTCAGCGAATGGGAAGCCGTGGCCGAAATCGAGAACCTTTGGAACGAACGGAGCCTGGGGCCCTTGGGCAACCTTGCCGCGATCCCCAGGGAGCAGCGTGCCCATGGCCCCGGCAGCGCCTACATCATGAGCCCTTTCGCGTTCCGGACCCCGGGCCGGTTCGGCGATGGCTCCTTCGGAGTTCTGTACGCCGGCCTGGAGGAACAGACCGCCCTTGCGGAAGTGGCCTGGCACCGGGCCAGATTCATGCGGGAGTGGGAACTTCCGCGGCAGACCATGGACTATCACATGCTGGGCCTCGTCTTCGAAGGGTCGGTTGAGGATCTTCGCGCGTCCCGGCCAGCCTTGCCCGGAGTCTACGCCCCCGATTCCTGGGTCGAGGGGCAGGCCCTGGGAGCCAGGATCCGGGCCACCGGGGCCGATGGGATCGCCTATGCCAGCGTGAGGCATCTCGGTGGGGAATGCCTGGCCGGTTTTCGCCCCAATGCCTTCAGCCGCTGCCATTTTCTGCGTCCGGCCCAGTTCTTCTGGGATGGCCGGGCCATCCATGGAGCAGGGCTCCCGGGCCGTTTGTTCAAGTGATTCCGAGGTGGACCTGCTGTTCCTCCACCAGGGCCGGCGCCTGGGCTTTGCGGTGAAGTTCTCGGAGGCCCCAAGGCTCACCGCCTCCATGCGCAGCGCCGCGGAGCAACTGAAGCTGGATCACCTCTGGGTGGTCTATCCCGGAGCGCACGAGTTCCCCATGGCCGAAGGCATCACCGCGCTGCCGCTGCAAAACGTTACCCGCTGGGGTCGTGAACGCTGCCGGTGAAACCGCTCCAGGGATTGACCAGGCGGATGCCCAGGCCCTCGAAGTCCGAGCCATTGCTTGTGACGAGCGCAAGATCATGCTGCTCGGCCGTTGCGGCGATGAAGGCGTTCATCGGGCTGACGGGGCGGCCAGCCGCCTGGCCCCGTGCCATGACCCGGCCCCAGCGGTCGGCGGTCCCAGCATCGACCGGCAGGACGCGCCCCTCGAACCGGAAAGTCAAATCCTCGGTCACCCACCCGTCAAGCCGTTGGCGCCGGGCGCCAGCAGCCATCCGCTCGATGCCATGCCGCAATTCAGCGAGGGTGATGACGCTGATGAATACGCGATCCTCGTCGATTTCCGCGAGCCAAGTCACCACCCCGGGGTTGGGGCATGGCTTGGTCCATTCGGAGACGACATTCGTATCGAGGAGAAAATTCACAGATCAACCTTGCGCAAGCCGCCCTTCGTCCTTTCCGCATCGAGGCCCGAGTCGCGCAAAGGCGACTCCGCGAAAAATTCCGCCAGGTTTCCTTGGCGGCGGGTCTTCCGTTCCCACTCCTCTGCCGAGACCACCACGACGACGATGTGGCCATTCCTGGTGATGGTCTGCGGACCACTCACCCGGGCCTGGTCCACCACCTCGCTGAATTTCGCTTTGGCCTCCGCGACCGTCCAGAGCTGAGTGGTCATGGTGATGCCTCCCTGCCTTTGATCACAGTAGTCATTATAGTCATTTTCGGGTTTCCGGCCACCCCTTACTCCTGACCAGGGCCATCAAGCGGACGGGGAACCTGTGAGCCAACGGTTGTATTAAGCGACCAAGTCGCCCGAGGCCACATGAAGGTTGCCCTTCAGGACGCGGGAACCCTGCCGTTCGATCTCCTGCCAGGCTCCGTCCGCGATGGGCGCCATTTTTCGCCTGAGTATGTCCGCCATGATGATTCCTCCGTCATTTCAAGTTGCCCAGACCAAGCCCCTTGCCGTCCGGGGCCGGAGGCGCGGCAGCCCCAGGGCCGGGATGTCGCCGGAGCGGAACAGCATTTTCCGCAGTTGCAGCTCGAATGCCGGCTCGGTGCGGCGCAGCCATTCCAGCAGCATGGCCGCGTGCTCCATCTCGTCGTTGCGGTTGTGGATCAGGATGGCCTTCAACTCCAGGTCGCTGGTGACGTCCGCCCGCTGGTGGTATAAGTCGATGGCCTCCAACTCCTCCTGCAGGCTGGCCAGGGCCCGGTGGAAATGGAGCGCTTCGGTGGAAAGCCCGGTCTCAAGATAGACGCTGCTCATGAGGACACCGTGGAGGTGGCCCTGATCACCTATGCCATGGCCAAATACAAGGGCGCCAGTTATCCCGATTGCGGCGAGACGTCTCTGCGGAATTTCTTCAACTTCATCCTGGCCAAACATGGCGTCATAGCCCCGGACACCCTCGAGGCCTTCCTCGCCAAATGCGCCGGCCAGCCCGAAGAACACAAGGGGGAGAAGGGGCCTGGCCGGCCGATCGCGCACAAGGAACTGGACCATCTCGCCGGCTTCTACCGGAGCTATTCCAAGCTCTCGGAACAGTTTTCGGAAACGGCCCGCAATGCCTGGAGCGAGGTGGTCAGCAACCTCAACCACACCCACGATCCGCTGCTCATCGACTACCGCGAGAGGACCCATAACCTTTCGGGCGGTCCAGGCATCGTGAACATGCTCAACCTAATCGCCCACCTCCTGCCCGACCCCGTCCTCAACCACCCGTGGTCCAAGGACCCCGGAGTCCGGATGGAGGAGGCGGGCCGGAAGCTGGACGCGCTCTGTGCCCTGGCCTCCAGGGACGGATTCGCCGTCGAGTGGCAGGTGGGAGGAATGAAGCAGGTGAACAATCCCCACCCCACCATCCAATTCTCCATCAACGAATCAGCCGCCCTTGCCTGGGAATTCAACGCGCATCATTACGCCCTGGTCGATCTCTCCGCCTCGGCCGGCCTGGGCAGGGAGGGCGCCGGCGTCGCCAGGTACGGGGGATTCCTGGCCCAGGCGTGGAAGTGCCGGCTCAGTCCCTCCCCCTACCGGATCGACCCCCTTGCCCCGCTACCGGTACTGGCACCTCTGGCTTCACTCGACCAGATGTTCAGCGAAAACCTCAGGGACCCGGATGTTGCCCTGGGCTTGACCTCTTGCTTGCTGGTCTCGGATCCCACGATGGCACGCACGCCCACCTTCTCCCTGCTCTTGCGTTCTCTTGTTCCGGACTACCAGACCGCGGACATCCTTTCCCGTGGCCTGGCACGCCGCAGGGATCTGACGGAGGACAGGGGGTTCTACCCGATGGGAGCCCTTTTGCGGTGGCCCCAGTCCGCGAGGGGCAGAATCCTGCTTGTTGCCGCCAATGGGAACGTGGGGATCACGAAGCTTATGATCGACCATGGAGCCGACGTAAACGCCACCGTCCCGGTTCTTTTTCTGCGAAAGAATGTCCGGCCGATTTTCCGGGCCATCGATTCATCCTCGGGTGACGAGGAAACAACGGAAGACAGCCTCGGCCTGCTGTTGGCGACGCGCCCAAGGCTGAACCTGAATGTGATTGGGTACGACCAAACTACCCCACTTATCCATGCTTTGCGGAAAGGCAGGGCCTTCGCCAGACTGTTGGCTGCCGGGGCCGACCCGAATTTCCCGGACGGAGAGCGCATAACCCCGCTCAATAGAGCCGTCATGTTCAGGAAGCTCCCGGAAGCCGAGGCACTCCTGGAAGCCGGAGCCGACCCCTTCAAGAAGAACAGGGATGGGATGGATGCAGTGGACTATGCTTGGCTTAACAAGAGTTTGGACATCCTCGCGTTGATCGAGCGCCGGTTCCCGGGCCGGACCAAGGATTCCATACACAAACCGAAAGAGCCATAAAGGATCTCGCGCATCATGACCGGGTTCGGGTCCGGCCCTCAGCCCAGCAGGCGCCCATAGAGGTCCAGGTATTCCCGGGCGGAGGCCGCCCAGCCGAAATCCTGGGCCATGCCCCGTCGCTGGATCCGCACCCAGGCCCTGGGGTCCTGGCGGTAGAGCTGGCAGGCCCGGCCGATGGTTTCGCCCAGGATCCAGGGGTTGGGCTCCTTGAACACAAAGCCGGTGGCGGTGCCGTCCATCATGGACTGGGCGTCGGCGTCCACCACGGTGTCGGCCAGGCCGCCGGTGCGGCGCACCAGGGGCAGGGCGCCGTAGCGCAGCGCGTACAGCTGGGTGAGGCCGCAGGGCTCCGCGCGGGAGGGCACCATCACCACGTCGGCGCCGGCCAGGATCCGGTGGGCCAGGCCCTCGTCGAACCCCAGGTCCACGGCCACCCGCCCGGGATGGGAGAGGGCGGCGGCATGGAACCCGGCTTCCAGTTCCGGCGCGCCGGTGCCCAGCACCAGGAGCTGGGCGTTGAGCTGGACGAGGTAGGCGACGTTCTCCAGCACCAGGTCCAGCCCCTTCTGCTCCGCCAGCCGGCTGACCACGGCGAACAGGGGGGTGTCGGCGACCTCGTCCAGGCCCATGGCGCGCTGCAGGAGGTTCTTGTTGATCTTCCGGGCGGACAGCAGCTTGGCGTCGTAGTGGATCTCCAGGTGCGGGCTGGAGGAGGGGCTCCACACGTGGTAGTCCACCCCGTTGAGGATCCCGGTCAGGTCCCGGGAGCGTTGGGCCAGCAGCCCGTCCAGGCCCGCCCCGCCGGCGGGAAGCTGGATCTCCGCGGCATAGGTCGGGCTCACGGTGGTGATCCGGTCCGCGTAGGCGATGCCCGCCTTCAGGAAATTGATCTTGCCATAGAACTCCACGCCGCCGGGGTTGAAGCAGCCGGGGGCCAGGCCGAGCTCGGCCAGCAGGGTGCGCGGGTAGAGCCCCTGGTAGGCCATGTTGTGGATGGTCATCACGGTCCTGGGCCGAGGCCCGCCGGGCTGGGCCAGGAGCAGCGGCACCAGGCCGGCCTGCCAGTCGTGGGCCTGGACCAGGTCGGGCCGCCAGCCGCCGGCGTCCCCGGCGGTGGCCAGGGCCGCGGCGGCCCAGGCCAGGGATCCGAATTTCCGGTGGCTGTCGCCGGACTCCTCGTAGGGCCCCCCGGGCCGGTCATACAGGGCCGGGCAATCCAGCAGGTAGATCGGGACCCCGGTGCCGGTGCGGCCCAGCAGGAACCGCGCCGGCCCGAGCCCCATCAGGTCCGGCGTCGCGCCCGCGGGCTCCAGGCCGGGGATGCCCTGGAGCAGGGCCGGGAACCCGGGCAGCAGCACCCGGGCGTCCGCGCCCAGGGCCCGCTGGGCCGCGGGCAGCGCCGCCAGCACATCGGCCAGCCCCCCCACCTTCACGTAGGGGAAGATCTCGGTGGCAACATGGAGAAGGCGCATTCATCAACCCCGCAGTCGGTCCAGCATCGACCCTGATATCAGGGTTACACCACCGGGGGTGCGATGGAAGCGCCGCGCGTCGTCTTCCGCGTTTTCGCCGGCCACCAGCCCTTCGGGGATGCGGCAGCCGCGGTCCACCACCACCTTGCGCAGCCAGGCGCAGCGTCCGATGTCCGCCCCGGGCAGCACCACCGCCTCGTTCAGGTGGGCGTGGGAGTGCACCCGCACCTTGGAGAAGAGCAGCGAGTTGTGCACCGAGGCGCCGGAAACCACGCACCCGCCGGAGACCACGCTGCTCAGGGCCACGCCGTTGCGGCCGGGATCGCTGTGCACGAACTTGGCCGGAGGCAGCTGCTCCTGGTGGGTGAACACGGGCCAGTCGTAGTCGTACAGATTGAGCGCGGGCTCGGTGTAGGTGAGGTCCATGTTGGCTTCCCAGAACGCGTCGATGGTGCCCACGTCCCGCCAGTACGGCGCCAGGTCCCGGTTGCGGATGTGGCTCTTCTCGAAGCGGTGGGCGAACACCCCGGCGCGGGAGATCAGCGCGGGGATCAGGTCCCGGCCGAAATCGTGGGTGGACGCGGGGTCGGCGGCGTCCCGCCCCAGTTCCTCGAACAGGAACCCGGCCCTGAACAGGTAGATCCCCATGCTGGCCAGGCAGTGGTCGGGCTGGTCGGGGAGGGCGGGCGGGTCCTCGGGCTTCTCCACGAAGCTGGTGATCCGTCCTGAGCTGTCGGTGCCGGCCACCCCGAAGCCCTTGGCCTCGGCCCTGGGCACTTCCAGGCAGGCGATGCTCATGTCGGCGCCGTGGTCCAGGTGGTCCGCCAGGAACACCCGGTAGTCCATCTTGTAGATCTGGTCCCCGGCCAGGACCAGCACGTGCTCCGGATGGTGCCCCTGGATGTTGCGGCTGTTCTGGTACACCGCGTCGGCGGTGCCGCTGTACCACTGGTCCCCCTCCAGGCTCTGCTGGGCCGGCAGCACATGCACGAACTCGTCGAGGTGCCCGCTGAGGAAGCTCCACCCGTACTGCAGGTGCTCCAGCAGCCGGTGCGAGTTGTACTGGGTGGCCACCAGGATCCGGCGGATGTTCGAGTTCATGCAGTTGGAGAGGGTGAAGTCGATGATCCGGTACTTGCCGCCGAAATCCACCCCGGGCTTGGAGGATTCGCGGGTGAGGTCATGCAGGCGCTTTCCCCGCCCGCCGGCGAGCACCACCGCGACGGTGCGTTCCGGGGCCCGGAAGATCTCCTGCTGGGACATCCCAACCTCCTGCCCGCCGTGCCGGCCGGGTCAGCCAACCTTGGCTAGCTTAATGCAGTTTCCATCACCGCCTGCAGTTCCTTCCAGAGGAAGTCGTCGGGCAGCGCCGTCATGCAGGGCAGGCCCGGGACCGGGCACTCGAAGGTCATGCATTCCAGGCAGCCCAGGTCCTCCCGGCGCACCACCCGCACCCTGGGGCCCCGGGGCGCCGAATGCCGGGGCCGGGTGGGGCCGAACACGGCCAGGGTGGGGATCCCGCAGCCGGCGGCCAGGTGGGCCAGGCCCGAATCCATGCCCACCAGGGCCCGGGCGCCGGCGATCCAGGCGGCGGAGACGGCCAGTCCGCCCTGGCCGGCGCAGTCCAGGGCCCCGGGCACCCGGGCCCGGATGGCCGCGCTGAGGGCCTGGTCCACGGGCCCCGCCCCCAGGATCACCGGAGTGAGCCCGGAGCGCAGCAGGCGCTCGCCCAGGGCCGCGAACGAGGCCACCGACAGGCGCTTGTTCTCGCAGTTGGCGCCCGGCGCCAGCACCACGTAGTCGCCCAGCCCCAGGTCCGCCCGGCGGGCGGCGACCGTCTCCATGGCCTCGGTCCTGGGCCGGTAGGGACGGAACGGGCCGGGCGCCAGGTCCGGGAAGGCCCTGGCCACCACCGAAGCGTAGCGGTCCACGAAGGCCGTGTCCTGCTTGTAGAAGGCGACGCTGTGGGTGTAGAACAGGCTGGCGCCGCCGTCGCCGCAGCCCAGGCGCAGGGGCACCCGGGCCAGGAAGGCCGCCAGCATCGGCCGGTGGCTCTTGGGGAAGTTGATGAGCGAGGCCGGCCGGTGGCCCCGCAGCAGCGCCGCTGCCTGGAGCGGGCTGTACTTGCGTTCCGGATCCGGCACCGCCGCGCAATACTCGGCGCTGCCCGCGAACAGGTCCACCACCCACCCGGGCCCCCAGGCCACCAGCGGCAGCCCCGCGGCCCGCAGGGGGGCGATGGCCGTGTGGATCATCATGGCGTCCCCGAAGAACCGGGGAAACCGGATCCAGTGGGCGCCCATGGGGAGAGGTACGGTCATGGCCAGGCTCCTAGTTGTGCACGCCCGGGGCCTCGCGCCCGGTCTTGTGCACGTACTCCAGGTACGAGCCCTGGTAGATCATCGGCCCCTGGTGCTCCGCGCCGCCCAGCTCCAGCACGCGGGTGGCCAGCCCGCGCAGGAAGGTCCGGTCGTGGGACACGAACAGCATGGTCCCTTCGAAGTCCTTCAACGCCTCGATCAGCATCTCCTTGGTGGCCAGGTCCAGGTGGTTGGTGGGCTCGTCCAGGATGAGGAAATTGGGCGGGTCGAACAGCATCCTGGCCATGACCAGCCGCGACTTCTCGCCTCCCGACAGGGCGCGGATCCGCTTGTCCACGTCGTCACCCATGAACTGGAAGGCGCCCAGCAGGTTGCGCAGCACCCCCAGCCCTTCCATGGGGAAGTCCTGCTGGATCTGCTCCAGCACGGTGAGCTCGGCGTCCAGGAGATCCATGGACTGCTGGGCGAAGTAGCCCAACCGCAGGCTCGCCCCCAGGCGCACGCTGCCGGCGTCCGGGGCCACCACCCCCGCCACCATCTTGAGCAGGGTGGACTTGCCCGCGCCGTTCTTGCCCATCACACACCAGCGCTCCCCGCGCCGGATGTGGAAGTCGAAGCCATCGTAGAGCACCCGCCGGCCGTAGGCCTTGCCCACCCCCTCCAGCATGGCCACGTCGTCGCCGGAACGCATGGGCGTCCGGAAATCCCAGCGGACCACCTTGCGCTTGCGCGGCAGCTCGATGCGCTCGATCTTGTCCAGGGCCTTCACCCGGCTCTGCACCTGGGCGGCCTTGGCCGCGTGGGCCGAGAACCGCTCGATGAAGCGCTGCTCCTTGGCCAGCTTGGCCTGCTGCCTGGCGTAGGCCGCTTCCTGGTTGGCCTCCCGGGCCTCCCGCTCGCGCAGGTAGAAATCGTAGTCGCCGGAGTAGGTGACGATGTCGCCGCCATCGATCTCGATGACCTTGGTGACGATCCGGTTCATGAAGTCCCGGTCGTGGGAGGTCATGAGCAGGGTGGAGGAGACGCTCTTCAGGAAGGCCTCCAGCCAGAGGATCGATTCGATGTCCAGGTGGTTGGTGGGCTCGTCCAGCAGCAGCACGTCGAACTTGCCCAGCAGGACCTTGGCCATGGACACCCGCATCTTCCAGCCGCCGCTCAGGGCGCCCACGTCGCCGTCGATCTGGTCGTCCTCGAACCCCAGCCCGCCCAGGCAGGCCTTGGCCCGGGCCTCCAGCTCGTAGCCGCCCAGGTGCTGGTACTCCTCCTGGACGTGGCCGAACCGCTCCAGGATCGCCTCCAGCTCGTCGCCCCGGGCCGGGTCGGCCATGCCGTGCTCCAGGTCCATGAGCTCGTGGTGCAGGTCCCCCAGCCGGCCGCTGCCGGCGATGGCCTCGTCCAGCACCGAGCGGCCGGCCATCTCGTCCACTTCCTGGCGGAAGTAGCCCACGGTCAGTTTCCTGGGCATGCTGACGGTGCCGTCGTCGGGGTGCTCCTCGCCCATGATCATCCGGAACACCGTGGATTTTCCGGCGCCGTTCGGCCCCACCAGGCCGACCTTCTCACCGGGGTTGAGCTGGAAGCTGGCGTCGATGAACAGGATCTGCCGACCATACTGCTTGCTCACATCGGAAAAGGAGATCATGGCTGCGGGAGGGGGCGGCGAATCCCCCGGCTGGCCGGAACCCATGCAAAAACCAAGCAATCCCCCTGTTCGACCCCACTAGCCTACCGCATCCCGCGGCTCAGAGCAGCAGGCGCTCCAGCACCTCGTAGCTGCGCGGCCCGTCCAGCTCCCGCCGGAGCCGGTCGCGCAGGACCCGGGTCACCGCCCGGGCCGCGGGGCTGCCTTCCGGGTCCGGGGCCTCCTCGGCGGTGCAGGTGCGCAGCAGGCGCAGGTGTTCCCGGGCGCCGGGGGGAAAGGCTTCCCGCGGGTCCACCGGCGTGCAGGCGGCGCAGCGCCAGCCGTGCTCGTCGGTGAGCAGCACCAGCGGCGCCTCGCCGTTTCCGCACAGGCCGCACAGGCGCGGGTGGGGCAGCACGCCAAGGCAGTGCAGCAGCCAATGCTCGCCGTAGGCCAGGATGGCCATGGCCTGGTCCGGCTTGGCCTTCAGCGCGCGGGCGCAGGCGGACAGGAGCCGGAACAGGCGCGGGTCCTCGACCCCCTCCCGGGCCACCCGGTCGAACACGTCCGCCAGGCAGGCCACCACTAGGTTGGATTCCAGGTGGCCCAGGACCAGGGGCGAGTGCACCAGCTCGCAGCGGGTCACCCGCCGCACCTCCACCTGCTCCTTGCCGAAGAAGCTCACGTTCACCAGGCCCAGGGGCTCGAAATTGGAGACCCACTTGGCCGACGGCTGCTTCGCCCCCTTGGCGAGGCCCACCAGCCGCTCCCCGTGCTCGGTGAGGAAGGACACCACCAGCCCGCCCTCCTGGAAGGGGGAGGGACGGAGCACGATGGCGGCGTGGGTCTGGATCATCCGAGTCTCCGAGAAACCCCGTCGTTTAGGGCGGGGAGGCAGAGGAGGCCAAGGGGGCCTTGCGCCCTCTTGGCAAAGGGTGTAATCTTCGTTTTGAGTTCTTTTTTAATTGCCATTATTTACGCCTATGAAACGAGCATTCCGATACCGCTTCTACCCCACCCGCGAGCAGGCCCATTTGCTTAACCGGACCTTTGGCTGCGTGCGGGTGGTCTGAAACGAGACCCTTCGCACCAGCGAAGCGCGCTGGAAAGCCGGAGGCAGTCGTCTCACCTACCGGTTGGCCAGTTCGCATCTGACCGACCTCAAGAAGAGGCCCGAATTCCAGTTTCTCAACGAAGTGAGCAGCGTTCCCCTCCAGCAGGGTCTTCGCCACCAGGAGGCTGCGTTCACTTCCTTCTTCGCGAAGCGGGCTCGACACCCTCGGTTCAAGGGACGCAGCGGACGGCAATCTGCCGAATTCACCTCCAGCGCTTTCCGCTGGAAGGAGGGCCAGCTTACGCTGGCGAAGATGAAGGAGCCTCTTGCCATACGTTGGAGCCGACCTCTTCCGCTGGAAACCGTGCCCTCGACGGTCACCGTTTCCCGGGATGCTTCGGGGCGGTGGCACGTGAGCCTCCTGTTGGAGGACACGACGGTGGTCCCCCTTCCTGTCGTTGCGGAAACGGTTGGCGTGGACCTGGGTCTGAAGGATTTCGCAGTCCTCTCCACGGGGGAACGCATTGCGCACCCCAAGCACTATCAGCGCAAGCTCGCTACCCTCACCCGCCGGCAGCGCCAGCTCAGCCGAAAGAAGAAAGGGGGAGCCAACCGCAAGAAAGCACAAGCCAAGGTGGCCAGGGCCCATGCCCACGTGGTGGACGCGAGGCGAGATTTCCTCCATAAACTCAGCACGGACCTGGTTCGGCGTTTCCAGCGCATCAGCGTGGAGGACCTGAATGTGGCGGGCATGGTCCGGAACCCATACCTGGCCCAAAGCATCGCCACCTCGGGGTGGGCCGAGTTCCTGATGCAACTGTTCTACAAATGCCAATGGTACGGAAGGACCTTCGTGCAGGTGGATCGTTTCTTTCCGTCCAGCAAGACTTGTTCGACCTGCGGGCGTGTTCTGGATCACCTGGATCTTGGGACCCGGGCCTGGACCTGCCCCGAGTGTGGCACCCGGCATGACCGGGATATCAATGCCGCCATCAACATCGATTTGGCCGCCGGACGAGCGGAAAGTGTCTGTGGAGCTGATGTAAGACCAAGGCATGGAGCAATCCATATCGGGCAATCGGCGTTGAAGCAGAAAATCTCGGTTGCGAGACCTGGAATCCCCTGCTTCCAGCAACGCATGCGTTGCTGGAAGTCTAAGGACCTTTAGGTGGGGGAGGACGTCAACATGAAATGTTTGCACGAAATCGCCGGAACGCGGCGGCCAGCGAGCCGTCCGCAATCCCGGTACAATGGCCGCCGGAGCCCCCCATGACTTTTGCCTGCCGGCTTTTCCTTCTCCTGGCCCTGCTGGCACCCCTGCGCGCCTTCAGCCGGGAGACCCAGGTGTCGAGGATCTGGATCGCGGGCCAGGAGGCCGGCACCGCCACCGAAACCAACTCCAGCGACGCCGCCGGCCTCCTCATGGAGAGCCGGGAAGCGGACCACCTGGAGCGCATGGGGGTGGTGATCAAGATCGAGCTGCGGGAGCGGGCGCTGAAGCGGCCCGACGGCTCCATGCAGTTCAGCTGGAGCCTGGCCATGTCCCAGGAACCCCAGGAGGGCGAGGCATCCTGGTCGCCCGGAGAGCCCGGACGGCTCAAGCTGACCTTCAAGGACGGCCCGCCCCGGACCCTGGACATCCCGGCCGGCGCCCTGATCTGGCCGGGGGACCTGGAGGACCGCCTGAAGGCCGCGGCCCGCTCAGCCAGGCCGCTGCGGCTCACCTACTTCCGCTTCCCCGACCAGCAGTGGGCCGAGCTCGACATCCAGCCCATGGGCCCGGCTCCCCTGCCGGGCTTCCCGGACACCGTGCTGTTCCGGGGCCGGTCCTCGGAAGGCAGCATGGTGGAGGACGTGGACCTGTGGATCTCCCCGGCCCAGGGGGAAGTGAAGCACAAGGGCGCCATGGCCGGAATCCCCGAACTCACCCAGCGGGTGGAGCTGCCGCCGCCGGCCGAATTGGA
This sequence comes from Holophagaceae bacterium, assembly GCA_003165415.1. Classification (GTDB taxonomy): domain Bacteria; phylum Acidobacteriota; class Holophagae; order Holophagales; family Holophagaceae; genus Mesoterricola. The sequence goes on from PLUC01000148.1 coordinate 61,160, forward strand.
GGCCAAGGCCGGCCTGTTCGAGCGCACCATCAAGGCCCTGCCGCCCCATCCGTTCCTGCTCTGGCTGCCCTCGGTGCCGGTGCGCTGGACCGGCCGGACCGTGCCGGACCTGGGCGAGGACCCCCAGCAGCGGCGCCTGGGGCCAGGGCGGTTCCTGCTCACCCGGGCCCTGCCGCCGTCCCCCGCCGAAGCGGCGGAGCTGCCCGTGACCGGCCGGCCTTCGCCCCAGGACGCCCCGTTCCTGGCCGCCACCCCCCTGGTGCAGTTCAACGACCCGGTGTTCGCCGGGCTGGAGCGCCGCCTGCAGGCTCCCCCCGGCGCCACCCGCTGGCGGCTGGCCCAGCTGGTCACCAGCTTCGTGTACAACTGGATCCAGGACAAGAACTACAGCGTGGGCTTCGCCTCCGCCCAGGAAGTGGCCCGCAACCCGGTGGGCGCCTGCGCCCAGCACGGCGTCCTGGCCGTGGCCCTGCTGCGCCGCCTGGGCGTGCCGGCCCGAGGCGTCACCGGCTGGGTGGCGCTGGGCGAGACCATGGCCGTGCACTTCTGGGTGGAGGCGGAAATGGGCGGCCGCTGGATCCCCCTGGATCCCACCTTCGACCAGGCTCCGGCCTCGGCCTACCGGCTGAAGCTCATCACCACTGACCTGGCCGATCTGGGCGGGGTGACCGCGGCCACGCCCGGCACCGACTACCTGGAAGGGGTCTGGACGCCTGAGGGCCCGTGGCCCGCCGACCTGCGCACCCAGGGCGACACCCTCACCGCGCCGGGCGGCCTGACCCTGCGGGTGCCCGGCGCCCGCTGGCAGCTGGCCGGGGGCCTGCTGACCCTGATCTGGGGCGAATCGCACCGGGTCGAGGCGGTGCCCCCTCCGGCGCCGGCCCAGCGGTCCGGCGCGCGCCGGCTGCAGGGGGCGGCCAAGGGACGCCAGGGCTGGTGGCAGCCCAGGCCCGCCCGGCTCTGGATCGACCTGGGTTCGGGCCAGTGGCTCCAGGTGGACGCCCTCACCCAGTCCGAGGCATTCATCCTGCTGGACGCGCTGGAGGCCGAAGTCCAGGCCCAGCCGGCCAAGGCCGCCTGATTATTCCAGGTACCACTCCGCCAGCTTCCGGAAATAGTACAGCCCGAAGCCGCTGCCGATGGCGCTGAGGATGACGGCGGTGCCGATGCCCTCGAACATCCCCAGCCACCAGCCCAGCCAGCCGCCGACGCTCATGCCCACGAAGCCGACCAGCCCCTTCACTCCTCCCATCAGTACTGGATCACTTTCATGGTGTTGGTGCTGCCGGTCTTCCACAGAGGCAGGCCGAGGGTGATCACCACCTTGTCCCCGGACGCCAGGCCGTGCAGGTCCTTCAGCACCACCTCCACCGAATCCACCATCTCGTCGGAGGTCTCCAGCTTGGGCACCAGCAGGGCCTGGACCCCGCGCATGAGGCCCAGGCGGTGCGCGTTGCCGGAATCAGTGGTGGCGCCGATCACCGGGACGTCGGCCGCCAGGCGCGAGACCATGCGCGCGCTGCCGCCCCCTTCGGTGAACACCACGATCATGCGCGCGCCGATCTCCTCGGCGGTCCTGCAGGCGGCGAAGGCCACCGACACGCCGGTGCGGCTGGACAGCCGGGGCGCCAGGGAATCCGCCAGGGCGCCCAGGCGGGGATGGTAGTGGGCGTCGGCGTCCCCGGCGATGCGGCCGAGCCACTGGATGGCCTCCACGGGGTACTTGCCCACGGCGCTCTCGGCGCTGAGCATCACCGCGTCGGTGCCGTCCCAGATGGCGTTGGCCACGTCCGAGGCCTCGGCCCGGGTGGGCTGGGGGTTCTCGATCATGCTCTCCAGCATCTGGGTGGCGGTGATCACCGGCTTCAGGGCATGGCGGGCCATCTTGATGATCTGCTTCTGCAGGGCCGGGACGTGCTCCACGCCCAGTTCCACCCCCAGATCGCCCCGGGCCACCATGACCCCCCAGGACACGTCCAGGATCTCCTCCAGGTTGTCCAGTGCCTGGGGGTGCTCGATCTTGGCGATGATGGGCTGCCGGCCGCCCAGGCCCCGGATCAGGCCTTCCAGGGTCGAGATGTCCGAGGCGCGGCGGACGAAGCTCTGGGCGAACAGGTCCACCCCGTGCTCCACGCCCCAGCGGATGTCCACCAGGTCCTTGGGCGTGAGCGGATCGAAGGCCACGTCCAGGCCGATGGGATGCACGCCCTTGCGCGCCTTGAGCAGGCCGCCCACCTCCACTCTGGCGCGCACCAGCCCGGGCTCCACCGCGGTCACCACCACCTCCAGGTTGCCGTCGTCCAGCACCCAGCGCTGGCCGCAACGGGCGCCCAGGAACAGCTCCGGGTGCGGCAGCGGCACCGCCCAGTCCGCGCCCGCGCAGGCCTTGCCGCCGGCCGGGAAGAACACGCCCACGCTGCCCGCCGCCAGCTCCAGCGGGACTTCCAGCGCCCCCACCCGCCATTTCGGACCCTGCAAGTCCAGCAGCACCGGGATGCGCCGGCCCAGCTCCTGGGCGATGCGGCGGATATCACCCAGGGCCTGGCCCCGGGAGTCCAGGTCCCCGTGGCTGGCGTTGAGCCGCACGGCGTCGGCGACCTGCAGGGCTTCCCGCAGGCGGCCGACCTCTTGCAGAGCGGGGCCCATGGTGATGAGTATCTTGGTCTTGCGCATTCTTTCCTCCAGACTATCCACAGGTATTCCACAGGGTTTTCCGCAAAAATGGAAGCATTATCGCTGTAAAATCGCCTGTGCACACGCCTCCGCTGGTGTTACCGTCTTGGGCTACCCGATGGAGTCAAAGCGATGCGCAAGTTGATGGAGGAACTCATCGCTGAATTGGTGCGGAACGAGATCCCCCTGGACCTGGCCAAACGGGAACTGGAGCGGATCTACATGGAGCAGATCCTGGCCGCCAACAACGGCAACCAGAGCGCCGCCGCGCGCAAGCTGGGCATCCACCGCAACACCCTGTCCAAGAAGCTGGAACCCCTCCTGGACGCCATGCGGTATCCTGGAATCAACTGCTGAAGCAGAGCGTCCCGCAGAGGGGGACGTTTTTCTGGGGGATGACAAGATGACCAAGATCGGGATCAACGGATTTGGACGCATCGGCCGGATGGTTTTCCGGGCCGCGGTGAAGCACTTCCCAGACCTGGAGATCGTCGGCATCAACGATCTGCTCGACCCGGCCTACCTGGGCTACATGCTGCAGTACGACTCGGTGGCCGGCCGCTTCGACGGCACCATCGCGGTGGAGGGCAGCACCCTCATCGTCAATGGCCACAGGATCCGGCTCACCGCCGAGCGCGACCCCGCCAACCTGAAGTGGAACGAAGTGGGGGCGGGCATCGTGGTGGAATCCACCGGCCTTTTCCTGGACCACGCCACGGCCAGCGCGCACCTGAAGGCCGGGGCCAAACGGGTCATCCTCAGCGCCCCCTCCAAGGACGACACCCCCATGTTCGTCTACGGGGTCAACCACGCCAGCTACGCCGGCCAGGAGATCATCTCCAACGCCAGCTGCACCACCAACTGCCTGGCGCC
>PLUC01000092.1 GCA_003165415.1 Holophagaceae bacterium
AGGACTGGCTGGCCAAGAGCCGGGAGGGGTTCGGGCCCATCGAGGTCGGCCGCGGCTTCTTCATCCAGCCCCTGTGGGAGGACTGCCCGGCCCCCGCCGGACGCACCCCCATCGTGGTGAACCCCGGCCTGGCCTTCGGCACCGGCGGCCACGAGACCACCCGGCTGTGCATGGCCCTGGTGGAAGACCTGGCCGCCCAGGGAGAACTGGCCGATCCGGTGCTGGACATCGGCGCCGGCACCGGCATCCTGGCCCTGGCCGCCTGGCTCTGCGGCGCGCGGGAAATCACCGCGTTCGACCATGACCCCGATTGCGGCCCGGCCATGATCGACTTCATGGAACTCAACGCCGCCCTGCTGGGGGGCGCCCGCCCCTTCAGCCACTTCGTGGGGGGGCTCGAGGATCCGCGGGTGGACGGCCCCTACCGCACCGTCCTGGCCAACATCCTGCTCGAGACCATCCAGGAGCTGCTGCCGCGCATGGCCATGATCACCGCGCCGGGAGGGCTCCTGGTGGCCTCCGGGATCCTGGCCGAACGCCAGGACGAGGCCCTGGTGAGCCTCGCCGCCTATGGTTTCATGCCCCTCAGGGTCGTCCAGGAGGGGGCCTGGATCGCCATCCTGGCCCGGCGCCAGCCATGACCCGGGCCGACCTTCCCATCGGGGTCTTCGACTCCGGCATCGGCGGGCTCACCGTGGTCCGCGCCCTGCGCCGGATCCTGCCCGAGGAATCCATCATCTATCTCGGCGACACCGCCCGGGTGCCGTACGGCAGCAAGTCCCACGAGACCATCCAGCGCTATGCCCTGCAGGCGGGAGCCATCCTCGCCCGCTACAACCCCAAGCTGATGGTCATCGCCTGCAACACCGCCTCCGCCCATGGCCTGGCCGCGCTCCAGGCGGTGGCCCCGTGCCCCGTCATCGGCGTGATCGAGCCGGGCGCCGAAGCCGCCGCCGCCATGGCCGGGCCGGTGGGGGTGATCGGAACCCTGGCCACGATCCAGAGCGGCGCCTACGAGGACGCCATCCGCCGCCGGCGCCCGGGGGCGGTGATCCACAGCCTGGCCTGCCCCCTGCTGGTGCCATTCGCCGAGGAAGGCTGGATGGACGACCCCATCACCGACGCCGTCTGCCGCCGCTACCTGAACCAGATCCCGTTCGAGGTCCGGACCGTGGTCATGGCCTGCACCCACTACCCGCTCCTGCTGCCCTCCCTGGCCCGCACCCGGCCCGGCACCAACTGGCTGGACAGCGGGGAATACACCGCCCGCACCGTGGACCAGATGCTCCAGGGCTCCCTGGGCTACCGCACGGCGAGCGCCAGGGGCAGTCTGCGCATCCTGCTCACCGACGCCAGCAGCCGGCTGCAGGAGGTGGGGGAGCGGTTCCTGTGCGAGCCGCTGGAATCGGTGGATCTGGTCGAACTTTAGCCAGCACGTATCCTGGTGCCACGATGATCTTCCACGACTACCTTTCCCAGGCCATGGTGGACTACCTCACCGGCACGGTGTCCAACTACCAGCGCCGGGTGCCCAACAACCTGGACCGGCTGGTCCGGACCCTGCGGCCCGGCGACGTGCTCCTGGTGGAGGGCAACGCGCGGATCAGCCAGATCATCATGTACATGACCCAGAGTTCCTGGAGCCACGCGGCCATGTACCTGGGCGACGCCCTGCTGCGGTGGGGCGGGCCGGAGGCGGATCGGGCCCTGGAGGCGTTCGGCCCGGAGGCCTCCCAGCTGCTCATCGAGAGCGACCTGAAGACCGGGGTGGCGGTCATCCCGCTGTCCCACTACCTGGAGCACAACCTGAGGATCTGCCGGCCCCTGGGCCTGCGCCCCGAAAGCCTGGACCGGGTGCTGGTGGAGATGTTCCAGCACCTGGGCGTGCGCTACGACCACCGCAACACCCTGGACCTGGCCCGCTACCTGATCCCGTTCCACCTGGTCCCCCGCAGGTTCCGCCGGCGCAGCCTGTACCTGGGCAGTTCCAGCAGCCGGGAGATCATCTGTTCGGCCCTCATCGCCAAGGCCTTCTACCGCGTGGGCATCACCATCCAGCCGCCGCTCCAGGCCACCGGCGGCCACGGCGGCACGCCCCAGGTCCGGCACCCCAGCTACATCATGCCGCGGGACTTCGACCTCTCGGCCAATTTCCAGATCCTGAAGCCGCCCAGCGCTTAAATCATGCTAGCACCGTGGGATCCCGTTTTGACGAGGCGTTCGTGCTGGGCACAAGCAGCCGTAACGGAGCAAGCTCCTCAACGGCTGCTAGCCGCCGATGTTCCCGCCAGCCAGCCGGTGGAGAAGGCGATCTGGAGGTTGTAGCCGCCGGTATTCCCGTCCAGATCGACGATTTCTCCCGCAAAAAAGAGCCTCTCGACTTTTTTTGAAGCCATGGTCCTGGGGTCGATGTCCTTGAGCGAGACGCCGCCGGCCGTCACGATCGCGTCTTCCCAGCCCCCGTGGCCCCGCACCTCGAAGCGCATCTCTTTGAGCAGGGTTGACAGTTTCTTGAGGTTTGGCCCGGCGAGTTGCCGCGCGCGCCCCGTTGGATCCAGGCCGAGCTGGCTCGCGAACACCTCGATGAGCTGGGCCGGCATGAGCGATCGCAGGAGGTCCCCGCAGGTGCCGCCCGCGCGAGCCTCGATGCTCCGGAGCAGCCTCGCCTCCAGCTTCGCGATGTCCAGCGCCGGTTTCAGATCCAGGGTCACTTCCACTTTCTGGCCCGCGGCCAGGCAGTCCACGATCCTCCGGCTCAGCCGGAGGACGATCGGCCCATCGAGTCCCTTGTCCGTGAGTTCGGTTTCTCCGAACTCGCTGGCGTGCTTCTTTCCATCGACCCAGAGGTCCATCCGCACGTTCCTGAGGTTCAAGCCTTGCGCGGCCTCGAAGGCAGGAGCCGTCTCGATGCCCACCAGGGCGGGCCTGGTCGGCTCGATCCGGTGTCCGGCGGCCTCGGCGAAGCCATAGCCGTCCCCGGTGGAACCCGTGGCGGGATAGGACCGGCCCCCGGTAGCGACGATGCCGCACCTGGCTTCGACCCTCTGCACCGACCCCGAGTGCGTGAACACCAGGCCCGCGAAGGCCTGGCCCTCCAGGACCAGGCTCTCCACCCGCGCGCGGTTGACGATCTCCACGCCCTGCCGTCCGGCCCAGGCCACCAGGGCTTCGGCCACATCCCAGGCCCGGTCGCTGACCGGGAAGACCCGCTGGCCGCGTTCGGTCTTGGTCTCGACGCCGTTCTCCGCCAGCAGCGAGACGAGGTCGTGGTTGAAGAAGGCGCCGAAGGCCTGGCGCAGGAATCTCGGCTCCGGGTGGATCTCCTTGAGGTGCTCCTCCAGGGGCCGCATGTTGGTGATGTTGCCCCTGCCCTTCCCGCTGATCCGCAGCTTGCGGGCGGGTTTCTCCATCTTCTCCAGGAGCAGCACGCTGGCGCCCAGCATCGCCGCCCGGCCCGCCGCCAGCAGTCCGGCCGGTCCCGCGCCGATGACGACCACATCCCAGGTCCGCTTCTCCATGTCAGGCGTGCTGGCGCAGCACCAGTTCCATCCGGCACCGGGCGCAATCGAAACGGCATTCCAGGCGGGTGGGACCGTTCTCCAGGAAGAGGGGGCCCTTGGGCTCCGCCAGAGGCTTCCAGGGCTCGGGATTGGCGTGCACCGGGCACCAGCCCAGCTCGTAACGGAGGCAGTGGCGGGTGGTCATCACCACCCGGTCCTTGAGGCTGGCCTGCAGCTCCGCCGCCGGTTCGAGGACCGTTCCGCCCGCCCGCTGGTAGAAGGCTCGAGCCGCTCCGTTGGCGATGTTCCAGGTGAAATCCAGCTCCGCCGCGGGCAGGGGCCGCAGGGGGGCCGCGGGCCGGGGCTCCTGCCGCGCGCGAGGGGCCCGGCGCAGGGCCTCCAGGGTCGCCACGGCCTCCCGGCGCAGGGCATTGAGGCGGCTCACGGGCACGAACCGGGCTTCGGCCAGATCCACGCCGGCCAGGACGAAGGGCGAATCCCCCAAGCGCTCCAGCGCTTCCCGGATGGCCTGGGCGGCGGCCCCGGGATCCCGGGCGGGGGCGAAGTCGCCCGGGGCGCGGGCCTCCGCGGCCAGGCCGGTCTCGTCCGCCAGGCGGAGGCGAGCCGCCCCGTCGGGGAAGTCCATGCGGGCGTTGACGGCGATCCGGCGCTCCACCTTGGCGCCCCGCATGGCCTTGAGCCAGTGCAGGTCCAGGTTGCGGTGGATGCGGGTACCGGGCCGGATGCGGGAGGGGTCCTGCACGAAGACCTGGCGGTCCGCCACGGCATTCACCACCGTTCCCGCGGCCTCGGGGCCATCCACATAGGCGAGGCCGTCCCCGGGATGGAATTCCGCCCGGCGGTCCAGCACCAGCCGGTCCGCCTGGACGGAGCGCACGGTGCCGACGAACTCCCCGAGGTGCTTGGCCGACTCCGGGGTGCCCATGGGCTGCCGCTCCCCGTGCAGGCGGTAGGTGGAAAGGCCGCGCTGGAAGGTCTTGGCAGGATCGGGCGCGAACCCTGAGCTGACCCGGCCCAGGGATGCCCGGCCCAGTTCCGGACGCCGGTCCAGGAGGGCGTCCAGCTGGCGCCGCAGGTGGCTCACCACGTTCTTCACGTAGTCGGCGTCCTTGAGCCGCCCTTCGATCTTGAAGCCGGTGATGCCCGCGTCCGCCAGTTCCTCCAGCGAGCCGGAAAGGTCCAGGTCCCGGATGCTCAGCAGGTGCTTGTCCCGCAGGAGCACGCGGCGGTCGGCGTCCAGCAGGTTCCAGGGGGCGCGGCAGGGCTGGGCGCACTCCCCGCGGTTGCCGCTGCGCCCGCAGATGGCCCCGCTCAGGTAGCAGCGCCCGCTCTCGCCCACGCACAGCGCGCCGAACACGAAGCCCTCCAGCTCGATGCCGGCGGCGCCACGGATGCCGCGGATCTCTTCGAGGCTCAGTTCCCGGGCGAGGATGGCCCGGCTGAACCCGGCGCTCTCCAGGAAGGCCACCTTGTCCGGGCCATCGCAGGCGGCCTGGGTGCTGGCGTGCAGGGGCAGCGGGGGCAGGTCCAGTTCCAGGTAGGCCATGTCCTGGATGATCAGCGCGTCGACCCCGGCCCGGTACAGATCCCAGGCCAGGCGCCGGGCATCCTCCAGCTCCGGGTCGAACAGCACGGTGTTGAGGGTCGCGTACACCTTCGCCCCCCAGAGGCGGGCTTCCCGGGTCAGCCGCTCGAAGCCCTCCAGGTCGCACCCCGCCGCCTGGCGCGCCCCGAACCGGGCGGCCCCCATGTAGACCGCGTCCGCCCCGCACCTCAGCGCAAGCATTCCCTGATCCGCGTTCCGGGCGGGGGCGAGCAGTTCCAGACCCATCGCCTCCAGAGTACCAGGACACCACCTCGAACGGCGGCAGGGAACCTTTCGGGTGAGAGATCCATTTATAGTTAATGGGAGAACCGCCTTGATGTCTGCAAACCAATCGAGACGCCGTGTCCTGGCGTGGCCCGGCTGGGGGCGGCCCGGGTGGTGGAGCGCTTCCCGCTCATCGTCAACCTCACCATCACCGAGGATTTCTTCCTGGCCAACTGGCGCCACTCGGTGAAGGTCATCGCCGCCCTGGCCGGCGCCAGCATCCTGGTCCTGCTGGCGGCCCTGGCGATCCTGGTGCGGGCCAACCGGGGGCGGGAATCGGACCTGGCCGAGACCCTGGAGCTCAAGCGCCAGCTCATGGCCATCATCGACGAGGTGCTGGACTTCTCCAAGATCGAGAAATGGTCCTGACTCAACGGTGGATGTTCTGGTTGGGATTGCGCTCTTCCATCTCCAGCCACAGGCGCTGCAGGCTCAGCAGCCGCTCCGGATAATCCAGGCCCAGGGCCTCGTCCTCGGGGTCCAGGGCCATGGGGTCCTCGATCCACGACCCGGGAAACTCCGGGAACACCTGCGGCAGCAGCGTGCGGGGCAGCCCGCGCACGCTCAGGTTGCGCAGGCCCGGGGTATCCACCAGGGTGCCGCCGCCGGCCAGGGGCAGCCACCGCGCGCCGGTGGTGGTCTGCCGCCCGGTCCCGTACCGGCTCATGGGCCCGGTGCGCTGGTTGAGTTCGGGCGCCAGCGCGTTGATGAGGGTGCTCTTGCCCACCCCGCTGTGGCCCACCAGCACCACCTTGCGGCCCAGGAGCAGTTCGCGCAGGGGCTCCAGCCCCTGGCCCCTGGCCGCGCTGGTCTCCAGGATGGGCAGGCCCTGGGCCCGCAGGGGGTCCAGTTCCGGCAGGAGATCCTGTCGGCTGGCCCGGTCCCGCTTGGTGACGATGATCCGGAAGCCCAGGCCGCAGGCCAGGGCCAGGGTCTGGGCCCGCTCCAGCAGGCCGGGGCGCAGGGGCGGGTCCACCACCGCGGCGCACACCCAGAGCTCGTCCGCGTTGGCGCAGATGAGCTGCCAGGGCTCGCGGTCATCGATCCCCCCGCGCTTCAGCAGGGTCCGCCTGGGCATCACCGCCACCACCTGGGCCCCTTCCTGGGCTTGGGCCAGGCCCGGATCCAGGGGTTCCAGGGGGACGGCGGAGTAGCGCAGGCGGTCGCCCACCACCAGCTTCACCCCCTTGAGCTTGCCGGCGAGGCTGGCCCGCAGGGGGGTCCCGTCGTCCAGCTCCAGGTCCACGATCTGGCTGTGCCGCCAGACCAGGGTGGCCTCGGGCAGGTGCAGCCAGGGGCCGGGATCCGGCAGCAGCAGCATGGCGTCGGCATCGTGGGCCTCGTTGTCGGAGACGAGCCGTTCCGCCGAACGCTGCCGGCGCTTGCTCTGGGACTTGCCCTCCCTCGCGTACGCGTCCGGAGCATCCAGGTCCTGGGCGTCCCGGCTCTGCCCCAGGCGGAATTTCCGGCTCATGCCCGGCCCGCGAACTCCCGGGTCTCGGTGGCCACCTTGATCTTCTCCCCCTCCTTGATGAACAGGGGCACCTTGATCTCGATCCCGGTTTCCAGCTTGGCCGGCTTGGTGACGT
>PLUC01000215.1 GCA_003165415.1 Holophagaceae bacterium
AACGGCCCCCGAAAGGGGGCCGTCCTTAAGGGGGGGTCGGGTCCAAACATCCGGCGATCATGAAGCGCCTCTTACAGCTTGGCCCCCATGCCCGCCAGGGCAATCTGTTCCAGGCTCTTCCCCGCCGTCCTGATGCCCAGGATGGCCACCGCGCATGCCCCCACCAGCAGGTCGATCCCGCAGATCAGCAGCACCCCGTAGAACCCGATGTGGGCGTAGGAAAAGCCGATGATGATCGGGGCCGAGAGTCCGCCAATGCGGCCGACCGAGGAGGCCACCCCCATGCCGGTTGCCCGGAAGGCTGTTGGGTAGAGCTCGGGGGTGTACGCGTAGATGCCCGAGTAGGTCCCGTTCATGAAGAACGACAGCCAGAAACCCAGCAGGGAGATCATGGCCCCCGTTCGGGCCCCGGCCAGGAAGTAGGCCAAGACTCCGCCTAGCAGCAGGTACAGGACGATGGTCCACTTCCGGTCCAGCTTGTCGCAGATGAAGGCCGCCGAATAGTAGCCGGGGATCATGGCCACATAAATGATGAGGCTGTATCCGAAGCTCCGGGTGATGGTCATGCCTTGCTTCACCAGGAGGGTCGGGATCCAGGTGAGGAACCCGTAGTAGGCGAAAGTGATGGTGAACCAGAGAATCCATAGCATCGCGGTGGTGCGGGCCATCCTCCTGGTCCAGAGCGAGGCCAGGTTCTGCAGGAAGGTCCCTGCCTGCCCCGCGCCGCTGGCAGGCATCTCCACTTTCTCGAAGTCGTCCAGGGTCACGCCGCGGCGGATGAAGGAGGCCTCCATCCCTGCCACCACTTTCTCCGCCTCCTCTGGCCGGCCCCGCTGCAGCAGCCAGCGGGGCGATTCCGGCAGGCAGCGCCGCCACCACAGGAGCATGACGATCGGCAAGGCGGTGATGACCTGGGCGATCCGCCAGCCTTGCGGCGAACCGCGCACCACGAAGTAGCCCAGCATGGCCGCGAAGAAGAACCCGAACGAGAAAAATCCCGACAAGGAAGCGATGAAACGACCCCGGATCCGTTTCTGCACGAATTCGGACAGGAACGGCGCGACGATGGCGCTCTCCGCCCCGATGCCGATGCCGGTGATGGTGCGCGACCAGAAAAGGAACGGCCAGTTGGGCGCGCACGCTGCGAACAGCGTGGCGGCTGCATACAGGAACAGGGCGTACATCATGACTCTGCGCCGGCCGATCTGGTCGCCCAGGGTGCCAGCGGCGAAGGCGCCGAACAGGTAGCCCAGCATCCCGGCGCTGCCCAGGAACCCGGTCTGGGCGTTGGTCAGCCCCCAGAGGAGCATGACCGGCGCCATGACGAAGGCGATCAGCGCCCCGTCCATGCCGTCGAAGGTGTAGCCCAGCCCTCCCATGAACAGGAGGTGGATCTGGGGCCTCCCGAAAGGGAGGCGTTCCAGGCGCTTCAGGATCTGCAAATCCCGGGGAGAAAATTCACCCAGCGAAGTCGAAGTGTGGTCGGTCATGGCTCACCCCCTCTCGGAGCTAAATTAATTTCTTATATAATTGACCGTCCTGGATAATCAGGGTGATGTTGTCCTCGAAGTTCTGGAACAGGCTCATGTCCTTGAGCGGATCGCCCTTGACCAGGATGAAATCCGCAAGCTTGCCGGCCTCGATGGTCCCGAGATGGTTCTCCTGCTTGATGATTTCGGCGTTGGTCCGGGTCGTGGCCACGAGCGCCGCCATGGGCCCCATGACCCTGGCCTGCAGCGCCAGTTCCATGCCCTTGTAGACCTGCATCGGCCCCAGGCAGTCGCTGCCGGAACCGATCTTCAGGCCCTTGGCGCAGGCGATGGCCAGGGAGGTCTCGGCCCCGTCCAGGGCCTGCTTCATCTTGCGCACGAAGTTGGGGTCCAGGCCCAGTTCCGGCGCCAGCTTCGCGGTCATGTAGTAGGTCGCCATGGTCGGCACCATGTAGGCCCCGGCCTCTTTCATGGCCTGGGCAGAGGATTCCGTCATGAGGTTGCAGTGCTCGATCGTGCGCACACCGGCCTTGCAGCAGAGTTTGATGCCCCGGTCCGAATAGCAATGGGCCGACACATACTTGCCGGCCGACTCGGCCTCGAATACCGCGGCCTGCATCTCCTCCAGGGAGAACTGGGAGGTGTCCAGCTCATCGGCGGGCGAGGCCGCCCCGCCGCCGGCCATGATCTTGACGAAATCGACCCCGCGCCGGATCTGCTCCCGGGCCGCCCGGCGCACCTCGTCCACCCCATCGGCGATGATCGAGCAGACGCCGGCGGCATGCTCGATGGGCGGGTGAAGTTCGGTGGGCAGCCGGTGGTCGCCGTGCCCCCCGGTCTGGGAGATCACCGAGCCCGAAACGAACAACCGCGCCCCGGGCACCAGCCCTTCCGCCACCGCCCGGCGGTAGCCTGCGTCGATGCCCCCGCAGTCCCGGGCGGTGGTGAAGCCCTGGTCGATGGTGTCCTTGAGGACCTGCAGGGACTTGATGGTGATGTATGAGGGTTGGAAGCACCGCTGCTGGTTCACGATGCTGGCATCCACCGAGGCCACGTGCATGTGCCCCTCGATCAGGCCGGGCAGCAGGGTCTGACCCTTGCAGTCGATGACCATGGCTTTTTCCGGAAGGACGCCCCGGACGCCGAACCCCACTTCCCGGATCCGGTTGTTCTCGAGGACCACCCAGCCGTTGGGCCGGGGGTCCGCGCCGGTACAGTCGATGATTACCGCGTTGATGAGGATGGTTATGGCCATGTCTCCCCTCCTTTGGGTTCGCCGGCCCCCGCAGGTCAGCCCTTGGCGAATACGGCCGCCTTCCTTGATGGACCTTGAAGCATGGGGTTGGCTCGGAATGGACCAAAGCCTACAAGGGTTTCCCGCGCGCAAAAGCGAAAACTTGGATGGGCAGGATTGCCAGAATGGAAAAGCTCAGGCGCCGTCTTCGCCGTCACCCTGAACCGTCAGGAGCCAGTTCCGGAATCGGGCGATGGAGGGATCGCTCTTGCGCTCCTCGGCGAATACCAGGTGGTAACCGGCATCGTAGCGCTGGCTGTAGTCGAGCACCTGGACCAGATCGCCCTTGGCCAATTCTTCGGTGACGAAGCACTTGGGGACCAAGCACAGGCCTTGGGCGACGCAGGCGGCGCGTATGATCACCGAATAGAAATCCCATTGGACGACCTTCGTGGACCGGTCGGGCCGGATTCCAAGATCCTCGAAGGCCTTCGCCCAGCCGTGGGGGAGCCAGGAATGCTCGTACAGGGCGAACCGGGGCAGATCGGCCGGCCCATGGAACCCGGGGGGGCGTGAGAGCAGGGCTGGGCTGGCGATGATGATCAGTTGCCGGCCGCAGAGGTAGTCCGCAACACAGCCCGGCCAGGGGCTTTTCCCGAAGCGGACATAAAGGTCGTAGGTGAGCAGAAGATTCTCGTCGCGCATGGCGCTGGCGTCGATGTGGATGGGCTGGTCCGGGTTGGCGTCGACGTATGCCGAGAAGCGCGGCAACAGCCAACGGTCGGCGAAGGCAGGTGGCACGCGCAGATAAAGCTCCTGGGCGTGAAGCTGATGTTCCGCGACCCGCTCCCCCGCTTCCGCCAGCTTGGCCATGACCGGCCGGATGCAGTCCAGGTAGAGCTGGCCGGAGCTGGTGAGGTTCAAACCGTGCTGCCCACGGGTGAAAAGCGCGACGCCGACGGCATCCTCCAGGGATTGCAGCTGCTTGCTCACGGCGCTGGGCGTCAGGAACAGTTCCTGGGCCGCATGGGTGCAGTTTAGGTACCGGGCCACGACTTCGAAAACTCGGAGCGCCTGGGTGGAAGGGATCTGCGCGGGCATCTGGCAACCTCAAGGGCAGAACGGAGGCCCTGCGCCGTTAGGGTGATGGTTGTTCCCCGGAGAAGGATAAGAATGAATCGGAAGATTTCGAAAATCAGTTTAAAACAAACTGGAGTACCTGGGACAACTTCTGGATCTCGGCTCCGCCCTCTGGGCGTGGGCCCTGCTCCTGATCTTCATCGCGATGATGGTATGGGTCTTCACCCAGTGAGTCAGCCCGCCGTCTTCATCAATGTGTCGCGAAGGGAGAGTTGTCCGACCGTGCAGGCCTATGAGAACGCTTGCTGGGCGGGAGAGGCTCAGCGCAATTCATACCAAACGCCCCGGCCCGCTCCGTGCTGATTCAGGTGGCCGCGTTCGACCAAGGTGCGGAAATGCTCCTTGAGCGTGTTGCGACTAGCGCCGGTCAGCTTGACGACCTCGCCCATCCTGACGCGCCCGTGCTCGCGGGCAAGTTCGACGATCTGCAGAGCCAGCTCGGGCAAGGCCGCCAGCACCCGTTTCTCACGCTCGACCTTCTTCTCCAGGCGCCGTACCTGTTCAGCCAGCGAACGTAGGAAGAACGTCAGCCACGGCTGCCAGTTCGGTGCCTCCGTGAGGATCGTTCCTTGTGTCTGACGCAAGGCCAGGTAGTAGGCCTCCTTGTTCATTTCGACCACGCTCTCAAGGGAGCTGTAGGGCACATAGGGATAACCCGATTGGAGCAGCAGCAGGGTCGTCAGCACCCGGGAGAGCCGCCCGTTGCCGTCCTGGAACGGATGGATCTCCAGGAACACGACCACGAACACCGCGACGATCAAAAGCGGATGCAGCCTGCGCGATTCCCGTTCCGCCTGCACCCAGCCCACCAACTCTGCCATCATGCGTGGCGTATCGAAGGGCGAGGCGGTCTGGAACACGATACCAATCTGGACGCCGTTTTCGTCAAAGGCGGCGATGCTGTTGGGATTGGTTTTGTATTCGCCCCGGGGCCGTACGTCCTTCTCGCTGGTGCGCAGCAAGATCTGGTGCAACTGCTTGAGGTAGTTCTCAGTGAACGGGATGTCCTGCCAGGACGAAAAGACCAGATCCATGAGTTCGGCATAGCCGGCGACCTCCTGCTCGTCGCGGGTGGCGAAAGACTTGATCTCCAGGTTCGACAGCAGCCGTTCGACCTGCCGGTCCGAAAGCTTGCTGCCTTCGATGCGGGTGGATGAGCCGATGCTCTCAATGGTAGCGACGCGGCGCAACCCGGACAGGCGCTCAGGGGCGAGCGTGCCCAAAGCGCGCCACGCGCCTTTGAACTCGTCAATGCGGGCGACCAGGCTCAGAAGCTCCGGCGTGATGTGGATGGTGTCGGTGTTCAGCATGCACCTCATGATACACCCAATTGCACCCATTCCCGGATGACCCCCATTAGCACACCCATTTACACCCAATTCGGTTTTGTTGCAAATTTCGAAAGTAAAGGTGGCGTTCTCCGACTGGCCCATGAACCGGAACG
>PLUC01000064.1 GCA_003165415.1 Holophagaceae bacterium
CCGGACGAAAAGTCCAAACTGCAGATAAAAAGGGACCGCGCCAATGGCGCGGTCCCTTTTTACCTTGAAGGTGCTGGATTCCAGCAGCCGTCGGGTCGCTGGCGACCTTACGGCTGCTTGTGCCCAGCCGGACGCATCGTCCAAACGTGATGCAACGGTATTAGAGATAGGCCTCTTCGCCGTGGAGGGTGACGTCCAGGCCGAGTTCTTCCTCGTGGTCGCTCACCTTGACCGCAGTGACCTTGTTGATGAGCCACAGGGCGGCGTAGCTGAACAGGAAGGCATAGGCCATGGTGATGACGACGCTGATGACCTGGAAGGTGAAGAAGTGCACGCCGCCCCTGAGCAGGCCGTCCGCGCCGCCGGCGTTCCAGACCGTGGTGGCGAAGATGCCGGTGCAGATGCAGCCGACCACGCCGCCGACGCCGTGGCAGCCCCACACATCCAGCGCGTCGTCCAGGCCCAGGTGGTTCTTCAGTTCGATGGCCATGTAGCAGACGCAGCTGACGATCACGCCAATGGCGACCGCGCCCGCGGGGCTCACATAGCCGGCGGCTGGGGTGATGGCCACCAGGCCGGCCACGGCACCGGTGAGCAGGCCGACGAACTTGGGCTTCTTCTCGAACTTCCAGGCCAGGCCGAGCCAGGTGATGGCGGCCACGGAGGCGGTGATGTCGGTGTTGGCGAAGGCCACCAGGGTGGTGGTGTCGCAGTGCAGCTCGCTGCCGGCATTGAAGCCGTACCAGCCGAACCAGAGGAGGGCGGTGCCCAGGGCGACCAGGGGCACGCTGTGGGGTCCCTTGTCCATGAACTTGCGCTTGCCGACGAAGACAACGGAAGCGAGGGCCGCGAACCCGGCGGTGGTGTGGACGGCGGTGCCGCCGGCGAAGTCAAGCACGCCCCACTTGGCGAACAGGCCGTTGCCCCAGACCATGTGCGCGGCGGGGAAGTAGACGCAGAACAGCCAGGCGGTGAGGAAGATCATGTAGGCCGGAAACTTGATCCGGTTGGCGAAGGCGCCGGTGATCAGGGCGGGGGTGATGATGGCGAACATCATCTGGTAGACGAACAGCACCAGCAGCGACATGGTGTAGGCGCTGGGGGTGTTGGCGTTGACCGTGATGAGCGTGTCCGGGCGGACGCCGTTCAGGAAGGCGTACTGGAAGTTGCCGATGACCCCGCCCTCGCCGCCGCTGAACACCAGCGAGAAGCCGCAGGCCCACCAGAGGAAGGTGGTCCAGCCCATGGACACGAAGCTCTGGATCATGATGGCCAGCACGTTCTTGCGGCCGACCAGACCCCCGTAGAAGAAGGCCAAGCCCGGGGTCATCAGCATGACCAGGGTGGAGGCAATAAGCATGAATGCTATGTTGCCCGTATCGAACGCGTTGGGCGTCATGTCTGGCTCCTTAAAAAGGGTGGAATGGGGTCTGGCCGGCTGGGCGTCGACCGTTAGGGTGGGATGGCGCTTGGCAAAGTGGGCCGTCTGCTGGGCCAGCAAACGAAGCACGGAACGAGTGCAAAGGACGATAGCACGCACCCAATTCGCAATTGTGGCAAAAACGCTGAGATTGCCTTAATTGTGACTGAGATCTCAGCACCTTGCATTCCTATTGATGGCGACCTAGGTCGAACTTTTCAAATCGTCAAGGGGTAAGAAAATCATCATTGATAATTGCATAACATTAATATTTTAAACTATTTACATATGACCTTAGATCACTGTTGTGGAAATTTTTCATAAAATTGATCTGTGTAATTTTTATCTTTTGTTTACTCATTATTTTTATTTTTGAAACCGTCACCGAAAACTTGTAAATTAATTATTTATTGAAATTCGGTAATCTTGGCTATCTCGTAAAGCCGGCTCGGCCCAGCCTTGATCCATGTCGTTTATAAATCAAATAATTCCAATAAATACATAAGATACTTTCATTTCCGACCGCGACAATGATCTTTATCACATTTTTACCTTTCCTCCAAACATCTCACCTTGATGTTTACACTTGCGTTATATTTTTTTTACGTGATCTTTATGTCGTAGATGGTTCGATACCCGACCCACCGCCCTTGAGCCCGCGCCGACGCGGCCCAGCCAGTCTTGACCGCCCCTGCATGCAACCGTCCGTTCCCATCCACCCCTTTCCCAAGGAGGTTCCCCGTGCTTCCCCAGATCAACACCGGCAATACCGGGTTCATGCTCTTGTGCACCAGCCTGGTCCTGTTCATGACACCTGGACTGGCCTTCTTCTACGGCGGCCTGGTCCACCGCAGGAACGTGCTGGGGATCATGATCCAGATCTTCGTATCCATGGGCTGGACCACGGTCATCTGGGTCGCCTTCGGCTACTCCATGTGCTTCGGCCCGACCATGGGCGGCATCATCGGCAACCCGATGACCCACGCCTTCCTGCGGGGTATCGATCTGCACAGCTTGTACCAGGGCAACGCCACCCTGGGCATCCCCACCCTGGTGCACGTGGCCTACCAGATGATGTTCGCCATCATCACCCCGGCCCTGATCACCGGCGCCTTCGCCAACCGGGTGACGTTCAAGGCCTACATGTTGTTCCTCACCGCCTGGCTGATCTTCGTCTACTTCCCGTTCTGCCACATGATCTGGAGTCCTGAAGGCCTGCTGGCCCAGTGGGGCGTGCTCGACTTCGCCGGCGGCATCGTCGTGCACAACACTGCCGGCCTGGCGGCCCTGGCCTCCGTACTCTACGTGGGCAGGCGCAAGGTGATCGACACCGTCCCGCACAACATCCCCCTGGTCGCCCTGGGCACCGGCATGCTCTGGTTCGGCTGGTACGGCTTCAACGCCGGCAGCGAGTTCGGGGTGGACTCCGTGACCGCCTCCGCCTTCCTCAACACCAGCGTGGCCGCCTCGTTCGCCGCCATCACCTGGCTGGTGGTCGAGTGGATGAATGCCAAGCAGCCCAAGTTCGTGGGCCTGCTCACCGGCGCGGTGGCCGGCCTGGCCACCATCACCCCCGCGGCAGGTTTCGTTTCGCCCACGACCGCGGCCCTCATCGGCATCCTGGCCGGCGTGGTCTGCTTCTACGCCGTGGCCCTGAAGAACAGCCTGGGCTGGGACGACGCCCTGGACGTCTGGGGCGTGCACGGCGTGGGCGGGTTCATCGGCATCATCTTCCTCGGCCTGTTCGCCGACAAGATGTGGAATCCCACCATCGTCACCAACGGCCTGCTCATGGGCGGCGGCTTCAGCTTCTTCGGCAAACAGGTGGCGGCGGTGCTCGGCTCCTCGGTCTGGGCCTTCGGCTTCACCTACGGCATGCTGTGGCTCATCGACCGCATCACCCCGGTGAAGGTCGGCCAGGGCATCGAGGAGGCCGGCCTCGACCAGGGCCTCCATGGGGAAACCGCCTACACCGGCGGCTTGTAGTCTTTTACTGCAGTGAGCCAGCGGGCGGGTCGCGGCCAATGGGGGCCGCGACCCGCCCGCTGCTTTTTTACAAGCTGGGCCCCGTATTCATAGCCATGTCGAGCGATCCAATCGTGATAAATTACTTGGCCGCCGTACCCCGGCGGGAGGAAGGCCATTGGCGCATACGGCGATCCGCACCGCAATCCAGTCTCTGACCCCCAGCCAGCGCATCACGCTCTTTCGAACCATATACGCCTCACGCCGCATCGACGACCGGGAGATCGCCGGGAAGCGCCAGAACAAGGTGTTCTTCCAGATCAACGGCGCCGGCCACGAGGCGATCCAGGCCGCTGCGGCGCTCTGCCTGGAGCCGGGCCGCGACTGGTTCTTCCTGTACTACCGCGACCGGGCCCTGGCCTATGGCCTGGGCGTCAGCGCCAGGGACATGTTCCTGGCCTCCGTGGGCTCCAAGCTCGATCCCGCCACCGGGGGGCGGCAGATGCCCAGCCACTGGTCGGACGCCCGCATCCACATCTTCACCACCTCCAGCCCCACGGGCTCCCAGTGCCTCCAGGCGGTGGGGGCGGCGGAGGCCATCCTGAAGGCCGAGCAAACCGGCCTGGGGGACGAGCTGGGCATCACCCGGGATGAGGTGGTGCTGGTCACCATCGGCGACGGCTCGGCGGCCGAAGGGGAGTTCTGGGAGAGCATCAACAGCGCCGTGACCCTCAAGGTGCCCCTGGTGTTCCTGGTCCAGGACAACGGCTACGCCATCTCCGTGCCCACCGAGGTGCAGTATCCCGGCGCCAACGTCGCGGCCCTGCTCCAGGGCTGGGAGGCCCACGGCCTGCTGGTGCTGGACCAGGTGGACGGCCTCGACCCCGTCGCCAGCTTTGAAGCCATGGCCCGGGCCGTGGCCCACGCCCGGGCCCGGAAAGGCCCGGCCCTGGTGCGGGCCAAGGTGAACCGTCCCTACTCCCACTCCCTCTCCGACGACGAGCAGCTCTACAAGATCCCCGCCCAGCGCGCCGAGGAGGCCCGCACCGACCCGCTGGCCACCTACCCCGCCCGGCTGCTGGAACTGGGCGACCTCACCGCGGCCGGACTGGAGGCGCTCAAGGCCGAGGTGCAGAGCGAGGTGGACCTGGCCTGGGCGGAGGCGGAGGGCGCTCCGCCCCCGGATCCCGGCAGCAGCTGCCTGCACCTGTACAGCGAGGAAGTGGATCCGCGCGGCCCGGCCTTCGACACCGAGGACCAGGCCGCGGATCAGATCAACGGCGAGCCTCCCGGCGGCGGCAAAACAATGATCGACCTCATCAACGCCACCCTGAAGCAGGAGATGGCCCTGAACCCGGCCATCCTGCTGTTCGGCCAGGACGTGGCGGACGCCTCCCGCAGTGAGATCCTGGACCAGGTGAAGGGCAAGGGCGGGGTGTTCAAGGCCACCCACGGGCTCCAGCGCCAGTTCGGCCCGCACCGGGTGTACAACGCGCCCCTGGCCGAGGCCACCATCATCGGCCGGGCCATCGGCTTGGCGGCCAGGGGCTTCAAGCCCATCGTGGAGATCCAGTTCTTCGACTACATCTGGCCCGCCATGCAGCAGATCCGGGACGAGCTCGCCAGCATCCGCTGGCGCAGCAACAACCACTTCAAGGCGCCGGTGGTGGTGCGGGTGCCCATCGGCGGCTACCTCATGGGCGGGGCCATCTGCCACAGCCAGTGCGGCGAGAGCACGTTCACCCACATCCCCGGCCTGCGCGTGGTCTGCCCCTCCCGGGCCGTGGACGCCGCCGGTCTGCTCCGCACCGCCATCCGCTGCGACGACCCGGTGCTGTTCCTGGAGCCCAAGCACCTCTACCGGCAGACCCACAACAAGGGCGCCGATCCGGGCCCCGGCTTCATGATCCCGTTCGGCAAGGCCCGCACCGTGCGGGAGGGCCGGCACCTGTCGGTCATCACCTACGGCAGCACCGTCTACCGGGCCGTGCAGGCCGCGCGCCAAGCGGAGGCCGAGGGAATCCTGGTGGAGATCCTCGATCTGCGCAGCCTGAACCCCTTCGACTGGGAGGCCGTGGCCCGCACCGTGCGCAGGACCCATCGGGTCCTGGTGGCCCACGAGGACAGCCTGAGCTGGGGCTATGGGGCCGAGATCGCGGCCCGCATCGCCGACGAACTGTTCTTCGAACTGGACGCCCCGGTGCGCCGGCTGGCCGCCAAGGACACCTGGGTGGCCTACCATCCGGACCTGGAGGGGGAGATCCTGCCCCAGCCCCTGGATTTCCTGGAGGCCTACCGGGCCCTGGCGAAAATCTGACCGGTCTACCACCGTTGGATCACGTTTGGATTAAACGTCCGGCTGGGCACAAGCAGCCGTAAGGTCGCCAGCGACCTGACGGCTGCTAGCGGCTCAACCGTTTCAAGGCGATGGTCATGAACTCCAGCGGCCCGGGCAGCAGGCCGATGTCGGCCACGACGTTCTGGCCTTCCTGGGACAGGATGTAGTGCAGGGCCTCGTTCACCGGCACCGGCACGGGCTGGCCCGGGGCACGGTTCAGGTAGCCATAGAACAGGCGCGGCATGGGGTACTTGCTGTCGGTCACCAGTTCCTGGGTCGGATAGCGGGCTTCGGTTCCGGCGTAGGGCACCACCGGCAGGGTCTTGTTGGTGGCGAACCAGCAGGCCATGGGGCCGAAGCCGATGCCGGCCGCGTCCGTGCTCACCGCCTCGGCCAGCGCCGAGGAGTCTTCGCGGTCGATGATGCCGGGCCGGTAGGGGCCGCCCAGCAGGCACACGGTGCCGAAGGCGGAACGGGTGGCGGTGCCTTCGGCCCGGGCGTAGGCGTTGATGACGCGGTGTTGCAGTTCGCCCTTCACCCCCAGGTCGCCCCAGGTCACCGCGGGCGCCGGGCTTCCCCCCAGCCGGTTCCTGGAGTAAATCGCGTCCAGCTGCTGCATGGAGATGGAGGTGATGGGGTTGGACTTGTTGACGAAGATGATGGTGGCGTCCATGCACACGGGGATGCGCATGGGCAGGTAGCCGTACTTGTCCTGGAAGGCCTTGACCTCGCCCGCGGTCATCTCCCGGGCCAGGATCACCAGGGGGGCCGTGCCGGCCTGCAGGGAGGTCACCGCCTCGACGCTGAGCTTGGCCAGGAACACCAGGCTGGCCGCCGGCTGGGATTTCCGGAAGCCCATGTTCCACTCCTCCCCCAGGTCGGACAAGGCGTCCGTGCAGGGGATCTCCAGGGGACCCTTCAGGGCCGCTCCGGGCTGGTAATGGGGCAGGCTCTCGGAGACCGTGGCCCGCACCTGGACCGACTGGGCCTGCATGGGTCCGAAGGGTGCCAGGGCTGCGCCCAGGAGAAGAACCGACGAGAGATGACGGAACCGGTATCTCATGAGGCCCTCGGTGCAGGAGCAACTTGGGGAGGTCAAACCATTTAGTACTGTCAAGATAACCAATAACTCTGTTCACGGGGAGTTTCCATGCATTTTACACGCCTCCTGGGAATGATCTCCTTGGGGTTGTGCCTGGCCGGACCCGGCCGGGCCACGGACAGCGGCGGCGCCCGCAGCCTGCCGGCCAAGCATGCCAAGGCCGCCGTCACCTGCATTGACTGCCACCACTCGGAAAAGCCCACCGACGCCGCCCCCGAGGCGACCTGCATGGACTGCCATGGGGACGCTCCGGCCGTGGCCGCGCTCACCCGGCAGCTCCCGGTGAATCCCCACGCGCCTCCCCGCGCGCCCCACCCGGGGCCGTACGCCTGCACCGACTGCCACCGGCAGCATCAGCCGCCGGTGGTGAAGTGCCTGGAGTGCCACCCCAAGTTCAAGTTCGACGCGAAGTAAGGCGCGCCCAAAGCCTTCTCCAGGAGAACCCGTCCAGGAGGTCGAAGAACACCGGGATCACGATGAGGGTCAGCAGGGTGGAGGTGATGATGCCGCCCACCACGGCCCGGGCCATGGGCGCGCGCAGCTGGGCCCCGGCGCCCAGGGCCAGGAACAGCGGCAGCATGCCGCCGATCATGGCGAAGCTGGTCATCAGGATCGGCCGCAACCGGGTCATGCCGGCCTCGATCAGGGCGTCCCGGCGGCTCATGCCGTGCTCGCGGATGTTCTGCAGGGCGCGGTCCACCAGCAGGATGGCGTTCTTGGTGACCAGGCCCATGAGCAGGATCAGGCCGATGCTGGTCATCATGCTCATGGCGTCGCCGGTGATGAGCAGCATCAGCACCAGCCCCACCATGGACAGCGGCAGCGACAGCATGATGGTGATGGGAAGCTTGAAGCTCTCGAACTGGCTGGCCAGGACGAAGTAGATGAAGGCCACCGCCAGGAGCATGGCGGTGCCCATGTAGCCGGCGGTCTCCTTGTTGTCCCGGGCCGAGCCGGTGAAGGCCACCTGGACGCCCTCGGGCAGGACGCCCTGCCGGCGCAGCTGGGCCAGCTTCCTGGCGCAGTCGTCCACCACCTCCTGCAGGGTGCGGCCCTCCTTGTTGGCGGTGATGAGGATCTGGGCCTGGAGCGCGCGCCGCTCCAGCTTGGCCGGGGCGGTGGTCTCCTCGAACCGGGCGACGTTGCCCAGCTTCACCTGGAGGTTCTTGTCGGCCTTGTCCTTCTTGGTGGAGCCGACGCTCATCACCTCCAGCTGGCCGGCCCGGGCCCGGTCGGCGTCCGCCAGGCGCACGGTCACGTCGTACTGCTCGCCGGTGCCGGGATCCTCGTACTTGGCCACGTCCACCCCGTCCACCAGGGGACGCACCAGGTTGGCCACGGCCATGGGCGAAACCCCCAGGTCCGAGGCGCGGCGCCGGTCCAGCGCCAGGCGCAGCTCCGGCCGGCCCTTGTCCTGGCTGCTGGTCACGTCCACCGCCCCGTCCACCCCGCGCAGGGCGTCCAGCACCAGCGGCGCGGCCCGCTCCGCCAGCCGGCGGTCGGGGCTCAGGACGGCCAGGCCGATGGGCCTGCTGTCGCCGAAATCGGAGACCGGCGAGACGTCGGTCTCCACCCCGGCCACGGCGCGCAGGCGTTCGCGCAGCTCGCGCCGGATGGCGATCAGGCCGCGCCGCCGGCCATCGGTCAGCTTCACGTAGAGGGTGCCCTGGGTGATGGTCCCGTTGAGGCCGGTGCCGATGGTGGTGTAGACGTGCTCCACCTCGCGGTTCGCCCCGCCGCCGGGACGGGTGCGGATGATCGCCTCCAGCGCTTCGGCCTTGGCCTCGGCGGCCTGCAGGCTGGCGCCCGGCTCCACCTTGAAGCCCACCTGGAAGTCGCCCCGGTCGTAGTCGGGCATGAAATCGCTGCCCAGCATCCCCATGAGGTTCATGGCCAGGAGGAAGCTGCCGAAGCCGATGGCCATGACCGTCTTGCGGTGGTCCATGGCCCAGACGATGGCGGTCTTGTACCAGGCTTCCCACTGGGTCAGCCAGTCGTTGAACCGGTCCACGGCCCTCATGACGAAGCGGCGGTGGCCGTGGTGGGCCTCCTGGTAGCCGGCCTCGTGCTCGGGATCCGGCCAGACGGCGCTGAGCATGGGGTCCAGGGTGAAGCTCACGAACAGCGAGACGGCCACGGCGAAGGCCACCACGATGCCGAAGGAGAAGAAGAACTTGCCGACGATGCCGCCCATGAAGGCCACCGGGATGAACACGGCCAGGATGGAGAGGGTGGTGGCGATGACCGCGGGGCCGATCTCGGCGGTGCCCTCCCGGGCGGCGGTGACGTGGTCCTTGCCCATCTCCGCGTGGCGGGTGATGTTCTCCCGCACCACGATGGCGTCGTCGATGAGGATGCCGATGGCCAGGGAGATGGCCATGAGGGTCATGGTGTTGAGGGTGAAGTCCAGGGCCTTCATGATGGTGAAGGTGCTGATCACCGACACCGGCAGAGTGAGGCTGGTGATGATGGTGGAGCGCCAGCTGCGCAGGAAGAAGAAGACGATGATGACCGTCACCAGGCCGCCCAGGAGGATGGAGACCTCCACGTCGTCCACCGAGTCGTTGATGAACTTGGAATTGTCCTTGGCCTTGGTGGTGGTGACGCCCAGCTTGGCCAGTTCCGGCGCTAGATTGCGCAGCGCCTGGTCCACGGCGCGCACCATCGCCACGGTGTTGCCGCCGATCTGCTTCTGGATCTCCAGGGCCACCGCGTCCTCGCCGTCCAGGCGGGCCAGGCTGCGCTTCTCCTTGATCCCGTCCACCAGGGTGGCCACCTCCCGCAGCTCGATGGGGCGCCCCTGCTGGTTGCCCACCACCACCTGGTTGAAGTCCTCCACCCGCCGCGCCTTGGCGTCCACCCGCACGCTGATCTCGCGGCTGGCGGTGAGCAGGTTGCCGCTAGGCACGGACTGGGTGTCCTGGCCCAGGGCGTTCATCACCTGCGGCAGGGTGAGGCCGAGGGCCTCCAGCTTCAGGGGATCCACCTGCACCAGGATGTCCCGGGTGGAGCCGCCCACCACCTCGGCCTTGCCCACCCCCGGGATGTTCTCGATCCGGCGCTTCAGGAACTCGTCGGCGATGCGGGTGAGCTCCCGGGCGCCCATGCCGGCGTGGGCCGCGTCAGGCTTGAGGATCAGGGAGAGCACCGGCAGCTGGGCCGGGTCGAACTTCTGGATGATGGGTTCCTTGATGGTGTCGGGCAGGTCGCGGCGGATCTGGCCGATCTTGGAGCGGACGTCCTCCAGGGCCTGGTCCACGTTGCGTTCGATCTCGAACTCGATGGTGAGGGTGCCCAGGCCCTCCTGGCTGGTGGCGCTGATCTCCCGCACCTTCTCGATGGGGTTGACCGCCTCCTCGATCTTCTTGACCACGTCCTGCTCCACCGCGTCGGGGCTGGCCCCGGGGTAGATGACGCTCACGGTGACCACGGGCATGTCCACCTTGGGGAAGCTGTCCAGCCCGAGCCCCTTGATGGAGAACAGGCCGAGCAGCACCAGCGCCAGCATGACGCAGGTGGTGAGCACCGGACGCTTGATGGAAAGATCGGAAAGGAACATGGATCACTTCCCCTGGGCCGACTGCAGGGGGGTGCCGTCCACCACCAGGTCCCGGCCCTGGGCCACCACCTGGGTGCCCACGGGGAGCCCATCCACCGGGCGCCAGCCGTCCTGGTCCAGGCCCACCAGGACCCGGACGCGGCGGGCGACGCCCTGGTCGGCGGTGAACACGTCCGCGTCCCGGCCCACCGTGGTGAGCACGGCGGCGGGCAGCGCGGGGTGCCGGGTCTCGCCCTCGGCCAGCAGCTCGCCTTCGGCGAACAGACCGCTCTTCAGCAGGCCGCCGGGGTTGGACAGTTCGAGCCTGACCCGCAGGGTCCGCCCTTCCTGCTGCACCGAGCCGCTGATCTGGGTGAGGGTGGCCTGGAACGGCCGGTCGAAGCCCACCACCCGGAAGGTGGCCGGCATGCCGGTGCGCAGCCGGGCCAGGGCGGCGGCGGGCAGGTCGGCCTGGATCTCCATTTGCCGGTTGTCCACCAGGGTGAAGGCGGCCTGGCCGGGGGCGAGCATCTCCCCGGGCTGCACCAGGCGCTGGGCCACCTCCCCGGCGAACGGCGCGGTGATCCGGGACTTGCGCAGGTGGCTCTGGGCCAGGCCCAGGTTGCTTTCCGCGGCGCGGGCCACGGCCATGGCCGCGTTGTAGCTGGTCCCCGCCTGCTGGGCGAACTGCCGGGTCACGCTGCGCTTGGCCAGGAGGTTCTGGGCCCGGTCGTTGTCGGCCCCGGCCTGCTCGGCCTGGACCCGGGCCTGGGCCAGCTGGGCCTGGGCCGCCTGCACCGAGAGCAGCAGGTCGTCCTCGTCCTGGGCGCACAGGACCGTGCCGGCCCCGACCCGGTCGCCCTCCTGCACCGCCACCCGGGTGACCCGGCCCGACTCTTCCGCCTTGAGCTCGGCCCGGTTCACCGCCAGGAGGGTGCCGGTGAAGGGGATGGAGCCGCGGAAGGCATGGTCCTCCACTGTGACCAGGGTGACCGAGACCAGGCCCGCCCGCTTCTCGGCCCGCTGCTTCTCCAGTTCCTGGCCGCGCCGCAAGCGGTGCATGCCGATGGCGCCCACCATGAGCAGGGTGGCCAGGATCCCGAGGGCGATCATTTTCCGGCTGGTCATGGGTTCACCTCGCTCAAAGGGGCGGCAGGCCGCAGGCGCGGCGGTAGTCGAACAGCGCGGTCCACACGCCCAGCTCGGCGCGGCGGCGCTGGCTTTCCTGGACCCGTTCGGTGCGTTCGGCCTGGAGCAGGTCCAGGGACGTGATGAGGCCCTGGTCGAAGGCCTCGCGGCTGGTGCGCAGGGCCTCAAGGGCGGCCAGATGGGCCACGCGGGCGGCGTCGTGGAAGCTCACGGCCGTGCCCAGGTCGCGCTCGGCGCTGCGGGTCTCCACCGCCACCGTTCGCTCCTTGTCGATGCGCGCCTGGGTCACCTGCTCCAGCTGGGCCCGGTTCTGGGCCCGCTTGCCGGAGGTGCGCATGCCGTCGAAGATCGGGAAGCGCATGGTGACGTTCACCTTCCAGGTGTCGTACGGTTCCTTGAACAGGTTCGAGGTCTGGCCTGCCTGGTAGCCGTAGTAGGCGTTGAAGTCGAACTTGGGGCGGAGGTCGGTGGTGATGATCTGGTCGTTTTCGCGGTACATCGCCTCCTGCTGCTTGTACTGGGCGATCTCGCTGCGCTCCACGGGCGTGACCGCGGCGCCGGTGTCGGGCGGCCCCGGGTCGCGCAGGGTCAGCACCGTCCGGGGATCCAGGGCCAGCTGGCCGTCCAGCATTTCCATGGCCCGCTGGTAGTTGGCCTGGGCCTTGAGGTTCTCGGGGATCACGCCCAGGTACTCGCTTTCCGCCCTCAACCGGTCCAGTTCGGTGGCGGTCTGGGCCTCCAGCCTGGCCTTGACGTCGGCCACGAACCGCTGGGCGGTGCTGAGCCGCGTCTGGATCACCTCCAGTTCGGCCTGGGCCGCCAGCACCGCGATGTAGGCCTTGGCCACCCCGTGCAGGGTGTCCAGTTCCGCCGTGGTGTAGGCCAGGCTGGCCTCCCGTTCGCCCATCCTGGCCACCCGCACCGCCGTGCCCAGCTTGCCCCAGTAGAACAGCGGCTGGGAGACGTTGGCCTCGGCGGTGTAGATGGTGTACGGCGAGACCAGCTGGCTCTGGGAAAGGCCGAAGGCCTCAAGCGCCTGGCCGGTGCCTCCCATCAGGAGGCTCACATCCCGGAGCCGAGTGTAGTCGCCGTTCAGGGTGAGCTGGGGCAGCGCGTCGGCGCGGGTGGAGGTGATCAGGCCCTGGCGTTCCTCCACCCGGGCCTTGGCGGCCCGGAGCAGGGGATTCTCGGCCCTGGCCCGGGCCAGGGCCCCGGCCAGGTCGAACACCTGGGACGGGGCGGGCGTCGGCGGGGCGACCTGGGCCGGGGGCGGAAGGAACAGCATGATCAGGCTCCCGGGAAGGCTTCCGGGACGCCGATGCCCCGGAGGCTGAATTCAGTGATGTGCCTGGCCACGGCCTGGAGATCCCGGGGGAAGTCCGGCTCGTTGCGCAGCAGGCGGATCAGCGCCAGGTGGTGCTGCAGATGGACCACCTGGCCGAAGATGCTGTTGCAGTAGTCCATGGCCGAGAGCCAGTCCAGATCGGGACGGAGGATCCTCAGGCAGGCCTGTATGTGATCCATATAGGGGCGCAGGTGCTCCAGGATCAGGGGAGCCATGGATTCCCGCGGGTCCTGGAGCTCCCGGGTGACCAGGACCAGGCTGGCCTTGTCCAGCTCCGAGCCCTCGCTGCACGCCATGAGTTCGTTCAGCAGGCTCTGGATCATGTCGCCCAGGGCCTGGATCGCCCTGGGCCGGGCATCCGGCTGGCCGGCATCTTCCGGAGGGCTGGGCACCTGCACCGGCCGCCGGCTGAAGATGTGCCTCAGGGCCGCGGCGTAGAGCCCGGTCTTGCCGCCGAAATGGTACTGGACCAGGGCCGAGTTGGCCTGGGCCTTCTGGGCGATTTCGCGGATGCCGGTGGCGTCGAAGCCCTTCTCCGCGAAGCAGAGGATGGCGGCTTCCACCAGGCGGATGCGGGAGGAATTCCCCGGATCGGGGTTGGTCATGGGTGCCTCGAAAGCCTTAATCAATCGAATGATTAAGATACGGGAATTTTAATCAATCGATTGATTCAGTCAAAGGTTTTTGTT
This sequence comes from Holophagaceae bacterium, assembly GCA_003165415.1. Lineage (GTDB taxonomy): Bacteria > Acidobacteriota > Holophagae > Holophagales > Holophagaceae > Mesoterricola. The sequence goes on from PLUC01000064.1 coordinate 13,547, forward strand.
TTCATGCCAACAAATGCTTGCGAAGACAAGGACTTGATGGTAAATTGTCAACAATGTGATCATCTGTTTACATTTTTTACCAAGACGGGAGTCTGGTCATGCCCACCCCTCTGCAATGGCGTTCCAACACCCTGGAGAGCTATCCGGATCTGTTCACCCCCGAGGTGTTCGGGGCGCTGGCCGCCCTGGCGCCGTTCAATCGCGACCGGACCGGACTCATGGCGGTCCGCACCGCCCGGCGGCGGTTGCGGGCCGCCAGGGGCGAGCGCATCGGCTTCCTGGACCCTGAAGCCTTGATCCCCGGCGCCGGGATCACCGTCGCGGACGCCCGGGCGGGCAACTTCGACGGGGCGGTGATCCCTCCGGATCTGACCCGCCAGTGGATCCAGGGCACGGGCCCGGCCACCAAGCCCCGGTCGGACCTCCGGTCCGGCATCCGCAACGTGGCCTATGCGCTGCTCTCGGGGGCGGACGGCTGGATGTTCGACGGGGAGGACGCCCTGGGCCAGGTGGACACCATGTCCCTGGACAACCACCGCAACCTCAAGCTGGCCCTGGTCCGGGATCCAGTCTTCCTGGACGTGGCGGAGGAGGTCGCGGCCGAGATGAACCGTTGGGCCCAGGGTTTCCTGGGCCGTCCGATCATCGCCCATTGGCGCGAGCAGCTGGACTTCACCACCGTGATGTTCCGGGCCCGGGGCCTGCACTTGGACGACCGGCACATCCGGGAGGGAGGCGGCGGCGGGTTCTCGGCGTCCATCACCGATCTGGTCCTGTTCGTGGTGCACAACCAGGCCCGGCTCCGGGCGGCGGGACGCAGCGTGGCGCTGTACCTGCCCAAGATCCAGACCGCCGAGGAGGCCGCCCTCTGGAACGCCATGATCCTGGCCCTGGAAGGCCACCTGGGCCTGCCGGCGGGCACCGTGAAGGTCTACGTGCTGGTGGAGCAGCTGGAGGCGAGCTTCCAGCTCATGGAGATCCGTGCCGCCCTTTCGCCCCACCTGGTGGGCTTCAACACCGGCCGCTGGGACTACATCAACAGCGTCTCGGACGCCATGGCCTGGGATCCGGACTTCCGGAACCCTAACATCGAGTCCATCACCATGGTCTACAGCTACATGCGGGCCTATGAGGACCGGGTCCGCCGGGCCTGCAACACCCCTGACCGCAACGGGCGCTTCGCCCTGTGGCAGGGGGGCATGGAACCCAACATCCCGGTGGGCACCGAAGCGGGCGTGGCCGCGAGCATGGCCTTCGCCGTGGCCAACGCCGAGCGGGAGCAGCGCGCGGGCGCCTCCGGCAAGTGGGTGGCCCATTGGAAGATGGTCCACATCGTGCGCCCAGTGTGGGAGAAGGCCGGGGAACCGAACCAGCAGGGGCGGGCCTTCCCGCCCCTGACCTACGGGCCGGAGGACGCCGCCGGCCTGATCCGGCTGGAGCCGGCGCCCCGCACCGTCCGGGGCGCCCGCAACCTGCTTTCGGTGGCCTTGCAGTACGGCAACGCCTTCCTCCGGGGTTTCCAGGCCGCGGCCCTGAAGCCCGCCGATTTCTTCGGCGACGGCGACGTGCTCTACCTGATGGAGGACATGGCCACCGGCGAGATCCGCCTGTCGATCCTGTGGGAGTGGCTGCACAAGGGCGCGGCCTTCACGGCGGAGGATGCCAACCTGGGGGTCCGCCCCGGGGACCCCTTCACCCCCGCCTTGTTCGAGCGCCTGCTGGAAGAGGAGTACGGGAAGCTGCGGAGGGCCGACAACAAGGACGTCCACGACGATTCCAAAGGCACCACCCTCCCCATCGCCCGGGCCATAGCCCTGGCCTACGTGCGCAGCGACCTCAAGGCGCCCTGGTACATCGACCTGCTGAACCTCACCCTGGGCCTGGTGGACCTGGCCGTGGCCGAACGGCGCATCGCCCGGTTCCTGGAGGATTTCGCCCGGGACGGCACCCGGGTCACGGAGAACGTGGATTTCCGGGGGTGAACCCACCTCCCCTTCGCAGCAGGCTGTGGCGACAGCCGTAGGCAAGGTAGACCACCATGCCCAGGAGGAGCCACACGAAGAAGCGGATCCAGGTCAGGGAAGGCAGGCCCCAGGCCACCCATCCGCAGGAAAGGATCCCCCCGGGCGCGAGCCCCCATACCCAGGGCATGCGGAACCGCCGGGGCAGCTCCGGCCTGCGCAAGCGCAGGACCATGACCGCGGCGCACACCACGGCGAAGGCGAAGAGCGTGCCGATGTTGGTGAGTTCCACGACCTCGTCGATGTTGAGCAAGGCCGCCGGCGCCGCCACCAGCAGGCCCGTGAAGACGGTGGCGTTGGAGGGGGTGCCGTGCTTCGGGTTCACCTTGCCGAACCACTTTCCCAGCAGTCCATCCCGGCTCATGGCCAGGAAGATCCGCGGCTGGGCGATCTGGTAGACCATGAGGGCCGAGGTGGTGGCAATGACCGCTCCCAGGGAGACGACGCCGGCCAGGCCAACATGCCCACGCTGGACAAAGATGAAGGCGAGGGGATCGGCCTTGCCCGCCAGTTCCCGGTAGGGCATCATGCCGGTCACCACCAGGGCCACCGCCGCATAGATGACCGTGCAAATGACCAGGGAGAGGAGGATGCCCCGGGGCAGGTCCCGGCCCGGATCCCGGCATTCCTCGGCGGTGGTGCTCACCGCGTCGAAGCCGATGAAGGCGAAGAAGATGATCGCCGCACCGGCCTGGATGCCCTTGAATCCACAGGGGACGAAGGGCACCCAATTGCCGGGGTCGACGAACCGGAGACCGATGCCCGCCACGACCAGCAGGAGGACCACCTTCAGAGCCACCATCACGGCATTGACCCTTGCGCTTTCCTTGATTCCCAGGTACGCCAGCCAGGTGACCAGGCAGGTGATGAGCAGGGGCGGGAGATTGAGGGTGATGGGAAAACCGGCAAGGGTCGGGGCGTCCCTCAGCACCGCCCAGTTCATGAAGGTGGCCCCGCCATCCAGGAAACCTGCCTTGGCCCCGGCCAGGGCGTCGAGCTTCTCCTGGATTCCCATGGCGGGCACCTCATCCGCCAGTCTCAGGGCCATGCGCGGGTCCATGGCCAGCCATCCGGGAAGGCGGACGTGGAAGACGCTGGCCAGAAAACTTCCCGCGTAGCCGCCCCAGGAGATGGCCACCGCCACGTTGCTCACGGCGTATTCCAGCAGGAGGTCCCACCCGATGACCCAGGCCATCAGTTCGCCCATGGTCGCATAGGCGTAGGTATAGGCGGACCCGGAAACGGGAATCATGGAAGCCAGCTCCGCGTAGGCCAGGGCCGTGCAGCAGCAGCCCACCGCCACCAGCAGGATGCTGAAGACCAGAGCGGGCCCGGCGGGCGTGCGTCCGTCCAGCACATTGCCGGCCGCGGCGGTGCCGATGCTGGAGAGGATGCCCGCGCCGAGGATGGCGCCGATGCCGAACATGGTCAGATCGAAGGTGCCCAGCGTCCTCCGCAACTGCGAGGCGGGCCGTTCCGCATCCGCCCGCAAGGATTCGATGGACTTTGAACGAAATAGCACGTTCATTCTGATCCAATGCCTTGCCAGGGCCGGAGGTTCGCTCCCTAGATAAAAATCCCAACCCCGCTAAAGCTCAACTGCAGAATCCGGGTTCAGTGCCCGTGCCCGTGGGCCTCCCCGGCGGGCTTGGCCGGGGTGTAGTCCACCTTCCGGCCGAAGACCAGCCAGAGGCCATAGATGGCCACGATGGCGAAACCGATGTCGCGCATGGGCACCAGGGCGCCGGTGAGGCCGTCGTAGGCGTGGCTCAGGAGGGCGACCAGGGCCAGGAGGGTGCCGTAGGTCACGAGGCAGCGCCCACAGCGGGAGGCGATGGCATCCGCAAGCCGCACTTCCGAAGGGATGACATTGGTGGGCGCCCGCTTCTCGCCCAGGAGGTTCACCCCCTGGAAGATCAGCACCGCCGCCAGCACATATACGAACAGATAGACCAGCATGGACCGACTCCTCAATCATCCAGAAATAGCATGGAACGCGCTATGGCGTAACCGTGAACACCGGCCCGGTGGCGGTGAGGGGGGCCGAGGGGGTGAGGCCCGGGACGGTGAGGACCACTGGCCCGGTGACGGCGCCGGGACTCACATTCACCGTGATCTCGTTGGCGGGGTTGATGCTGTTGTAGGTGAAAGTGCAACTTTCGCCACCGATGGTGACGTTCGATGTGTCGTTCAACCCATAGCCGGTCAGCGTGATTTCGGTTCCCACCGGCCCCGAGGTCGGGCTCATGCCGTTGGCGATCTGGGGGATGGTGCCGATGCCGGGGATGGTGACTTCGTTGATCGACGGCGTCACGATGAATGATATGTAATTGGTCCCGATCCCGGCCGGATTCTCCACCACCAGGGGACCGGTGGCGGCGGTGGCCGGGACGGTCACGGTGATGGTCTGGCTGCCGTTGGACACCTTGAACCCCTCGGTGGCCTGACCGCCGAAGCTCACGGAATAGATGTCGTTGAAATCGTACCCGGTGATGGTCACGTTGGAGCCAACCGCGCCTTGCTGCGGACTGAAGCCGACCATGTCGGGCACGTTGTAGCGGGTCTTGCCGCCGCAGCCCAGCGCCGCCGCCAGGCACAGCCCGGTCCCGATGGCCGCCAGCAGGGTCCACGTTTTTCGCATGTTCATGAAGCTTCTCCATTTTGATTGTATGCGAGCCGGGCGCTCCGCCGTCCCGGTTTTGTGCCCGGATCAGCCGCTGAATCCCCTGAGCAGTTCCAGGAACACCCCGCCATAGGTCTCCAGTTTCTTGGGTCCCACCCCGCTGATGCCCAGCAGGTGCTGGGCGGTGGTGGGCCGGTAGCGGGCCATGTGCTGCAGGGTGGCGTCGCTGAAGACGATGTAGGCGGGCAGATTGCGCTCGTCCGCCAGGCGCCGGCGCAGGGCCTTGAGTTCCAGGTAGAGGGCCTCCTCGTCGTCGTGGGGGATGTGCGGGGCTGGCGCCGCCGGGGCCGGGCGGGCGCCCTTGGAATGGGCCTTGCGCAGGGCCCGGGGCGCCTCGGCCAGCACGTCCCGCCCGCCGCAGAAGTCGCAGGATTGGCCGCAGGGCTCGATGCGCTCCTCGAAGTGCCCCACCAGCGCCCGGTGCCGGCAGGCGCTCACCTCGGCGAAGTCGTACATGGCCCGGATCTGCCGTTTCTGCACCATGGCCGCCTCCGGCTCCAGCCCGTCCAGGAACCGCTCCAGGCTCATCACGTCGGCCCAGGAATAGAACAGCACGCAGTCGGCGTCGGCGCCGTCGCGCCCGGCCCGGCCGATCTCCTGGTAGTAGCCCTCGATGCTTTTCGGCATGTCCCGGTGGATGACGTAGCGGATGTTGCTCTTGTCGATGCCCATGCCGAAGGCGATGGTGGCGCAGATGACGTCGGCGTCGTCCCGGCGGAAGGCCTCCTGGGCCGCCTCCCGGTCCTGGGGGTTCAGGCCCGCGTGGTAGGCCCGGGCCCGGACGCCCTGGGAGACCAGGTACTCGGCGGTGGACTCGGCGGATTTCCGGGACAGGCAGTAGACGATGCCGCTCTGGCCGGGCCGCGCCTGCACCAGCCGCAGGATCGCCTCCCGCACCGCCGGCCCGTCGCCGCCCTTCTTCACCGCGTGCAGCTTGAGGTTGGGCCGGAAGAACGAGCCCAGGAACTCGAACGGCGCCTCCATGCCCAGTTGCCCCAGGATGTCCCGGCGCACTTCCCGGGTGGCGGTGGCGGTGAGGGCCAGGACCGGCAGGCCGCCGAACCTGACCTTCAGGCCCGCCAGGTTGCGGTAGGCGGGGCGGAAGTCATGCCCCCACTGGCTGATGCAGTGGGCCTCGTCCACCGCGATCAGGCGCAGGTCGAGCCGGTCCAGGAGCGGCCCGACGCTCTGCTCGATGCCCTCGGGCGCGGCGTAGACCAGTTCCATCTCCCCCCGGTGCAACTGGCGGATCCGCTCCATGCGCTCACCGGGCTCCAGGGACGAGTTCAGGAAGGTGGCCCGCAGCCCAGCCTCCCGCAGCCCGTCCACCTGGTCCTTCATGAGCGCGATGAGGGGGGAGATGACCAGGGTGGTCCCCCCCAGCAGCCGCGCCGGCAATTGGTAGGTGAGCGACTTGCCGGCCCCGGTGGGCATCACCGCCAGGCAGTCCCGACCGGCCATGACCGCCTGAATCACCGCCTCCTGCCCCGGCCGGAAGGTGTCGAAGCCGAACACCGCCTTGAGCTGGACCGCCAGGTCCGGCGCCGCCTTCAGGGCCTCGGCGATGTCGCGCAGGGCCTGGATGGAAGGCGGGTCGAAAACCGAGGGCTGGCGGCGGTAGCGGTCCCGCAGCGTGGTCAGCGCCCGGGCGCAGCCTTCCCGTTCCCCTGAGTCGAGCAGCGAACGGAGGATCTGGATTTCTTCTTCAAGACGCATCCGGCCATTGTCAGGCCTGAGGGCCCGGATACCAAGCCGCCGTTATCCTGGTCATGCAAGAGAAGCTGCCCATTCGTCTTAGACTGGAAAAATATGAGTACCCAAGACCGCGCCGACCTGAACGACCTCCTGCGCCTGCTGGACGCCCCCGCCCGGGCCATGGCCGCTGAGGGGGCGCGGCTGCGCTGGACCTCCCCCACCGCCCTGGCCCTGATCCTGGCCCGCTGGACCAGCGAGGGCGGCCACCAGCGCTCCCTCTGGGTGGACGCCCCCACCGAGCCGGAGGCCCAGACCCTGGCCCACGACCTGGCGGTGCTCCTGCCCGAGGCCCGGGTGGCCCTGTTCCCGGGCTTCGCCCCCTTCGCCGGCGGCGAATCCAGCCCGCCGGGGGTGGTGCTCAAGGACCGCCTGGCCACCCTCATCGGCCTGCTGGAGCACCGGGTGCAGGTGCTGGTGACCGGCCCCCTGGCGGCCCAGGAGCGGCTGCCCCACCCCACCTGGTTCGAAAAGCAGAAGCTGGAGCTGCGCGCGGGCTCGGAGGTGCCCCGGGAACTGCTGCTGGAGACGCTGGTGGCCCTGGGCTACCGGCGCACCGACCTGGCCGGGAGCCAGGGCGAGTTCAGCGCCCGGGGCCTGGTGGTGGACCTCTGGCCGGACCACCTGGAATGGCCCCTGCGCCTGGAGTTCTTCGGCGACGAGCTGGAGCGGCTCAGCCCCTTCGATCCCGACAGCCAGCGCCGCACCGGCGAGGCCCTGGCCGGCATCACCCTGTACCCCAGGTTCGAGGGCGACCGGGGCGACGGCACCCCCCTGCTCCGGGCCGTGGCCGCCTGCGCCGCGCTCACCCCCGAACCCGAGGACGACCTGGCCTTCCGCCGGTCCCGGCTGGCCACCCACGGCCATTTCCCCGGAGAGGAACTGTTCTACCCGCTGCTGGACCAGCCCAGGGGCCAGCTGGCCCACTGGGTGCCACCCTGCCTGCGGGTGCGGCTGGAGCCCCAGTGGGCCGATGCCATCCAGGACCGGGAGCGGGCCCGGATCCAGGAGAACCTGGAGGCGCTGCGCCGGGGCGGGGTGGTGTGCCCGCGGTTCGAGGACCGCTTCCTGGCCCAGGACCCCAGCCGCACCACCCTCACCCTCACCGAGTGGCAGTCCGAAGCCACCGTGCCGCTCCTGGCCCAGCCCACGCGCGAGTTCCAGGGACGCCTGGGCGAGCTGGCCGAACACCTGAAGGACCTGGCCCTCACCGGGCACCGGGTGTTCCTGGCCGGCTCCACCCCGGGCATGCGCGATCGCCTGGGCGAGATCCTGCGGGAGTACGAGCTGCCGGTGGCCTACGGCACCCAGGCCGGCTGCCGAAGCACCCACCTGCCCCTCTCCGCTGGCGTCTCCCTGAAAGAGCCCAAGGTCCTGGTACTCACCGAGCGGGAGGTGTTCGGGCGCAAGGCCATGCCGGCTCCACCCAAGCGCAGCCGCAGCGCCGCCTTCCTGTCCGACCTGCGCGACCTCAAGGTCGGCGACCGGGTGGTGCACCTGGACCACGGCATCGGCGAGTTCGTGGGCTTCGGCGCCCTGACCGTCGGCGGCGAGGAGCAGGAGGTGATCCAGCTCCGCTACGCCGACGGCGGCATGCTCAACGTCAGCCTGGAGCGGGCCGACCTGATCCAGCGCTACGTGTCGCCGGACGGCGGCGTGGTGCCCCTGGACAAGCTGGGCGGAGCCTCCTGGGCCAAGGTCAAGCGCCGGGCCAAGAAGGCCATCCGCGACATGGCCGAGGAGCTGCTGAAGCTGTACGCCCAGCGCAAGCTGGAGAAGGGCCACGCCTACAGCAAGGATGGCCCGGAGATGGCGGAGTTCGAGGCCACCTTCGCCTTCGAGCCCACCCCCGACCAGATCGAGGCCACCGCCGCCATCAAGGCCGACCTGGAAAGCGAACGGCCCATGGACCGCCTGCTCTGCGGCGACGTGGGCTTCGGCAAGACCGAAGTGGCCATGCGGGCCGCGGCCAAGGTGGCCCTGGACGGCTACCAGGTGGCCGTGCTCTGCCCCACCACCATCCTGTGTTTCCAGCATTTCCGCACCTTCAAGGAGCGCTTCAGCGGGTTCCCCCTGCGCATCGAGATGCTGAACCGGTTCGTGGACCCCCAGGAGGCCAAGGCCATCCTCCAGGACGTGGCCGACGGCAAGGTGGAGATCGTCATCGGCACCCATCAGATGCTCGGCGCCAGGGTCAAGTTCGCCGAGCTGGGGCTGGTGGTCATCGACGAGGAGCAGAGGTTCGGCGTCAGCCACAAGGAGCGGCTGAAGAAGCTGCGGGCCAACGTGGACGTGCTGGCCATGAGCGCCACGCCCATCCCGCGCACCCTGCACATGAGCCTCACCGGCCTGCGGGAGATCAGCCTGATCGAGACCCCGCCCAAGAACCGCCTGGCCATCGAGACCGTGGTGGCCCCCTGGAGCGACGAGCTCATCGCCACCGCCATCCAGTTCGAGCTGCGCCGGGGCGGCCAGGTCTACGTGGTGCACAACCGGGTGGAGTCCATCGTCTCGGTGGCCGAGCGGATCCGCACCTTGGTGCCGGACGCCCGGGTGGGGGTGGGCCACGCCCAGCTCACCGACGACGCCCTGGAATCGGTGATGCTGGCTTTCATGGAGGGCCGGATCGACGTGCTGGTGGCCACCACCATCGTCGAGAACGGCCTGGACGTGCCCAACGCCAACACCCTCATCGTGCACCGGGCCGACACCTTCGGCCTCTCCCAGCTCTACCAGCTGCGCGGCCGGGTGGGGCGCAGCGACGTGCCCGCCTATGCCTACCTGCTCATCCCCGGCAAGGGCGAGATCACCGAGGACGCGCGCAAGCGCCTGCAGGCCCTGGAGGACTTCTCCGAGCTGGGCGCCGGCTTCCGGGTGGCGGCCATGGACCTGGAGCTCAGGGGCGCCGGCAACCTCCTGGGCGGCGAGCAGTCCGGGCAGATCCACGACATCGGCTTCGAGCTCTATGTCAAGCTGCTGGAGGAGACCCTGCAGGAACTCCAGGGCCAGCCCAGCGGCACCTTCGAAGTGAAGATCGACCTGGGCCCGGCCCAGCTTTCCCGGGCCTGGATCGACCAGGCCAGCGAGCGCCTGGTGGCCTACAAGCGGGCTTCCCGCCTGCACTCGGACCGGGACCTGGAGCTGTACCGCCTGGAACTGGAGGACCGCTTCGGCCAGACACCCGCCGGGGACGAGGGCAGCGCCCGCTTCTTCGAGCTGCTGAAGGTGCGCATCCGGGCCCAGGCCCTGGCCGTGAGCGAGGTCTCCGCGGAAAAGGGCCGGCTGAAGCTGCGGGTGAGCCCCCAGACCCCGCTGGATCCGCTCAAGCTCATGGCCTGGGTGCGCCAGCAGAAGGGGGCCCAGCTCAGCCCCGATGGCACCGTCCTGCTGCCCGCGGCTCCCGCCACCATCCTCCAGGCCCAGGAGGTGCTGGCGGCCTGGGCCGCGCTCTGATATGCAGACACCCTCAAACTACGGCAGCATGATGAACGGCCTGGGCTGCTCCGGATGGTCGTAGCTGTCCTTCTGGACGAGGGACTGGAAATCCCGGCTGACGTCGAACGCGGCGGGGGTGTCGCGTCCGATGATCTTGTTTTTGACCTGCTTGATGTTGGCGGTGTAGTCGGACTTGCTGGTGGAGCGGCTCTGGAATTTCAGGGTCAGCGCGACCCCGCCCTTTTCCGGATAGACCGCCATGTAGTAGGGCGTACTTGACCTTCCGGGAGGGCACCTGGCTGGCCCCATGCTCCTGGACCATCTGCTGGAAGACCGCCATGGGACCGAGGGTCTTGAAATCGTCACTGCGCGAACCCAGGTCCTGGTTCATCTTGGCGAGGAACTCGGCGTTCAGGCTCTTGACCGAGCTGGTTTCCACATCCCCGAGTTCCAGGAGGGTGCCTGGCGCAGCGGCGAAGCAGAGCCCCAGTGAGGCGAGGAGAAGGCAACCGAAGGCAAGGCGGTTGACGGCGGACATGGGATCCCCCGGAGAAAGTTTGTCATTTCAACAAAACCGGCTTCTTGAGGCAGGCGATTATAAAATAATTTAATAATAAATTTTAGCAATGGCCCAAGGGGTGAAACCGGCCTAGGTA
>PLUC01000006.1 GCA_003165415.1 Holophagaceae bacterium
CGGATCTATGCCCTGGGCCTTTCCCCGGGAGAGTTACGCAAGCGGGTCTATCCCCAATCGGGAGGCCCTGATGTTCACGCGGCACGATGGATTCCTGGTAATGCTACTTCCCAAGATCGAAGGCAGGTGGGCCCCGGTGATCGCGGCCCTGAGGCGTTGCGGCGCTTCGCCGCGGGGCGATCTCCAGGCGCTGGTGGTGGCTGGCGCGACACCCGGCGAGATCGCAGACCTGGCGACGGGCTACTTCCATGCCGCCACTGCCGTCTTCAGGGGACTCGCCAGCGGGTTCACCCCGAGGCAGCCGTACCGCAAGGATTCNNGCCTGCACTGCCTGGGAGTGGGCCAGGAAGGCGGATCTCGTAGGCATGCCGGACGCCTTCCGGCCGCTGATCGGCCCCGGCGGGATCACCTGGCAGGGGCCCGCCCCACTCCCCCCGCTGCCCTGGTTCCCGAACCCTCTGGGCGCCGGCCTCCACCTGGCCGACCTGGAGGGACCCTTGCCGGTTCCTGACGATTTCCGGTGGGCGGGAACCATCCACCTGCGAGATTGCCGGAACCTGGGCGACGTCCAGTTGTCGGGTGGCGGCAGGATCCGGATCGAGGATTGCCCCGGGCTCCAGTCCTTGCAGGTCAAGGGGGAGGTGGAGCAGGTGACGATCACCGGATGTTCGGACCTGAAGTCCATCCGCCTGGGCAGGGTGGGCTTGCCGACGCCGAGAAGTTCGCGGCGCCCCTTCATCCGCTTCGATCGGGATGCCCTAGAAATCGGGGTCCCTGGTCCGAAGGTTCGAGAGAGCCACCACCATGAGGAAGCGGGTCTTTGGCTCACGGATTGCCCGGGCCTCACCCAGCTCCGAATGGGTGCGGGTGATCTGGGCCTCCGAGGCTGCCATGGCCTGAAGGTCCTGCACCGGCCAAGCGCCGGCAATATCCAGGTCGAGGATTGTGCCGGCCTGGCAGAGCTCTAGATGGGCCCAGGGGATCTAACCGTGGCCCGCTGCACCGAGTTGACACTCATCCGGCGGGAGGGGACGGGGGAGGCCAGGGTGGCGGATTGCGCCGCGCTCACGCGCATCGAGAGCCAGTTCAGCAAGCACATGGACCCCTGGTCTTCGATCTGGCTGAAGGCCTGCCCGAGCCTGACGGAGATCCGCTCCCACATCGGGGATTTGCGGCACTGCGGGGATATCCATCTCGAAGACTGCGCCAGCCTCCGGCAGCTCCCCTACCTCCGGGCCCAAGGGGCGCTCACGATCCAGGGTAGCCCCCAGGTGGCACGGACGGATAGCGAGCAACGCCGCGGCGGCTGGATCATCGGCGCACCCGCCACTCCGGCACAAGGCGGAGGTACGCCCGCGGGACCGGACACTGCGGAAGCACTCCCCAGGATCACGCCCCCTCGGGCGCCCGCAGCCCGGCCCCGGCGGGCCGCCCCTTCAAGGGAACCCCTCCCGCCCGGCATGACCAATGCCTGCCCCTCCCTGGACATCTACTGGGAACCCCGCCTGCGCAACCTCCGGAACATGGGACTGTCGCTCCGGGACCAGATCCGCGGACTGGAGGAGGCGGGGGCTCCGGTAGAAGTGCTCCAGGCAGTTATCATTCACCTCTATCGCCCCGAACCCGCTTGGCCCCATAGCCATGGCAGGCCATACATGGAAAGTGAGGCCACTCCCGAGGAGCGTCTGGCGCTGTGCTCGTGGGCCGTTGAAGTCCTTCGCCGCCCAGCGGCAGTGATAGACCGCTTCGGCCACAACCTCCTGGACATCTTCGCCTACCGGGTGGCGTGCCTCCCCCGGGAACGCTGGTTCCTTGGGAGTATCCACGACGCCTTCGAAGGGCACCCGGCGTTCGACGGCGCGACCATGCTGGCCGCAATAGACGCTGGCCTCAGGTTCGATTCCCTTTTCCAGTCGATGGACCTTACCTGGATCCGGAAGGCTGTCCAGGGGTTCCTTGAGATCGTCGACCCCACGGCACCGCTCCGTCTCCCTCCGTCGCTGCGCTGCCTGGGCCGTTTCGAAGTGCGGGGCGCACGTGGATTCACCCGGCTCCAAGGTATTCGGGTCCTGGGCGACCATGGCACCGCGATCATCGAGAACTGCCCCGACCTCGAGGAATTGGAACTGCCCAGGGCCAACCGCGTGGAGGTACAGCACTGCGCAGGCCTGCGGCGGATTCGGGGCCGCGTCCCCATGGGCGGGCTTGAGGTGACGGACTGCCCACAGCTGATCGAGGCCAACTTGGCCTTCCCCAAGGTCACCCTGGCGCGGCCGGGCATCATCTTCCGGGACTGCCCATCCCTGGTCCGACTGAAATCCATGTCCCGGATCCGCCGGGTCATCGGGGACCTCACCCTGACCGACTGCCCATCATTGAAGCCTCCCCTTCCGCCCCTGGTAGTGATGGGGCGGATGCTAATCCTGAATGCACCATTCCTCACCCTGCTGCCCGACACCACGCCCCGCATCCGTATAGACGATGCTGGCGACAATTACGATGGGGGAACGCCATGAAGGAAGGAGCCTGGATCGAGGCCACGACCGGGCGCTGGCACTGGATCGATGACCATGCGGACTGGATCAGGCGGCCGGAGTGCGCCCGCAGTGCAGGGCTGCCTGAAGATGTTGTGCTCCGGCTCGCGGCCATGCCAAGGCGAGCAGCGTGTGGGCCCGAGCGCACCGTCATCATCCTCGAGGCCATGAGGCATGGCCTAATCAGGTCCCGGGGCCATGGGGCCGAGGTGACATTCGAGTCCACGCTTCCGCTGGAGGTAGTCATCCCCGCAGTGGCGCGCTTCATGAGCGAGCATTTCGGGCCGCTGACCTGGATCCGCTTCAACCAACTCCCGGATGGCCCCTGCATTGGCGCCATCTATCAGGATCTCGTTCACGCTCTCGAGGTGGGTGACCTATCCTGCCTCATTGCTTCCGAGCGGCCAACTGCCTCAGAAACCTCTGCTCTGAAAGGAGCCGGATGAACAAGCCAATGGAAGGCGATCTCCGAATCCTGGCCATCTCCGATCTTCATGGCCTTCACTTCAAAACAGCCTCAGACTTGATCGACGATATGCGCCCGGACTGGATCGTGCTCTGCGGCGACCTCCTGCCGGACTTCGGAAAGATCCCGGGTGTGGGCAACCGTCTCCATGCCCAGCGGGCATTCTGGCAGGTCTGGGTTCTCTGGCGGTTCCTGGCTGGGTGATTCTCTGCGGGCGCCTTCTTGACTTGTGTATACCTTCCAGTATACTTTATGGCATAGTCAAGGGCATCTGCTCTGGCATCGCTGGAGGTGTCATGATTCAGGAACAAGATGAGAAAGTGCGTGAGAATCGCATTCGACGGATGATCGAACGCCAAGGCTACATCCTGAAGAAGTCGCGCAGCCGGGATCCCAGGGTTGCCAGCTATGGCGGTTACATGATCGTGGACCGGGAAATCAATGGGGTTATTGCCGGCGGCCATCCTTGGGCCTACTCCATGAATCTGGACGAGGTTGAAGAGTGGGCCAACACGCCGCCACCCTCCGAGGACACCATTGGAATTGGCTCAAGGGTGGAATGGGACCAAAATGGTCACAACTACGTAGGGATCTGCGAAAGCCTTGCACCTAGCGTTGCACCATACTGCGCAGGAGCTGACATGGAGGTTTCCGGCCCTCCAACTGATTGGTTTGTCCGGGTGATGTACCGTGATGGTTACCGCTCCAACCTCGCCCATCCGCTGAGGGTTCCGGGTTCGGCCCTAAAAATCCGGCCAGCTAAGCCGTAACTCCTGTCCAGACCATGGATTACATTTGCTGCGCTCTGGCGGATCTATCGGTCCCTGGTGCGCTGCTGGATCCTGCCGGCCATGCCCGTGGCGGGGGTGCTACTAGCTCGCCTAATAGCGTAGAATCAGGGCATTCCAGGAGTTCATATGTTCAATCCGGACTCAATGAAGGACGATGAAATAGTAAATACTGCCCTTGCTCAGCTGCCTCAGCCGAATGCCTTCATCAGGGGTGATGTCGAATCCCGTGAGCAACTGGCCGAACTCATCGATCGTGCAAGTTTGCTGCCGAATTGCCAAGACTGCCAAGGAGTGGCAGTTCCTTATAGGACGGTTGAGCATCTTTTCCCTGGTGAAAGCCCCAGCCCTTATGCTTTCAATCTCACCATTCCTGATTATTCCGAAATAACTCGTTGGGCAAATGAGCATAGCTGGGGCGTAGATTATCTCCCCGGAACCGAGCATATGACTTTTCGGGCATTTTTCTTTGTTCTTCACCGATAGCGATGCAACGCACCGAGTGGGGTAGGCTACCCCATAGGCGCTAACTTTACCGGCCACTAAATCGGACCACTGAAGGTGGATCCATAACGGTGGCTCTGGGATCAGCCTTCACTCGTATCACCTGCGAAAACAGAAGCCAGGGTGAAGGTTGCTTGACGTTGCGCATCTTCCCCCGAAACACCCTCCAATTCCCATCTGTCTCAAGAAAGGAGCGATCCGGTGGAGGTTGGAGGACAGCCCACGGGCAGAAACTGGACACCCTTGAGGGTGAGTTTCCGGCTAGCCGACCCTCAAAAACCTGTGATATGTCTTTTGCCGAAATCGGCCAACTTGGCCTGTATTTCCTCAACATTGAAGGGCTTTGAAATCACACCCATCTTAGGCAGTCTGAAACAATCCCACTCGTCAATGTCAGGTTGCCCCGATGAGATAAGGATAGGCAATTCCGGATGCAGGCTTCTGATGCGCATAAAGGTTTGCGTGCCATTCATACCAGGCATGTTCTGGTCCAAAATGATGAGGTCGGGGAGATCTCCTGAACGAAGACTGGCTAGAACATCTTCGCCTCCGGAGAAGGTCTTAACCTGCCACACTCCGGCCATCTTGAGCATCCGACCCATGAGCGTTCTCACGTCTTCATCATCGTCCACAAGGAATACGTTCATTAGCTCCACGCATGGTGCAGGAGGGCTGAGTGGATCACTTTGAACCTGAGCGGGGATGCGAGGAAACCTCATCTTTACGGTGGTTCCCTGGTCTGGCTGACTGGCAATGTTGATGGTGCCACCGTGAGCGATGATCACTCCGTA
>PLUC01000100.1 GCA_003165415.1 Holophagaceae bacterium
GCCCTCTCACGGCGTTAACAGGGGTTCGATTCCCCTTGGGGCTACCAGAAAACAAAGCGCTTAGGGTAGCGATTCCTCCGGCAGGGGACAGTCCTTGGTTTCCGGAAGGAACGGCAGCACCACGATGCCCAGGAGCAGCACGAAGCTCACGTAGATGCCGCCGGTGCGGAAGCCCTCGATGTCGCCGCCCAGGTTCTTGGTGATCTGGCCGATGGTGAAGGGCGCCGTGGCCGCCAGCAGCCGCCCGAAGTTGTAGCAGAAGCTGGTTCCGGTGCTGCGCAGGCTGGTAGGGAACAATTCCGGGAGGTAGACCGCGAATACGCCGAACACAGAGTACTGGCCGAAGCCCATGATGGGAACCATCCAGTAGATCTGGTCGATGCTTCGCATGTACTTGAACACCATGATCGTGGTCAGGAAGGACAGCAGCAGGGCGATGCCGAAGGCGATGCGCCGGCCCTTGACCTGCGCGAGCTTGGACAGGGCCAGCATCCCGAAGAACCCTCCGGTGGTCTGCAGCAGCAGACCGAAGGCGCCCCAGTAGGATTTCTGGCTTGCCACCGCTTCCGCGGACAGGCCCGACGTGGCCAGGTGGAAATCGATAATGGAGCGCACGATCTTGGGCGTGAAGTTGCCAATCCCCCACAGACCGATGATGCCGGCGCTGCAGGCCAGCATGCCGAGCCAGGCGTTCCGGCGCCACCTGGGGTTCCGGAGCAGGTTGGCGAAGGAACCGAACTTGATGCCCTTGATCGCGCCCTCGGCCTTGGCTTTGACCCACTTCTCGGGCTCCTTGATCTGGCGCATGGCGGGTAGGATCACCAGGGCCGGGAAAGCGCCAACAATGAACAGCACCTGCCAGGACTGCAGGTGGAACGGCAGGAGGTGCATGATGGCGAAGGTGCCGATCAACATTCCGATCAGGCCTGCGCCGATGTTGCCGAACGCCGACAGAGACTGCAGCATGCCCAGCGCTGGCGCGCGGGAACTGTCCGGCACCGAGTCGGCCACCAGCGCCACTGCCAGGCCGAACACCCCGCCGACCCCGACGCCGGTGATGAACCGGTAGGCGCAGAAATCCCAGAATCCGGTGGCGAGGGCACTGAGGCCCGTGCACAGGGCATACATCAGGATGGCCCATTTGAGCATGCGCAGGCGGCCATAGCGGTCCCCCATCGAGCCCAGGATCAGCCCGCCCACCGCCCACCCGATCAGGAACATGGAGGTTGTGTAGGGGGCATATTCAATGGACAGCTGCTTGCCGACCAGGACTTCCATGGCCCCATCCCGGGCCATGTTGAAGATCTGCTGATCCATGCAGTCCACCAGCCAGGCCATGGACGCGACGAAGAACACCAGCCAGTGCAGGCGGTTGAAGGTGCGCCACCAGGGCAGGGGCGCCGGGACAGCCAATGGTCGCGCGGTTTGAGCAAGGTTCATGTTCCCCTCCTTCTGGAAAAAGCGGTGGAATGGATCAAAGCCGCGCGGGCGAACCGCTTCGCGCGGACTGGTAGATGGCGCAGATCAGGGCGACGGCGTTGCGGGCTTCGTAGCCGCTCACCGTCAGCGGCCGGTTCCCCCGCAGCGCCTGCACAACCTCCTCGAGCTGCAGCTGGTGGCCGCGGTGGCTGATCTGGTCGGGCGCGCCGGCTCCGGACCCGCCGGTCCCGCCGGCGGCGGCCAGCAGGGCGGCGTCGCCCGGCTCGGCGTCCCGGAAGTCCCAGCGGATGATGCGGTCGTCTTCGATGGCGGCCGAGCCCAGCTCTCCGCAGATCTCGATGCGGCGCTCCCAGCCCGGATAGGCCGCGGTGGTGGCCTCCAGCACGCCGAGCGCTCCGTGGGCGAACCTGAACGCGCAGCAGGCGGTGTCTTCCGCCTCGATCCCGGTATGGACGCGGCGGTCGGTCCAGGCGAACACCTCGGCGGGCATGCCCGCGAACCACTGCAGCAGGTCCACCGCGTGGATGGATTGGTTCATGACGGCGCCGCCGCCGTCCAGCGCCAGGGTGCCCTTCCAGCCCGTGTAGTATTCCCGGCTGCGGTGCCACTTCACATAGGCGCTGCAGAGCACGAGCCGGCCGAAGCGGCCGGCCGCCAGCGCCGTCTTGACCGCGCGCGCGCCAGCGCTGAAGCGGGCCTGGAAGATGGCCGCGACCATGACCCTGGCCCGCTCGGCGGCGGAGAGGATCCGGTCCACCCGCTCCACGGTGATCTCCAGGGGCTTTTCGATGACCACATGCTTGCCGGCTGCAATAGCCTGCAGGGCGGGCTCCAGGTGCGCGCCGCTGGGGGTGAGGACGCACACCACATGGATGTCGGGGCGGGCCAGCAGGGCCGCCGTGTCGCGGGTGTGGAACGGCACCCCGTGCCGGTGGGCGAAGGCCTCGGGCGCATCCGGGTCGGCCACGCCCGCCAGGCGCACGTTGTGCTCCACGCCCAGCGCCCGGATGGCGGCGGCGTGGACGTTGGCGATCATGCCGGTGCCGATGAGGCCGAAGCCGATGGTGTCAGTCGGGTTCATGGCTCCTCCCGGCGGATGACCTCGGCCTGGGCCTGGGCCTTCAGGGCCAGTTCGCAGACCTTGAAGCAGAGGGCCTGGGCGGACTCGTTGGTGTGGCGCTCGAAGATGTCCCGGACCAGGTCCGTGTAGTAGGGCAGGTCCGCGTCCGAACAGTCCAGGTACCGGGTGCCTTGTTCGTCCACCAGGAACAGGTGGTCCCGGCCGGGGCGGCCGGCGATGTCGATGTACTTCCGCAGCTCGATGTAGCCGTGGGTGCCGAGGATGGTCAGCCGGCCGTCGCCCCAGGCGTCCAGTCCGGAGGGCGTGAACCAGTCCACCCGGATATAGCCGCTGGCCTGGCCGTGGGCCAGGATGATCTCGCCGAAGTCCTGCAGGCCCGGATCCTCGGGATGCCCCAGGTTGCCATAGCGGGCAGCCACGATGCGGGCGTCGTCGGCCTGGGCGAAATGCAGGAACTGGTCGATCTGGTGCGAGGCGACGTCCACCAGGATGCCGCCGTTGCGGTCAGGGTCGAAGAACCACGGCGGCCGCAGATGCCGGTTGAGCCGGTGCGGCCCCAGCCCGACGGTCTGCAGCACCTGGCCGATGGCCCCGGCCCGCACCAGTTCGGTAGCCCGGGTGACGGCGCGCACTTCGAAGCGTTCGGTGAAATTCACCGTGAAGATGCGCCCGGTCTCGCGCTGCGCCCGGCGGACCGCCTCCAGCTGCCCGGAACTGGTCACTCCGGGCTTGTCCACCATGAAGTGCTTGCCGCAGCCCATGGCCCGGATCCCGATTCCGGCACGCTCGCAGGGGACGGCGGCGCAGACGATGAGCTGGATGGACGGATCCTCCAGCAGCCGGTCCGGGTCGGCCACCCGAGGGATGGCCGGGAAGCGCTCGCTGAAGCCCTTCAGGGTGTTGGGCTCGCCTTCGGTGGCGAAGCCGGCGCACTGGGCGCCCAGGGCCAGCAGGCTGGTCACCTGGTCGTAGATGTGGCGGTGGTCGATGCCGACGACGCCGAAGCGCAGCGGCGGGTATCCGCTCATGACTGGATCCTCCTGGTCTCGAAGGCGCTTAATATGGTCCGGAAGGCATCCGGAGCCGCTCCATGGCCAACATCACCATCCGCGACATCGCCGAGCGGGCCAGCGTGTCCGTCTCGACGGTGTCCCTGGTACTGCGGGACAGCCCGCTGGTCCGGGAGGAGACCCGGGAACGGGTGAAGAAGGCCGCAGCCGACATCGGCTATGTGTACAACCGCAGCGCGGCCTCCCTGCGCTCCCGGCAGACGGGCGTGGTCGGGCTCTGCGTCAACGACCTGACCAATCCCTATTTCGCGGAGATGGTGGCGGGCATCGAACGGGCACTGTACGCCCTGGGACGCACCGTGCTGATGAGCGACGCCCAGGAAGATCCGGCCCGACAGTTGGCCTTTGTTGAGAAGATGCGCGAGTACAGCGTGGACGGCCTGCTGGTCAGCCCGGCCCACACCATCCAGGCCCCGCGCCTGGCGGCCCTGGTGCGCACCTCCCGGATCCCCTGCGTGCTGGTGTCCCGGGACCTGCCGGGCAGCGGCCTGGACTACGCGGGCTACAACCACCGCGACGGCATGCTGCTGGCGGTGGAGCACCTCATCGCCTCTGGGCACCGCCGCATCGCCCTGCTGGGCGGCTCCCGCGCCACCTGGGTGGGCAGCGAGCGGGTCAAGGGCTATCGTCTGGCCCTGGCCGGCGCGGGCCTGCCCCACGACCCCGCCCTGGAGATCGAAGGCCCGCTCACGCGCCAGGACGGCATGCGTATCATCGAGCGGGTGCTGGCCCTGGAGCATCCGCCCACCGCCGCTGCCTGCGCCAACGACGTGTTCGCCTTCGGGGTCATGCTGGGCCTGCGCCGCCGCGGCCTGGAGGCCGGACGCGACTTCGCCGTGACCGGCAACGACAACATCGCCGAGGCCGCCCTGTGGACGCCCTCCCTCACCACCGTGGACACCGATTTCCAGGTCATCGGCCGCGAGGCCGTGCGGATGCTGCTGGAGCGCATCAAGGACCCGTCCCTGCCCCCGCGGCACCTGGTGCTTCCCGTCCACCTGGAAGTGCGCAACTCCAGCATGGCCCGGAGCTGATCCGGCCCGCCGCGGGGCGCGTCCCTGGGGCATGACAACGCTGCTGTCCACGCTGCTCCTGCAAGCGAGAATTAGGGTGCCGCTGATTTTTAGAACGTTCTAAACCTAGGCTCAACCTACCTGTCCCTGATGTCAATGGAAATTCAGCCGGCACTGTCGAGAAGGTACGACGGAGGGATGGGAAGGCCCTCGCCACCTTCGTCAAGGCATGCTTCCGAGGCGTTGCTTGATTGCCGCTCGGGAGGGGGATCATTTACCTAGTGAAGCCCTGAGCACGGGCAGGGTGAACACCGGAGCCATCCAGGAAGCGGCTGGGCGCCCCCCCACAGCACCTGCCTCAAAGAGAAGGACCGTCCATGCCATTTTGATCGCCATCCTCAAGCTTCTGAATGAAAATTCAATGTAACTTGTTGATTCTTTTAGATTATAGAGGTTGGACTCAATTTTGCATCACCTTGGTACAGACCCTCAGCGGTCCCATCCACCGCTCCCCTGGCCCGATTTCTCTGCAACCAGCGAGGATCCAGGCACTCCCCTCAACTGCATTTGAACATCAAAGGATTCCCATGACCCAGAGCGAAACGCACGTGAAGGACATCTTGAAGCTGACCCCCGAAGAGGCGGAATCCCTGGGGGTGGAGTTGCCTGGAGAACCGGGCATGCTCCCGGAAGACCGGCGGGAGCACCCCCTGCACGAACAGGTCGTCGGGGAGTTGACCGAGGGCGACGTGGTTGAAGCCCTGGCCGGAGAGGTGACAGCCGAAAGTCGCGAAGATATCGAAGACACCTTCGCCGACCTGCAGGAACGGGCGACGGAGAACGGGGAGGAATAGCTGTGGAATGGCTCCTTGCCCGGGCTGTCATCCAACCGGGAAAGGGAAGTGTGTCGGCTGTGGAACAGGGTCCCCGGCTTATCGGACCGGGGAAGAGCTTGTTGCACCGCCGCCGCTTTGTAATGAACAGGGGGGACGGTCCCTGGTGGACACCATTGCCGCGCTGCCACTACGCGGGGAGTAAATATCGGCTACCCCTGGGCACCCCTCTGGATGAGGAACTTGGTTTTTCTGCCCGCCGTATTCCAAGTATATGCCGTATTTTCCTTGGTGGCACGTAAAAAAGTCATGCCAATGAACGGATGCGCGAGGCGTTCGTCTGTGGCATCTCACACAGCGGAAGATGGGCCGGTCCATGGGGTGCTGATGGATTCTACTGGCTGTGCCCGTGACGGGTGTGCCGGCTCGCCTGTTGGGGAGAGCAGAGATTTCAGGCACCCTTTGAAGAGGCTGAGCGACGTGCCGAACAGGGACCGCCATGGAACGAGGCTCGATCCAGGACTGCTGGGATGGGACACGGCTGGTAGCGGTGTCCATCATGGCTCAAGGCAGAAAGCAATCAAGCGACGCCACATGTTGCCATATTCCCGGACAAGCATCGCCCAGGGGGAGCCCTTGACAAACGCTCTGAGAGATATATCTTTTAGATATAAAAAAGGACGCCCATGGCCCGCTCCAACCACTCCCGCTTTGTCATCCTCGGGTTCCTGGCCGATCAGCCCCGGTCCGGCTACGACATCCGGAAGGTGGTCGAAGCCAGCCTGGGGAATTTCTGGAACGAGAGCTTCGGCCAGATCTACCCTGCCCTGAAGGATCTGGAGGCGGAGGGACTGGTGCGCAAGGCCGAGGGCCCCCAGGCCGGCCGGGCCCAACGCCAGGCCTACGTCATCACCGGGCCGGGCCGGGAGGCCCTGGAAAAATGGGTGCGGACCCCAGCCGGCCCCCATGCCTACCGGGTGGAGACCCTGGTCAAGGTGTTCTTCGCGCCCCTGGTCGGCCCCAGGGAAGCCCGGGCCCATGTCGCGCGGTTCAGGGCAGAGCACGGGGCGCTCCTGGAGAAGTACAGAACCATCGGAGCGCACCTGGACCAGGACTGCACGGGGCAACCGGGCCTACCCTACTGGAAGCTGACGGTCGCCTGTGGTCTGGCGGTGGGCAACGCCTACCTCGAATGGTGCGACGAGGCCGAGGCGGTCCTCGCCCGTCTTGAAGCGGGAGGAACCCATGCCTGAGCGGGTGCTGGTCCTGGATGGCTCTCTCTTCGGAGGGTTGGATCTGGCGGGGCCGCGCGCCTGCCTCCAGGCGGCCCTTGAAGCCCGCGGGGCTATGGTGCGCACCGTGGTCCTGCGGGAGGAGGTTCTGGCCCCCTGCAGGGGATGTTTCGGCTGCTGGCTCTCGACCCCCGGCCTGTGCCGTTCCAAGGATCGCAGTGGTCCCCTCCTGGCGGCCATGCTGGATTGCGCCGCGGTGGTGGTGCTGACCCCGGTGACGGCTGGCGGCTACGGCTCGGCCCTGAAACTGTTCGTCGACCATTGGATCCAGACCACCCTGCCGTTCTTTGTCCATAGGCAGGGCGAGACCCACCATCCCCAGCGCTACTCTGCCTTCCCGCGGATCGTGGCGGTCGGTGTCGCAGAACTGCCGGACCCCGAGGAGGAGCGCTTGTTCCAGGCCATCGTGGCCCGCAACGCGGTGAACTTCGCCGCGCCCTCCTGTTCGGCAGGAATCGTGCCCCGGGCAGACCCGGCTCCTGGCGTCGCCCGCATCCTGGACACTGTCCTGCCCCCTGGGCTGGTCCAGGTGCCCTGGCCGGATCCCGCCCCCGGGCCATGGCGCGACGGCATCCCCGGCCGCGCCCTGCTCCTGGTGGGCAGCCCGAAGGCAGGTTCCAAGGTCGGCTCCGGCAGCACCTCCGGGGTGCTGGGCGGAGAACTGCTGGTGGGTCTCCGCAGGCGCGGCTGGAGCACCGAAGCCCTGAACCTCGCCGGTGACCTGCGCGGCCAGGCCGGCCGGGAGCAGTTGGGGATGAGGGTGGACGCCGCCGACCTGGTGGTCCTCGCCTTCCCCCTGTACATCGACGCGCTGCCCTTCCTGTGTACCCTGGCCCTGGAAGTCCTTGCGGAGCGGAACCTGACCGGCAAGGCCCTGGCCGTGCTGGTCAACAACGGTTTCCCCGAAGCGCTCCAGAACAACCTGGCGCTGTCCATCTGCGCCCGGTTCGCCCGGGAAACCGGCATGGCCTGGGCCGGAGGCCTGGCCCTGGGTGGAGGCGAAGCCATCTCCGGAGGACTGCCCCTGGCCGGGAAGGAGCGCCGGGGACGGCCGCCGGCGGGCTATGTGGTCAAAGCCCTGGATGCAGCTGCTGGCGCCCTGGCCGCGGGACGGCCGGTCCCGGCAGGGGTCCAGGGCCAACTGGCGAAGTCCCCGTTCCCAGGCTTGCCCTTCGTGCTCTGGTGCTGGTTGTTCCGGATCATCGGCGAGCATCAGTGGCGCCGGGCCGCGAAGAGGAACGGTGCCGACCTGCGGGCGCGGCCCCTGGTTGTCTAGGGATCCCCACAGTTTCATTATGCATTAACACCTTTTTCGGCAGGTGCTCCTGGGTGATTCGGACGAAAACCCGTGCGTTCTCCACCTTCTCGACGACGCCGCCGATCTTCCCGTCGTCGAACCAGATCGGCTCACCGGCATGGACGTCATCGAACACCTCTGGAATCGTGCAGCCGATCATGGCGGGGGTGAGGATCATACCTCGGCTGTCATAGGTCGCCGGCCGGCCCGGCTTGAGGTCTCGGGTGAGAATCAGCAGGTCGCCCTGCCGCAGCGAGAGGGCATTTTCACTCGGCGGAATGCCGCCAACCTGCTCATCCGACGTGGTCCAGCATCTACAGGCAACGACCGGTTCACGATTTCAGGGCAATGGCGTATCGCTAAGCAGGACCGGATGCCCGGCCTCCGGGTTGCCGTCCGGCTTGACTGGGGCCAGCTTTGTGACGTGGCGATTGAGTAGCATTTTGCGGACGTGGCGGAGGGCGAAAATCGAGAGAAAATTCTTGACGCGCGCACCTCTAGTCAACTTGGCTATTTCGTCCACATAAAGCTGTTCCACATCACCGACCGAGGAATGGGATTCCCGGGCAAGGGTTTCAACGGCCGGATGCTGACCGGAGCGCGTATGGCGCTCTATGCCTGTATTTAGCAGGTCGAGGATATTCTTTCGCTTGTAAAGGGCCAATGGTAGCTCCTCTTCTCACTATGAGCCATCAGCGCAAGACCTATGCCGCGATCCTCCGGACGATCGGTCCAGTTGTGCGTGCGTTTGCAAGCATAGTCGTTGCAATCTTCTTGAGACATCCGGTGCCGATCCAACGGGATCTGTAAGGTTGTTGCGAAAACTTCCAGTCCGATCATAAGCAGCCCGTTTAATCGAAGTGAGGGAGTCAACCAATCATTTTGAGTCTCCTTCGGCCGTGCCCACCGGAACGTGACCCGACAAAATGCGGATCGAAGGGGGTTACCTGTCTCGGCACCAGCGCTCGGCTCGGCGACCTGATCAACGCGATCGGCAGCATCTCTGGATTCGTCGGGCCGACGTTCTATGGATTGATGAAGGACCTGACCGGCAGTTCCAATGGCGCGATGTACTTGTTCGCGCTTCTGGGGGCTCTTGGCGGGTTCCTGGCGCTCCTGATCCCGGTTCAGCTGGTCAAAAGGTAGAGGGCCTGCACTTTCTATCCTCGATAGACTCGAAAGCAAGGCGTCCCTTTGGAGTTCCCCATGGACATCAAACTCCCCCTCGAAACCCAGAAGCGCCTTCACGAACGCATCCGGCGGTTCGTGGACGAATCGTACGGCCAGAACCTGGGTGACATCGGCGCGCGGGAATTCCTGGATTTCTGCATGAAGGAGATCGGTCCCGCGGTTTACAACCAGGCCATTGCCGACGCCCAGAACTGCATGCAGGAGCGGGTGTCCGACCTGGAAAACATCTGTTTCGCAACTGAAGCAAGCTACTGGGCGAAGGAAAAGGTGGCTCGACGCAAACCTGAACCGCAATTGAGGTCTACAATGAAAAGCAGATGATCGGCATCGGCCAGGACCGCCCGGATCATGACCTTGCGCAGGACCGCATCCGACGGCACGGCCAGCGCCGGACGACCGTCATGGTGTCCGTGGCGCCCAGTTTTGTGGATGACCTCCTGTGGTCTGAGTTCAACCAGTTCGCCGAGGCGCTTCGGGAATACCTGGACGCGGCCATGGAACGGATCATTCGCGAGGAAGTGCTCAAGGATTCCACTGAACCGGAGACGGCATAGCGGAGAAAAACCTGGTTACAGTGCTGTACGGTCGAACCGTCCCAGGAGGAAACTTGAACAGCCCCGTACTCCATGTCGCCGCTTGCATCCTGTTCGCCTGGGCACCTTGTGGCGCACGGGTCGTGGTGGGCCAGAAGCTCCCCGGCGTGGCGGTGGCCGACCGGGGCGTGATGGTGCCGCACGTCAAGGTGGTGGACGCCCGGATGGTCCTGGACGGCCCGGACCTCGCCTACCGTCCCTGGACCCTCGCCGAAACCGCCGGCCGGGTCCGGACCATCTACCATCTGGCGGGCCGCATCGGCATTGAGGGCGTGAACAAGGATTTCATCGACGCCATCATCGCCGCCAAGCTGCCGGAGTACCTCCCCGACAGTCCCTACAAGACCATCACCATCCTCAACCTCTCGGACACGCTCTGGGGCACCCACGGCATCGCCTCGGGCAGGTTCGAGACCAGTCAGCGCGAATTCGCCCACGCGCTCTACGTGGCCGACGAGAAGGGGGTGGCCAGGGCGGCCTGGGATCTGCAGCCCAGACAGTCCGCGGTCATCATCCTGGACCGGGACGACACGGTACTGTTCTTCAAGGAAGGCAAGCTCTCGCCCGGGGAGATCCACGCGGCCATCAGCCTGATCAGGGGCAGGCTGGGGGTCGGTTTCTGACTCCGCTGCCTCCCCCTCAGGGGTACCCAAGCTGGAGGAAGCTCGGCAGTCGCGGTTGCGCGCCGCGAATCCACGGGTCTCTCCCCTGGCATATGTTGAGAATGTCACCCATAATCCTTTAATCGAGACGGAAGGATCCGCCAGCGGAGGCTTGGTGATGAACACGCTTCTGGACCGCCTTTTCAAACATCTGGCGTGGGCCGACCGGGAACTCCTGACCCGGCTGGAGCAGGCTAGCGAACCTCCGGTCGAACCCTTCAGGCTGTTGGCCCATGTGCTGGCCGCCGAGCACATCTGGCTGGCGCGCATCCACTCCCGGGACAGTTCCTCCTTCCCGGTATGGCCCAGACTGTTCGGGCCTGAATGCCGCAAGCTCTCCGAAAAAAACCACGCGGGCTATCGGGTCCTGCTGGAGTCCACCGCGGAGGCGGACTTGAAATCCCTGATCGCCTACCAGAACTCCAAAGGCATCGCGTTCCGGACCAGCCTCGGGGATCTTCTCCTGCACGTGGCTCTCCATGGCGCCCACCACCGCGGTCAGGTGGCGACCTTCATGCGCCTGGCTGGCCTCGAACCGGTGGATACCGAATTCATCACCTTCTGCCGGCGCAACCCGCAGGACAGCCCAAGGGATTCCGTCGGGACCTTGGGATGAATTTCTGGAAGGTGCGATCTCCGCAGGTGCGCTATTGACGGATCCGGCAGCGCGTATAGGCTCTCCAGAAGAAGTCCTCCGCTCCCAACCCGGCAAAAGCCCACTCCCTTGAGGTTTCTCATGATCGTGCGGGTCATTTTCATGTTGCTGGCCTGCCTGGTGATCGATCTTCTGTTGCGTCAGCATTTCCGACGCCTCCGGGACATGCGCGAACGCCAGGATCTGGAGAAGCTCCAGGTCGCCCCGGTCCGGCTGGCCTTTTCCGACGATGCGCCGAGCCTCAGGCGGGTGGAGGTGGCCGGGCCCAAGGCGCGGATCCTTGCGGTGGATGACGAGAAGGTCGTCCTGGATTCCTACCGGCGCATCCTCGCGCCGGAAGGCTACAGCATCGACACGGTCGAGACCGGGCCGGAGGCCCTCAGCCTGCTGCGGCTGGATGCCTACGACTTCGTCATCACCGACCTCAAGATGCCCGACATGGACGGGGTGGAGGTGGTCAAGGCCGTCAAGGTCCTCCGGCCCGACGTGGACGTGGTGGTGATCACCGGCTACGGCACCATCGAGACCGCCGTGGAGACCATGGCGCGGGGCGCCTGCGAGTACCTGCGCAAGCCGTTCACCGCCGACGAGTTGGCAGGGCATGTGCAGAGGCTCCTGCTCCGGCGCCAGGCCAGGCTCCAGGCTGCCAAGGGGCACCGCGTCCGGGTCCTCCGGCCCAGCCAGGCGGGGGACGCCACCGCCCATGAAGACGCCGGCCAGGGCGGGGCCTTCCTCGCCAGCGGCCACACCTGGGTCTGGGTCGAGCCCGGCGGCCAGGTGCGGGTGGGCATCGACCACTGCTCCAGCCAGGCCATGGGCCCCATCGGCGAAGTGGTCCTGCCCGCCCCGGGGCTGGAAGTGCGGCGGGGCGATCCCCTGTTCTCCTTCAGGCGCGGCGCCGAGCAACTGAGCTTCCCGGCCCCGGTGAGCGGCCGGGTGCAGGATCTCAACGGCAGCCTCGGGGCCGATCCCGCCCGGGTTTCCCGCAGCCCCTACCGGGACGGCTGGATCTGTCGGCTGGATCCCAGCGACCTGGCCGGAGAGCTGGGCCATCTGAGGATCGGCGGGCCGGCGCTGGCGTGGCTGGGCCAGGAGGCCGGCCGGCTCCAGGCCGCGTGGTCGGCCCGGCCCGATTCCGCCGAACCATTGTCCTGGGCAGCCCTGGCTCAGGAACTCTTCGCCGGGGAGACCACCCGGGTCTGAACCCGCGCCAATTGCTAAGCCGTTGTCTAGAATTAACCTGAACAGGCCGTTTCGGCCCCGGCATAAAGGGCCGTAGCAAAATAACCTGAAATGCACAGGTTATTTCGCAACGGCCCCTAATCCATGACCTGGATCCGTCTCAGGAAGGGGATGTCCTCAAGCAGCATGGCGGTGCCACGCACCACCGCGGTCTCGGGGTTTTCCGCCCGGTAGCATGGGAGGTGGGTCTCCTTGCTGAGGCGGATGTCCAGTCCCTGGATCTTGGAGCCGCCGCCGGTGAGGCAGATGCCCCGGTCGATGAGATCGGCGGCAAGCTGGGGGGGAGTCTCCTGGAGGGCCTTTCGAACCAGCTCGACGATGGCGTTGACGGGCTCAGCCATGGCCTCACGGATTTCCCCGTCGTTGAGGGTGAGGGTCTTGGGCAGCCCTTCGAACTGGTCCCGGCCGGAAATGGTCATGGTCCGGACCTTGTCGGAAGGGTACGCGGAGCCCAGCCCCCATTTCACCTCTTCCGCGGCCACTTCGGAAATGAGCACATTGTACTTTTCACGAATGTAGTTGAGGATCGCTTCGTCCATCTCGTCACCGGCAATGGTGATGGAATCGGCGAAAACTTTGCCATTGAATGAAATGACCGCCACATCGGTGGTGCCTCCGCCCACATCGACGATCATGCAGCCACGTTTCTCGTTGGTGGCAAGACCCGCGCCCATGGCGGCCACCATGGTCTGGTCCACCAGGAAGACTTCCCCTGCCTTGGCGTCGTAGCAGACCTGCTTCATGGCTCGCCTGGCCACCTGGTGGGCTCGGGGGGGGACGCTCACCACGATCCGGGTCCGGGCGAAACTCCGTTTGGGCCTTGCCCTCTTGATGAAGGCGGCCAGCATCTTCTCGGCGGCGTCCACTTCATAGATCATCCCGTCCTTCATGGGGCGAATGGTCTGGACCCCCTGGGGGGTTCGCCCCATGAGCTGCTTGGCCTCATCACCCACGGCTTCGACCTCATGGGTCCTCGTGTTGAGGGCAACTATTGATGGTTCATAGATCACAATGCGCCCGGCTTGCCGGGTGTGGACCAGGACTGAAGCGGTGCCCAAATCGATCGCCAGGTCGGAATTGGAAAGGTTGGACCAGAAGCTTCTTGTTAACAGGTTTGTCAACGATTTCTCCAATGAGCCATCATACCCTGCTGTGGGATTTGGCTTCAGGAATCGACCAGGCCCGCCCAGGCCAGGGGGCGGCCTCTCCGGTATAGGGTGGTTCCAATCCGCGGGCCTACCAGAGGCCCAGCACCTTCCACCAGGCGCCGCCGATCCCCACCCAGATCAGGATGTTCACGACGCTGACGATGAAGCCCAGCCGCCACCAGGTGCCGATGGGCACGAAGCCCTGGCCGAACAAGGCCGCGGCCGGCCCGGTTCCGTAGTGGGTCATGCTGGCGTGAAGGTTGGAGAAGAAGCACAGCACCAGGGCCGCCAGCATGGGCGGGGCGCCGCAGGCCAGGGAGACGCCCAGGAAGGCGGCATACATGGCGCCCACGTGGGCGGTCATGCTGGCGAAGAAATAGTGGGCGTAGAAATAGGTCAGGCTCAGCACCAGGAAGGCGACGATCCAGCTGTGGCCCGCCATGGAGGCCGCCATCACCCTGCTGAACCAGGGGATCATGCCCATCTTGTTCAGGAAGCCCGCCATCATGATCAGGGTGCCGGTCCAGATCAGCACGTCCCAGGCGTTGGTCTCGGCCAGCACGTCCGACCACTGGAGCACGCCGGTGATGAGCAGCAGGCCCAGGCCCACCAGGGCGGCGGTGGTGCCGTTGATGCCGAAGTAGGTCTCGCCGAACACCCACATGAGCAGCACGATGGCGAACACGCCCACCATGAGCCATTCCGAGGAGGTGACGCTGCCCATCTCCCTCAGCTTGGCGTTGGCCATCTCCACCGCTTCGGGGGTCCGGGTGATCTCGGGGGGGTAGAGCAGGTAGAGGACCCAGGGGATCACGAACAGGCCCACCAGGCCGGGCACGATGGCGGCCATGAACCAGCTGCCCCAGGTGATCTTGATGCCGAAATCGGCGGCGAACTTCTGGGCCATGGGGTTGGCGGCCATGGCCGTCAGGAACATGGCGCTGATGATGATGTCGATGTTGAAGGTGGCCATGGTGAGGTAGGCGCCGATCCTGCGGGAGGTGCCGTCCTCGGGGTTGCTGCCGTAGGCCCGGGCCAGGGAGCGCACGATGGGCATCATCACGCCGGCGGTGCGGGCGGTGTTGCTGGGCACCACCGGCCCCAGCACGAACTCGGTGGCGGCCAGGCCATAGGCCAGGCCCAGGGTGCGCTTGCCCAGCAGGCGGATGAAGAAGTAGGCGATGCGGGTGCCCAGCCCGCTCTTGATGAAGCCCCGGGCGAACATGAAGGCCACGACGATGAGCCAGAGCGCCGTCTCGGAGTAGCCGCTGAGGCTTTCGGCGATGGACAGGGTGCCGGTGATGGCGCAGGCCGCCGCTCCGGTGATGGCCACGGCGCCCATGGGCATGGGGCGGATGATGATCCCGAGGATGGTCGCCAGGAAGATGGCGAACATGTGCAGGCCCCGGACCCAGTCGGCCTGGCGCACCGTTTCGGCGGCCTTGGCGTCGGCGTCGGCCTTGGCCTGGGCCTGGGCATCGTCCGGCTTGGGTTCCGTAGGCTTGGCTTCGGCAGCCTTCTGACCCTTTTCCGCGGGCTTGGCCCCGGCCTTGGCCGTGACCGTGCCGGTGAAGATCCTGGCTTCCGGGACGGGCGCCACCTTCGGCAGCCCGACGTACAGGACCAGGCCGACGACGAGGGTTACGAGAAGGCGGATGGGTTTGGCGCCTTGCCACCAGCCTTGGCGGGGTATAGGGTTCGACATGTTGGTCCCCATGGAAAAGGGCCGGTAGACCCGGCGCCGGAGTTGGAATGGAACCGCCCCGTGAGAAACGCCACGGATCCCAGGTCGAAACTGTGGAGGTTCATAGCGCACGCTCGTGGAAGGGAATCACCCTATCCTGGGCCCACTGGCGGGGTCCGCGCAAGGCCTCCCAGCGCCCGCTGGCGGATGGCCTCGAAGTCGGCGGGACCGGGTGCAGGTCGAGCCTGCGGCCGGCCTTGACGATCTGGCTGGGGACCTCGTGGCCCAGCAGGGCTTCCACCTGGTTGGGATAGGCCATGCCGGTGGTGTCGCAGAGGGTGAGGTGGTCCACGCCCATTTCCTCCATGAAGCGGGCGCCCCCGGCGCTGGGGAATGGCAAATTTCACCCTTGGTCAAATTGAATGGGCAGGTTAACCATTTTGAATCATCCGGTGCTGCCGGGAAACCCATGGATGCGCTGTAAGTAATTGAAAATAATTATTTTTTTGGTGTGGCACAGAAGGTGCACTTTGACCGGGCGCAACCGGTCGCAGGCATCGTGGAACAAACCGGGGGTTCGGTGGAAGGGAGTTCCAAGGAATCAAAGGGAAGGCAAGCCTCCGGGGAGCAGGTGATGGAAGCCCTAAAAATTGTCCTACTGGTGACCTACTTTACGATCCTGACCATCCTGAGCATCTATGGGGCTCACCGGCTTTGGATGCTCCTTCTTTATTTCCACAACAAGAAGCATCCGCCCGTCCCGGCCGGTGGCCCCGGCTTCCTGCCCATGGTCACCGTGCAGCTGGCCGTGTTCAACGAAGTGAACGTGGTGGAGCGGCTGCTGGACCACGTGGTGAAAATGGACTGGCCCAGGGACAAGCTGGAGATCCAGATGCTGGACGACTCCACCGACGACACCGTGAAGGTGGCCCAGGCCGTCTGCGACAAGTACCGGAACCTGGGCTGGGACATCGCCTACCTGCACCGCGCTGACCGCACCGGCTACAAGGCCGGGGCCCTGCAGAACGGGTTGAAAACCGCCAAGGGCGAGTTCGTGGCCATGTTCGACGCCGATTTCATCCCCACCGTGGACTTCCTGCGCCAGGCCGTGCCCCACTTCGGTGATCCCAGGATCGCCTTTGTCCAGGGCTGCTGGGACCACCTGAACCGCGACTTCTCCCTCCTGACCCAGGTGCAGGCCATCCTCCTGGACGGCCACTTCGTGTTCGAGCACACCGCAAGGCACCGCTCCCATGCCTTCTTCAACTTCTCCGGCACCGCCGGCATGTGGCGGGTGAGCGCCATCGCCGACGCCGGCGGCTGGCAGCACGACACCATCACCGAGGACGCCGACCTCAGCTACCGGGCCCAGCTCAAGGGCTGGCGCGGGGTCTACCTGAAGGACATGGTGGTCCCGGCCGAACTGCCGGTGGATGTGAACGCCTTCAAGAGCCAGCAGTACCGCTGGGCCAAGGGCAACGCCCAGGTCATCCGCAAGATGATGAAGACCATCCTGTCCAGCAAGGAGAGCCTGCACACCAAGGCCGAATGCTGGTTCCATCTCACCGCCAACTGCAACTACATGCTCATGGTCGTTCTGGCCGTCATCATGGTGCCTTGCATGATCCTCCGGGCCGGCACCCCGGCCCACACCCTGCTGCTCACCGACGGCCCCTTCTTCCTGCTCAACGCCGTCAGCGTCGGCCTGTATTTCGGCCTGTCCCAGCGGGAGGTCTACAACAACAAGAACTGGCTCAGCCGCATGAAGTACATCCCCGGGCTCATGAGCCTGGGCATCGGCCTCTGCCTGAACCAGACCAAGGCCGTCCTGGAGGGCTTCTTCACCGACGACATCGAGTTCAAGCGCACCCCCAAGCTGGGCGTGGACGAGCACGGCAACGGCCCCCGGAACCGCAACGCCTGCGCCTACACGGTGCCCAAGAGCATGCTGACGTTCCTGGAGCTGGCCTTCGCCCTCTACTACTTCGCCGCCGTGTTCATCGCCATCTACGTGCGCAGATGGGCCTCGGTGCCGTTCCTCTGGCTGTTCTTCAGCGGCTTCGCCTACATCAGCGTCATGTCCATGGCCGACGTGAGGATCTTCCGCCGGCTGGCCTTGAAGGAGCTGAAAGAAGAAATCCCCGTGATCCCCGCGGCCCAGTAAGTCCCGGCGCGGACCTGCCCGACGCCGTGGGCAGCTCGGCGCCGGGGCTTGGCCTCAGCATCCAGGCGGAACTGCACACGGCGCCATTCCGCTTCGAGCGCAGCGAGTCCATGCTCTGCCTCAACGTCTGGCTCTGACAGCGACTAGAACAGGCCTGCCACCCGCGCCACCTGGTCGGTCATTTCGTGGCTCAGGAGCCGCACGGCCCTCCGGCCCAGCCGCATGGTCTGGACGCTCTGGCGGGTTTCTTCCAGGCACCGGGTGTCGAGGGGGTCCAGGACCAGCCGGTGGATGCCGGAGACCACCCGGAGCAGGTGCAGGTCCATGTGCTCCGGGGCGTCGGGAACGGCGGGCAGGTGGTGGTCCCGGCAGAGCTCGGCCAGGTGGGCGGGAAGGCGCCAGAGCTGATGGAGAACGCAGCCGATCTCCACGTGCGTCCGCTCCAGCACCTCGTCCACCACCCGGACCGGGAGGTCCGGCGGGGCCTCGCCCGCGATGCTCAGCGCGGCCAGGGAACGCAGGGCCATGCACTTGCCGATGTCGTGGAACATGCCCCCCAGGAAGACCCGGTCCGCCCGGCCCACCTGCTGTTCGAAGGCGAACTGGCTGGCCCCGAAGGCCACGGCCATGGTGTCCAGGAACAGGTGGCGCCAGCGATCCTCGAAGACTTCATACTCCACTCGCAAGGACACGTCGAACAGGGAACGCGCGGCGACGCCCGCGGCGATTTCGCTCACCCCGCGCAGGCCGATGACCATGACCGCGATGCGCATGTCCAGCACCTCGGTGCCGCGGCTGTACCAGGGGGAATTGGCAGCCCGGAGGATATGCAGGGAGACGGCGGGGTCGGGGGCGATGGCCTTGAGCACCCGCTTCAAGTCCACATCCGGATCGTTGAGCAGATCCATGATCTGCACGGCCAGGGCCGGGAACGAGGTCGGGGCGGGCCGGTTTCTGGAGAAGTGGCCAAGGACCAGGGGAGCCAGATGATCCACCAGGCCCTGGTGGTCCTGGGCAAGCTCTCCCGGCCCTCCGGCGACTTCACCGCTCAGGAGACGCCACGGTCCGTCGAAGGCGTCCGGCGGTTCCGGCGGGGCAGGGCTGCAGGATCCCTGCGGAGGATCTTCCGCGGGACGCCCCGACCGGAATGCCGGTGGCGGCGCATTCCGGCGCAAAAATCGACGAAAGGGATTTTGCACGAGTTCATTCTATCGGAATTCGTTGCGCATGGATGGGTCCCAATGGTTTTTTGGTTTCATGCTTTCAATCTAAGTATTTGTTAATATTTTTGAAATATTTTTTCATGGAAAATAATTTGTAAGTATTGAAAAAAAAGCAGTAGCTCACAATAAATGAATTCCCATCATCGCCCGTGGGATTATAAAAAACGCAAAAAAATCATGAAGATCTATACTTGTACCAGTACAGGGCGTAGGTTCAAGTTCTTGTAAATTAACCCTGTTCATAAATCGATTCATATCGGAGATCCCGTGATCACTCAGGAAGAACGCCAAATGAGTATTCGCAGTTTACCTATTTACAAAGGATTGTCGATCCTTATCGGATTGGTCGCTGCCTCCGGTTTGATCCTCGCCGCGGATTTGTCCAACAGCGCCTCGGACGTGTTCGTTGGAACGGGATTGGATTCACTCCTAGGGTTGCGGGTGAATGAAAAAGTGGCTCTCGCCACCCTGGTCCTGACTGCGGGAATTTCAGTATTAATTTTGTTCCTGCAGTCCTTGTACTCCGCTGCCAAATGGAAAAAGGCCATGTCCGCTCTCTAGATTAGATAGGATCTAGCCCGCCTGGGGCGCCCGGCCTCCCCTTGGGGTGGGCCGGGTGCCCCTTTGGGTTGGGTCGCCTTCTGGCCGGCGGTATCGATGACCGTCAGGGTGTAGGTGGTGGTGAGGTCGGGATTGACGGTCACGGGGATGGTGAGGGTGAAGGTGCTGGAGGTGGCGGACCCGATGTCCGAGGACACCACCGCCTGGAGGCCTCCCTGGTTCATGGAGGCCGGGTCGGGGTTGATGGACTTTGTCGCGACTCGGACTTCTCTGCTGCTGGAACTCAGAGGATAAGCTTGTGGAGCATAGATCCGCCCGGCCGGCCGGGGAAGGGTCCAGGCGGGGAAATTCCAGCAGCCCGGAAAGGGAACCTATGATGAGCATCGTCAATTCCGTCGCAGCCACTCCCGCCGAGGCGATCCGGTCCCGGCGCAGCGTGAGGGCCTTCCTTCCCACCCCGGTCCCTCGGGAGACGGTGGAGCGGATGCTCGACATTGCCAGGCACGCGCCGAATGGGTCGAACATCCAGCCCTGGCATGTCCAGGTGGTGGCGGGAACCCACCGGGACCGCCTGGTGGAGGCCATCCTCGCCGCCGATGCCGCCGATGCGCCGGGCTACGATGAGGAATACCGGTATTATCCCGATGAATGGGTGGAACCCTACCTCGGGCGCCGGCGCCAGCTGGGCAAGGCGCTCTACCAGCTGACCGGGGTGGCCAAGGGCGACACCGCGGCCATGAAACGGCAGGCAGCGCGCAACTACACGTTTTTTGACGCGCCGGTGGGCCTGTTCTTCACCCTGGACAGACGCCAGGGCTACGGCGCCTGGATCGACATGGGCGCCTTCCTGCAATCGGTGATGATCGCCGCCCGGGGCGAGGGCCTGCATACCTGCCCCCAGGCGGCCTTCTCCAAATACCACCGGCTGATCCGCCAGCACGTGCCGATCCCGGATGACCATGTGCTGGTCTGCGGCATGGCGCTGGGCTACGCCGACCCGGAGGCCGCGGTGAACCAGTTGGTGCCGGAACGGGCGCCGGTGAGCGAGTTTGCCACGTTCCTTTGGGATTAGTGGCCGTTGTGAAATAACCTGTGCATTTCAGGTTATTTTGCTACGGCCCCTGGCGACGCATGCGTCGCCAGGGATCTATGGAACTTATGCCGGGGCCGCAACGACCCGTTCAGATTGATTCTAGACAACGGCTTAACTGATAGATAAATCGGAATGCTTTTCCTGAAATCTGGACTAACATGCAGTCGGGAGCAAGAAACCTATGGATTTCAAGGAGGTTCCATGAATACCTTCCCGGTACTCCTGAGCGCGCTATGCATCTACGTGATCGGCTACCGTTATTACAGCGCCTGGATCGCGGCCAAGGCCCTGGTCCTGGATGATGCCCGGAGGACGCCGGCCCATGTCTACGAGGACGGGCACAACTATGTGCCTTCGCCCAAATGGGTGCTGTTCGGGCACCATTTCGCGGCCATCGCCGGCGCCGGGCCCCTGGTGGGGCCCACCCTGGCCGCCCAGTTCGGGTTCGCCCCGGGGTTCTTCTGGATCGTGTTCGGTGCGGTCCTGGCGGGCTGCGTCCACGACTTCGTGGTGCTGGTGGCCTCCATGCGGCACAAGGGCAAGTCCCTGGCCGAAGTGGCCCGCACCGAGATCTCGCCGTTCGCCGGGTTCGTGACCATGGGCGCGGTCCTGCTGATCCTGCTGGTGACCCTGGCGGGCCTTGGCATCGTGGTGGTCAACGCCCTCTCGGCCAGCCCCTGGGGGGTGTTCACCATCGGCTGCACGGTGCCCATCGCCCTGTTCATGGGCGTGGCCATGTTCAAGAGCGTCCCCGGCAAGGTCAACGTGTTGATGCCCAGCATCGCCGGCGTGGTCCTGCTGATCGCGGCGGTGATCGGCGGCCACTGGTTCGCCAGCACCGGCTATGCCTCCATGCTCACCTTCACCCCGCACCAGATCACCCTGCTCATGGCCGCCTACGGCTTCATCGCCTCGGTGCTGCCGGTGTGGCTGCTGCTCGAGCCGAGGGACTACCTCTCCACCTATGTGAAGCTGGGGACCATCTTCCTGCTGGTCATCGGCGTGCTGATCGTGCACCCGAACATCCAGTTCCCGGCGTTCACCGCCTTCGTCCACGGCGGCGGGCCCATCATCAAGGGCAAGCTGTACCCCTTCCTGTTCGTGACCATCGCCTGCGGCTCCATTTCCGGGTTCCACGCCCTGGTGTCGTCGGGCACCACCCCGAAGATGATCAACAAGGAGACCGACGCCCGGTTCATCGGCTATGGCGCCATGCTGTGCGAGAGCCTGGTGGCCGTCCTGGCCTTGATCGCCGCCTGTTCCCTCAGCCAGGGCGACTACTTCGCCATCAACACGGCGCCGGCGGTGTTCGCCAAGCTGGGGCTGCACACCACCAACCTCGACCTGTTCTCCAGGGAGGTGGGGGAACATCTGGCGGGCCGCAGCGGTGGCGCGGTGTCCCTGGCGGTGGGCATGGCCCAGATCTTCCGGGGCCTGCCCGGCATGCAGGCGCTCATGGGCTACTGGTACCACTACGCCATCATGTTCGAGGCCCTGTTCATCCTCACCACCATCGACACCGGCACTCGTGTGGCGCGCTACGTGATGCAGGAAGTGCTGGGACGGACCGTGCACAAGCGGTTCGCCGACTCGCATTGGGTGTGGGGCAACCTGCTGTGCACGGCGGTGGTGACCTTCGCCTGGGCCTACCTCATCTACACCGGCAACATCTCCACCCTGTGGCCGCTGTTCGGCACGGGCAACCAGTTGCTGGCGACCATCGCCCTGGCGGTGTGCACCACCTTCCTGGTGAACATGGGCAAGGCGAGGTACGCCTTCATCACCGCCGTTCCCCTGGTGTTCGTGGGCACCATCACCCTGTCCGCCGGGGTGCTTTCCATCCAGAACATCTTCTGGCCCATGACCCGCGTTCCGGGCATGGTCTTCACGGGCTACCTGGACTCCACCCTGATGACCCTGTTCATCCTCGGGGTGATCCTGGTGGTGGCGGACGCGGCCCGGCGCTGCTGGAAGACCCTCCACGGCGAACCGGTGCCGGAGGAGGCGTTCGGGCCGCCGGTGATCAAGGACGGACCGCCTGCCAGGTGCTGCTAGCGTCAGGTTCCTGAACATGATTTGGAGCATGGCCGGAGTGCTGTACGAGCCGGCCTTCGCCGTGATCACGGCCGCCTGCGGCAAGAACGCCCCGCGCGGGATCATCACCCTCACCCTGGTGGGCGGCTTCGCCAGCACGGTCTGCATGCCGGTGACCCAGTACCTGGTGTCGGCCCTGGGCTGGCGCCACGCCCTCTGGGTGCTGGCGGGCGCCAATCTGGCCATCTGCCTGCCGCTGCACGCGTGGTTCGTGCCCCGTCCGGCCGCGCCCGGGGTCTCCCCGGCCGCCGGGAAGGTCGCGGCGGCTTCGGTGTACGCCGCCATGGCGCGGGAGCGGGCGTTCTGGGGACTGGCCCTGTGGTTCACGGCCTACAACGCCATCGGCTCGGCCCTGGTCTTCCAGTTCATCCCGCTCATGCGGGAGTGGCGCCTGGGCACGGCGGCGATCCTCTCCTGCATGATGCGGCCCCATGCAGGTGGGGGGCCGGCTGGTGTGGATGCTCTTCCGGGCCAGGCTGGACGTGCGGACCATGGGCGTGGTGGCGCTGGCCTCGTTCCCGGCCACCCTGCTGGGCATGCTCCTGCTGCCGCACCGGGCGGTCTGGCTCGGGGCCGCCGTGGCCGTGTTCGGGCTGGGCAACGGGGTGATGACCATCGTCCGCGGCACGGCGGTCCCCGAACTCATCGGTCCCGCGAACTATGGGGCGATCAACGGCGCCCTGGCCTTCCCGATGATGATCGCCCGGACCTTCGCGCCGGTGGCGGCGGCGGCGATCTGGTTCCACGCGGGGAATCCCGGCTGGATGCTGGGGGCCCTGCTGGGCTGCGCCCTGCTCGGCGGCTTCGGCTTCGCCCTGGCGGTGACCGGGCGCCCCGGTCCAGTCCGCTCAGCTTGTCCGTGATCCGCCCCCGGGGGGCGCTTCCGGTGAGGGTGACGGGCCCAGGGCGTCCAGCCGCTCATCGGCTTCCTGGACCGTGGCGGCGGTATCGCCCTCCAGGCCGGACCGCTCGGCCGTGCGCTCCACCTGGAGACGCGTCAAAGGGATCTTCGCGATCCTGATCACGGAGCGGACGCCCTTGATCTTGATGGCCGCCTGGATGCGGAGCAGATCATTGAGGCCTTCGGTATCGGTCGGGTGAAGCTCGCTCACGTTGTTGACGAGGTCGAACCCGGGGCGGAGCTGGCCGATCGCCACCAGGATGGCCTTGCTGGCCGCCAACCGCTCGGCCGGCTCCAGGTGACCTTCGAGGGTCACGTACAGGCGGTTTTTTTCAGGATCGGCGGTTACCTGGAACATGCGGTGGGCCCTGATGCCGGTGGGGTCGGATGGCTGCAAGCTACGCAACTCATTCTTGCATGATTATCCAATCAGGCAAGAAGTCAGCCCCGTCCGCGGGTTTCCAACTGCAGCCGCAGCTCCCTGATGCTGAATGGCTTGGACAGCAGGGTGACCATCGGGTAGGCCTGCACCAGGTCCAGCACGGTCTGGTCGGCCCGGCCCGTGGCCAGCAGCACGGGCAGGGCGGGCCGCAGGAGGCGGAGCCGGGGCAGGGTCCCGGCTCCGCCCAGCCCGGGCATGGTCATGTCCAGGAGGACGATGTCCGGCTCGAACCCGGCTTCCAGTCGCGCCAGGGCCTCCTCGCCGCTGGACACGGCGACGGTGGCGTGGCCCAGGACATCCAGCAGGGCATGGGTGGAACTCTGGATCAGCTCGTCGTCGTCCACCAGCAGGACGCTGAGGGGCCGGGGCTGGTCCCCGGACGGGGGCCGGGGATCGGGATCCGCGGGCCGGGGTGCCGGTGCGCTGGCGGGGAACCGCATCAGCACGGAGGTGCCCTGGCCCGGCTGGCTCTCCAGTTCCACGGTGCCTCCGTGGGCCTTGATCGTCCCGTAGACCCGGGCCAGGCCGAGGCCGGTGCCCTTGCCCACCGGTTTGGTGGTGAAGAAGGGCTCCATGGCCCGGGCCAGGACTTCGGGCGGCATCCCGCAGCCGGTGTCCGCCACCGCCAGTTCGATGCCGCCGGCGGCCAGGGCCCGGGTCCGGAAGCTCAGGGCGCCGCCGTCGGGCATGGCGTCCAGGGCGTTGATCCCCAGGTTCATGATGGTGCTGCCCAGGGCGGAGGCGTCCCCCAGGAACCTGGGCAGGGCAGGATCCAGGTCCAGGGTGAGCTGGACCTGGCGCAGCTTGGCGTGGCCCAGGAGTTCCGCCTCCTTGCGCACCAGCTCGTTCAGGTCGAACCACTGGGGCTCGTCCAGGCCCTTGCGGGCGAAGTCGGTGAGGCCTTTCACCAGGTCCCGGCCGCGGCTGCTGGCGTGCAGGATGCTGTCCAGGGGTCGCGTCTGGGGATCCTGGTCCGCGCAGGCGGAGCGCAGGGCCGAGGCCATGCCCATGATGGCCGCCAGGACGTTGTTCATGTCGTGGGCGATGCCGCCGGCCAGGCTGCCCAGGCTTTCCAGCTTCTCGGAGTGCTGCCGCTCCTCCTGCAGGCGCCGGCGCTCGAACTCCGCCCGCACCTGTTCGGTGCGGTCGCGGTTGACCCCGATCATCCGGACGGGCCGGCCTTCGGCGTCGCGGATCACCAGGCCGTTGGAGCTGATGTGGCGGATCTCCCCGCCCGGGAGCATCACCCGGTAGGTGGTGCGGTAGGGCTTTTCGTCCTGGATGGCGGCGCGCATGGCCTCCTGGACCAGGGTGCGGTCTTCGGGGTGGATCAGGTGCTCCGCCCAGTATTCGCCGGAGGGCGCATGGAGCTCCCGGTCCAGGCCGAAGATCTCGTACATCCGGTCGTTCCATACCTGGGTCTGGTCCTGGAGGTTCCGGTCCCAGATGCCGAGGCGGCCGGACAGCACGGCCAGTTCCAGGCGCTGGTTGCTTTCCCGCAGGGCCTCTTCGATCCGGGTGCGCTCGGTGATGTCCTGGACCAGGCCGTCATAGGCCACCAGGGCGCCGGTGGCGTCGCAATGGGGCACGAAGGTGTTGCGCACCCAGCGCAGGGTCCCGTTCTGGTGCTTGATGCGGTGTTCCAGCGGCGGCGGGTCCTCGCCGGCCAGGATCCGCCGAACCTGTTCCTGGACCAGGGGGCGGTCCTCGTCCACCACCATGCGGAACCACAGGAAGGGATCGCTGGCGAACGCCTCCGGCCGGTAGCCGGTGACGGCGAAGCAGCCCGGGCCGTGGGTGGTTTCCGCCCCGGGGCCGCCGGTCAGGCGCACGGTGTAGATGTAGTCGGTGATGGCCTCGGTGATCCGCTGGTAGCGTTCCTCGCTGGCGTGCAGGGCCTGCTCGGCCCGCTTGCGCTCGGTCATGTCGCGGACCATCACCAGGACCTGGGCCTTGGAGGAAGCGATGAAGCGGGCCTCCCAGAAGCGTGATTCCAGGCCGAACGGATGGCTGGTCTCCAGGCTGAACACCTCCGTGGGCGCGGCCAGGGCCTGCCGGAAGCGCTCCCGCACCTGGGCCGCCAGTTCCTGGGGCAGCAGCGCCTCGAGCCTGCCCAGGCTGGGGAGGAAGGCGTAGTCCACATCGTAGAGGCCAGAGTGGACCAGGGTCACGGTGCCGTCGGCGTCCATGGTGAAGATGGAATCGGGGTGCACCTGGAACAGGGTGCGCAGGGTCGTGGTGCTGTCCTGGAGGGCCTTGAAGGCCCGGTTGGCCTGCAGGACGTGGCGGATCCGGTAGGGCAGGTGCTTCCAGTGCAGCGGCTTGGCTAGGAAATCGTTGGCGCCGGCCTGGTACGCCGTCTGGATGGAGGCCAGGTCGTCCAGCCCGGTGACCATCACCACCGGAAGCTGTTCGGCGGACCAGGTGCGGCGGATTTCCCGGCAGATGGTGAAGCCGTCCTCGCCGATCATGATGATGTCCAGCAGCACCAGGTCCGGCCGGTGTTCCCGGATCAGCTCCAGCCCCGCCGCCCCGGTGGTGGCCGTGCGGCAGTCGATGCCCTCGGCGCCGAGGGCCTTGGCGATCATGACCAGCATCGCGCGGTCATCATCGATGGCCACCACCGAAAGGGCCGGACCGTGGAGGGGCAGGACCTCTCTGGCCGTCAGACGGCCCATGCTGGCGTCGGTAGGTTCCTGGCCCATGGTTCGACTCGGGGGGATGATGGCTTTGGGTTTGAGTTTACGGAGGGTTGGGGGGATTTTCTAGTGACGGGGGGTCCAGAACCCCTTCAACTGGGCCCACCGCGCCTGGAAGGCCCAGCCCAGGCGCGAGGCCCGGGTCGTCTTCTTGCGCCTGTCCTCCTTGCGCCGGTCCAGCGGGTGGGGCAGGTCCTGCTTCCGGCGGTCGGAGACCCGTTTCTCATCCAAATGGATGGCGTGGAACACCAGGGCGAAAAAGACGATGATGATGAGGATGCAGCAGGTGCTTGTGCTCATGGGTGGGCTCCTCGCGGCCCTGTGCGGGTGATCGGCCTGGCTGAGTCCGAAGTTCAGGGTCCAGCATAACCGCATCGGGCATCGACCCGGGCAAGGGAAAGGCGGATGATGGAAGTCGCTCCCTGCCCTCGAAGGCCCCCTGCCATGGCCCATTTCCCCCTCGGACCTCTCCGCTGCGCCGCCCTGGTCCTGGCGCCCGTTCTGCTGGCCGGCGCCGGAGAACCGGTGGCGTTCCAGCCGCGCCTGGCGGCGGTGGAAACCGTCATGGAACGGTTCTACCGGGGCGAGAACCTGGAAGCCGGCCACCAGCGGGTCAACGCCCTGGTGGAGCGCTTCAACGCCCAGGTGGAGCAGCGGAACACGCAGCTGGAAGCGGCCCGGGCCGAGGCGGACCGGCAGCTGGCCCCCAGCAAGGAGCTGGCGGCCACCCTGGACGCCCAGGACCAGGCCCTGGGCTTGCCGCCGGCGGAAACCGACCTGCAGGCCATGCGCCGCTACAACGACCGGGTCAAGGCCCGCAATGCGGTGGCCGAGCGCTACAACGGGTCCAGGGCCGCGGCCCAGCAGGCGGTGGACGCCTTCAACGCGTTGAGCCAGCGCCTCGATGCCGGGATCAAGCAGGCCCGCGCCCAGCTCGAAGGCGAGCAGCAGGCTCTCAAGGCCCGCACCGACGCCTACCAGGCCTTCCACGACCAGGAGCGGGACGTGGCCTTCTACACCGGGCTGAACCG
The DNA here is from genome assembly GCA_003165415.1 of Holophagaceae bacterium. Taxonomy (GTDB): domain Bacteria; phylum Acidobacteriota; class Holophagae; order Holophagales; family Holophagaceae; genus Mesoterricola. The sequence continues at coordinate 27,410 of PLUC01000100.1, forward strand.
GCTGCTGGCGGACCTGCGCGCCGCCTGCCGCAGCCATCCGGATCCGGGCCTGCTGGCGGCCCTGGACCGGGTGCGGGGCTACCGCCGGGAACTGGCCCGCTGGGCCGCCGCCCGCCAGGAAACCGAGGACAACGGGCTGGTGCTGGTGGATGCCATGGTGGGGGACGAGCCCTGCTGCTTCATCGTGGATACCGGCGCCCAGCTGGTCTGCCTCCCCGGCGAGATCATCAGCGCCCTGGGCCTGACCGGCAGCCTGGGGGAGGAGTCCACCCTGACCCTGGCCGGCGGCCAGAAGATCCGCGGCCGCTCCATTGTGCTGCCCCGGGTGGCGGTGGGGGGCCAGGAGGGCACCGACGTGGCCGGATCGGCCGTGCCGGCCTCCGAGGTCGGCATCGACGGGCTGCTGGGGCAGAGCTTCCTCAAGCACTTCGTCTACACCGTCGACGAGCGCCGGCCCGGCAAGCTGATCCTGGTGCCGCGGTAGGAAAGGAGGGATTGGCTTTGCGCTGCCTGTGCTCATGGTGCGGAAGAGAGCTTCCCGGGGGGCCGGATGAGGCCGGGAAGGTGGGTTTCGGGATCTGCCTTGCCTGCGCGGCCAAACTGGCGGGCGACGCCGGGATGTCGATCCAGAAGATCATCGATCGGTTCCCGTTCCCGGTGCTGGTGGTGGACGAGGACGTCACCGTATCGGTGGTGAACAAGCGGGGCCAGGAGATCCTGGGGGTCCTGCCCAGCCAGGCCCGCGGCAAGCGCGCCGGCGAGCTGTTCGGCTGCGTGAACTCGGGCCTGCCCGGGGGTTGCGGAAGATCCATCCATTGCTCCGGCTGCGCCCTGCGCCGGGCCATCATGGCCACCTACCACACGCGGGAACCCCAAGGGCATGTTCCGGCCACTCTGAAACGGGGTGACCCGGATGATCCGTCCGCCGTCGCGATAACCCTTTCCACTTCCATGTGGGGCGATGCGGTGCTGGTGAAGATCGACCGGCTGGACTGGTAGGGGCATCCAGGGCGAGGGGACTCCTCCAGCTTCAGGACCCGTAGCCGCCCGAGTCCTCCAGCAGCATCTGGTTCTGCCTGGAGCGGGTCTCGCCGATGCTGGTGACATAAACGGCGGGCCGGTCTCCGATGGGGCACTTGGCTTCGCAAATGCCGCAGCCGATGCACAGCTTCAGGTCCACGTGGGGCTGCTTCACGGTGACCGCCTGGCCGGCGCGGTCGCGCACCACCACCTCCTCGAACCAGATGGCCTTGGTGGGGGTCGGGCAGACTTCTTCGCAGACGATGCACGGGGTGGCGTGGGCGTGGGGCAGGCAGCGGCCCCGGTCGAACATGGCGGTGCCGATGCGCCACTGGGACTTGGCGGCCGGGGTCAGTTTCTGGATGGCCCCGGTGGGGCACACCTGGCCGCACAGGGTGCAGTTGAACTCGCAGTAGCCACGGGTGGGCACCAGCACGGGCGACCAGACGCCCTCCAGGCCCGCCTCCAGCAGGGTGGGCTGGAGGCCGTTGGTGGTGCAGACCTTCATGCACTCGCCGCACTTGACGCAACGGGCCAGGAAGTCCGGCTCGGCCCGGGCGCCGGGGGGGCGGAGCAGCCCGGGGTTGGCCCGCCGGTCGAAGGCCGGGGTAGCCCGGGAGACGGCCACGGCGGCGAGTCCGGTGCCTCCGGCCAGGAGCACCCGGCGCCGGCCCAGGTCCAGCGCCTCGGCCGGCTGGCGGGTGAAGCCGAAGCTCACGGCGTTCTTCGGGCAGGCGTCGTCGCACGCCATGCAGTAGAGGCATTCGGAGGAGATCCAGCCGGTCTCCCGGGAGGCCGGCAGCCCGCCCTGGCACTCCCGGTCGCAGACGCCGCAGGCGTTGCAGCCCTCGGCGACCTCGCGCTTCAGCAGGGCCCGGCGCCCCAGCAGCCCGAGCAGCGCCCCCAGCGGGCACAGGTAGCGGCACCAGAACCGGCGCTCGGAGAGGTTCAGCAGCAGGATGGCCAGGAGCAGGGCGGTGAGCAGGGAACCCTGGGCGAAGTGCGGCTGCTGGAAGGCCAGGACTGACTTCTTCAGCAGGGCGAACATGGCCTCGGCGACCAGGGTGAGCGCCTTCCGGTCCACCCGGTAGACAGCGTCCATGGCGCTGTTGGCCGCGTAGTTGAGGGCCGGGTAGGGCCCCAGGGCCAGGTGCCGCGCCAGCAGGGAAAGGGGGTCGAACAGGCCGGTGAGCTGCAGGCCCACGGCGCTGCCCGCAAGCAGGAAGACCAGGAGCAGGTACTTGGCCCGGAACCAGCCCCGCACCCGCTGCGGCCCCCGCCACCGGCGCAGGGCCCCCATCAGGTTGTGCAGGGTGCCCAGGGGACAGGCCCAGCCGCAGAACACCCGGCCGAGCACCACGGTCAGGCCGGCCAGGGCCAGGCTCAGGAGGAAGCCCGCGGCCAGGGCGTGGGCGGACAGGAGGGTGGCCAGGGCCAGAAGCGGATCGATGTCCAGGAACACCTTGACCGGGTAGCCCAGCTGGTCCGCGCCCTGCTGCTCGGTCTGCAGGAACAGCAGGATGAACACCAGCAGGAACAGGCCCTGGGTGATCCGCCGGGCCCAGATCAGCATGCCGGACTTCATGGCCGGGCTCCGCCCGGGCATGAAGTGGGGGTGCGGGGGGACGAAGAGCGAGCACTGTTAGATCCACCCGAGACGCAGCGGCCGTTCCGGGCACAAGCAACCGTAGCGGAGCAAGCTCCGCAACGGTTGCTAGCGTAGCGAGCGGGCGGTCCCCCTGCGTTCATATCAGACCTCGAACTTGCGGATGCTGAGCCGGCCCAGGTCCATCACCCCCAGGCCCCGGCGCGCGGCTTCCCGCACATAGCCGATGTCCGCGCCGGTCAGGCCGAACAGGGTCGTGCCGTAGGCGTCGATGGCCACTTGGTCGGTGCCGGCGATGACCGTGTCGAGGCGCTTCACGTCGGCCGGGTCGCCGCCCTGGGGGCCGTGGTTGGTGAGGATGCGCACCGCGTCCAGCACGGTGAAGGTGGGCTTGATGACGGTGGAGATGTCCACCAGGGTGTCGTCCAGGCGCTGGTGGATGCGGCCGCGGTTCTCGCCCATGACCCCCATCCAGTTCTTGTGGCACAGGGTGAGCCGGCACAAGCCGTGGTGTTTGGCGATGGGCGCGCTGATGACCTTGTCGGCCTCCAGCAGGTCGATGTAGAAGGGCCACGCCTTGATGGCCACGCCGCGGGGGATCTGCACTTCCCGGAAGCGGCGCTCGTCCACGAAGCTGACCTCGGCCCCGGCGGCCCGGGCCGCGGCTTCGATGCCGCTCTGCACGTAGCACCGGCGCGGATCGTTGCAGGTGCGGTCGAACACCTTCACCTTGCGCGCGCCGGCCTCGAAGCAGAGCTTCACCAGGGTGGCCACCACCTCGGGGTTGGTGGTGGCCGCCTGCTCGGGCCTGCGGTCCCAGCCGATGTTGGGCTTGACCACCACCACGTCGCCCTTGGCGATGAAGCGCCGGATCCCGCCCAGGGCGTCCACGGCCGCGCGCACGATCCGCTCCGGGGACGTGCCACGGACCACCGCCAGGTCCGGCCGAGCCGGAGGCCCGGCCTCCAGCAGGGGGGACAGGGCGGTGAGGGCGGCGAGGGTCCCCGCCGTGTCCTTCAGGAAATCCCGTCGGTCCATGGGCTGCTCCGAAGTAAAAAGTTATCGATGGGATCAGCCTCCATCTTACAGCCGTAAAGATGGCCTTTTATTTATGATTTGTTAATATTATACTGGGGTGCTCCACCCAGGGGGTTGGTCCATGCAACATTCATTGACTTTGCGATCAAGGTGCGTCGGAATGGCAGTCTTCATCGCCGTGGCGGCTTTGGGCCTTCGGGTCCAGGCCCAGGTGACCCTTAGCGGCAGCCTGGTACCGCTCGAGCTTGAATCTTTCCAGACCTGCGTTTTCACCGCGGCTCATGCCGACGGGGCGCCCCAGGTCTGGGAATGGTCCGTCCGGGAGCCCGGCGGCGGCGGCTTCACGCGGAAGCGCCAGGGGCCAAGGAATCTTTACCGGGCTCCCCGGGTGACTGAAGAGCAGATTTTCCATATCCAAGTCCGGGTCAAGGACAGCCCGGAGCCGATGGCCGAATGTGCCATCCGGGTCCTGCCCTCGCCCATTCCGATCATCGCCGCCAAGGAGAGGCTGCGTTCCGGCGAGAGCTGCCGGCTCGGGGTGCTTCCCGGCGATGCTCGGCCCAGGGTCTTCACCTGGTCCGTCCAGGAGGCCGACGGGGGCACCTTCACGGACGTTGGGCTCAAGGGGGTCACCCGCTACCGGGCGCCCCGGGCCGTGGAGTCGCGGACCCTCCACATCTGCGCCACGGATCCCCTGAGTGGCGCTCGAAGCGTGCTCCCCATGAAGGTCGAGGCTGGCCATACGGGCCTGGAGGCCAGGGACAAGGTCTTCGGAGCGGGCCTGGTCGGCGCTGTGCACGGTCCCGGCTGGGTGGAGCCCTCCTCGGAGCTTACCCTTTTCAAGGAATTCCGGCCTATCGACTACCCAAGGGAAAGGCGCTCGAACTTCCGTTTTGGGAGCTATCCCGCCTCGCCCATTCTCGGCATCCATTTCGTGGCCGATCCCGCCATGGGAGCGTTGGACGGAAGCTGGTTGATCAACGACGATGAGGGCCTCGTCACCGTCTCGCGGTCGGGCGAGATGACGCGGCTGCCGCTGCGAATGAAGAAAAGCCCCACCGATCCGGACTTCCAGTCGCTTCCACCCACGGCGTGCACGGCGGTGGCGGTCCGGCCCCCCGGGAGCCACGGCCACAATCCCCGCCACGTGGTCGTCGCCCTGGCCCTGGACCCGGACCCCCATTACGGGCTGTTCGACCTGGCTCCCGATGGAACCCTGACGGCTTTGAAGATCACCCGCCACCGCGACTACTTCCCGGACTCCACGGATCCCCACCATTCGGTGGGCGCCCTTGTCCACAAGAGGGACGATGTCGATTGGAACTACACCATTGACGCCATGGCCATGGACACCACCGGCAACCTGTTCGTGGTGAAAGGCAACAGTTGGGTCGAACGGATCAGCCCCATGGGCGTCAAGTCCTTGGTGGCGGGACTGCCCACCGGCTTTTTCTTCCTGAACGACCTGGACCGGCATGGTCACGGCAGCCTATACTCGCCCGGCGCCAGGGACGGATTTGGCGTGAAGGCCGGGTTTGGCCGAATCCGCGGTCTGGCCGTGGATTCGGAACGACAGCAGCTCTACGTCACCGATGGCGACGCGCTCCGGCTCATCACCCACGCGGGGGAGGTCCGCACCCTCATCGGGAAAGCCGAGGAAGCAGGTTTCGCACCCGTTCCACCACCGGGGCCGGGCCTGCTACCGGGCCAGGCCTGCCTGAACGGGCCTGCGAGCCTGCTGTTGGACCGGGGCATCCTCTTCATCGCGGACCAGGGCAATCATGCCGTCCGGTCCTACAACCCCAGAACCGGCGAGCTTTGGACCGTCCTGGGAGATCCGGGCCAGGGGGTGACCCGGTTCGGCCCCGCCGCCTGTTTCGCGCCCGACAACCTTCCGGAGGAGTGCGCCGCCCTGATCGCGCCGAATTCTGTCGGCCTGGCTCCCGGAGCCGATGGCGCCTGCACCTTGCTGGTGGTGCACCGGTACGGCCTCGCCTGCATGGACCTCCCCGGGGGCTGCTTCGGTTCGTCCCATCCTGAACCCAAGGAGGTCAAGCACCGGTGATTCCGGGAACTGGAGGATAAGCCGTTGTCTAGAAATAACATGAGCAGGTCGTTGCGGCCCCGGCATAATGGGCCGTAGCAAAATAACCTGAAATGCACAGGTTATTTCGCAACGGCCCCTAATCACCCCATGCAACCCTCCAGGCCCGCCCGCATCGTTTCCCTCTGGGACCTCGCCGCCCTGTTCGGGGTCCTGGCCCTGGCCGTTTTCTATTTCCAGGTCCTGCCCCTGCTGCCGGATCCCGTGCCGGTCCATTTCGACGCCCTGGGCCGGGCCAACGGCTGGGCCCCCAAGGCGCGGCTGGCCTGGGTGGTGTTCGGGACCCCGGTCTTCCTGTGGCTGGTGCTGTTCCTGGTGGAGGCCGGCGCCGCCGGCCTGGCCAGCGGGGCCGGCCGGTCCCAGGCCAGGGCCATCCATCCGCTCCGGGGGCTCATGGGGCTCGGGCTGTGCCTGCTCATGGCCGGCGTCCTGCTGGTGCCGCTCCAGGGCTCCACGGCGCTGTTCGCCGGGCTGCTGGCGCTGGTGGTCTGCATGCTCCTGGGGATCGTCTTCATGATCCGGGACGCCTGGCAGGCCTTGCCCCAGGCTTCCCCTTCGGAGCACTACCGCGGCGGCGTCTTCTACGTGAATCCCCAGGATCCCCGCCTCTGGGTGCCCAAGCGGGTGGGTGTGGGCTGGACCCTCAACTACGGCCGCTCCGCGGCGTACTGGGTGAGCCTCCTGATCCTGGCCGCCATTCCGGCCCTGGTCCTGGCCGCCATCGCCCTGATCCGCAAATAGCACCGTTAAATTGCGTCTTGATTAAGCATGTGGCTTGGCACTAGCAGCCGTAACGGAGCAAGCTCCGTAACGGCTGCTAGCCTGCAGTTTGGACTTTTCGTCC
>PLUC01000043.1 GCA_003165415.1 Holophagaceae bacterium
CAGTGATTATTCATCGAATTGAAGTGTCTCATTATTATTGGCACGGGGGGAAATGGGTCGGCGCGAACCCGGGGCACCGGAACGAACGATTCCGGAGCCACCGGCAGGGAATGATTGGACCGGACGAAAAGTCCAAACTGCAGACGCCATGTCCGGGCTGAGCCCGGACATGGCGTCTAATCGGTGATGAGCGCCCGGAGTTCATCGTTGCCGAAATCGGAGCTGCAGCTGATGACCACGGCGCAGTGGCCGGGCTGGCTGGGGGGAAGGTCCACCTGGGTGGTGTAGAAGCCGTCGGCGTCGGTCTTGCCCCCGCCCAGGATGCCGGCCTTCTTGAAGCTGGAGATCAGCCGGACCGACACCTCGGCCCCGTGCACGGGGCTCTGGCTGGCGCATAGCCGGGCGCGGATGCTGAAGCTGAACGGGTGGCCGAAGACCGGCCGGATGGGCTGGTCCAGGACCAGCTCCAGGGTGTCAGTGTCGCCTTCGTGGGCCAGGTATTCCAGGATGGCCTGGTCCAGGGGCCGCTCGTTGAAGACATGCTGCTCCGCCACCTGGGGATCGGCGGGGGTGGTGTCGTACTTGCCGTTCTTGATTTCCCGGATGACGGATTTGTGCTGTTCGTCCATGCGCGCCTGGATGACCTGGTCCTGGACCTGCGGGTCGGTCAGGAGGTCTTCGTAGGTGCCGCGGTAGCTGTCGAGGATTTCGCCGCCCAGGTAGATCAGGGTCTCGATCTTCGGGTTGCCCAGGCCCTTGTCTTCGGTCTGCACGTGGAAGACCCGGCTGCCGTGGCGCACATCGCTGTTGTAGCCGGTGATCACGGGTTGTCCCTGGTATGCAGCCGCTCCGCCAGCTCCGGCATGACTTCCCAGGCGATCTCGCGCAGCACCTGGTCGCCCAGCCGCGCCACCAGGGCCTTGGCCAGGCGGTCCATGAGCACAGGGTCGGCCAGCAGGCCGGCGAGGGGATCCGGGGCGGCCTCGGCCGCCAGGAGCTCCGCGGCCGGGGCGGGCAGCGGCAGCTCGGCGAAGGTCGGCTGGGGCGCGGTGGGCGCGAACGGGGTCTCGGCGGTGGCCGGCGGCGGGTCGAGGATGTCGGAGAGGGTGAGGACCTCCGGCACGGTGGCTGGGGGCGTCGGGGCGGCGGGCTGGGGTTCCGGGGGGAAGGCGGAGGGCTCCGGGCCGCCCAGGGCGAAGCCCACCAGGGCGTCGCTGTCGTCGGACCAGTCAATGGGTTCGCCCAGCTCCAGGAGGGCAGGGGCGCCGGGTCCGGGGCTGTCCATGGCCGGACCGAGGTCCGGAAGCTGGTCGGCGTAGGCCTGGCCCGGCTCTAGGGAGAGGGAGAGGTCGGGCAGGGTGTCCGCCAGCAGGAACTCCGGCACCGTGAAGGGAGCGCCCTCTGCCGCGGCGGCGGCCGGCCCCTGCTCCAGGGTTGGCTCCGGGGTTGGCGCCGGGGCGGCCGGTGCCTGGGCTTCCTCGGCCGGTGCCGGGGCCTCCGCGGGTGCCGCCGGCAGGGCGCTGGCGGGCAAGGTGAGGTTCTGCAAGCCTTCCAGGTCCAATCCCTCCAGATCGAGGGGCTCGGCCTCAGGGGGCGCCGGAGCGGCTGCCTCGGGGATCTCCTGGATCTCCTCCTCGGGGGGCTCCTGGAAGAGGTCCTCGGGGCCCAGCAGCAGCAGATCATCCTCCACGGCGAACTGGGGGGCCTCCACGGCGGCCTGCTTGAGCTCGTCCGGGACGCGGAACGACGGCCGGGTCAGGAAGGGGGCGGTGACGGCGGCTTCGGGCGGTGCTTCGGGCGGTGGAGCGGCCTGCAGAACGGGCGGTGGAGGGGGCGGCGGCACCGGGGTTTCCATCAGACGCCGGACGCGGTCGCCCAGGTCCCGCAGTTCCACCGGCTTTTTCAGGAAGCCCTGGATGGGGGCCAGCCGCAGCTTTTCCGGGTCGACGATGTCCAGGACGCCGGCCATCATGGCCACGGGCATCTGCGCGGTCGCCTTGTGCTCGCGCAGCTGCTGGAGCAGCGTCCAGCCGTCCATGCCCAGCATGGACGTGTCCAGGAGCGCCACGTCGAACCGGTCGCCCAGGTTCACCAGGGCCATGGCCTGCGCGCCAGAGTCGCATGAGATCAGCTGGACATCGCTGGCGGCTAGAAGGGTCTCAGCGATTTTGTGGATGCTGGGGTTGTCGTCCACGAGGAGAAGACGGGGCATGAGGGACCTCGGGATGCCAGAGTTCGATGAAATGGCTGCGCTAACGCTAACAGAAACCGGGCCCGACGGGGCCGAAGCCGTCGGTCAAAATAATTTTAGCAGTCGTTAGGTCGCTAGTTGTCGACCTTACGGCTGTTTAGGGGAGTTTCAGCGCTTTTTGCAGGAAGGGCAGCCTCCCGGTCGGCTGCAGCCGCTGCAGCAGGGCCCGGTCCCCCACCCAGACCCAGGCCGCGGCCGAGGCCTCGCGCAGGGCCACCTCGGGCCCGTCGGGGAGCCAGCCCCGCACCGAGGCGCGCAGGCCCGAAGCCGTGATCCACTCCGGGCGGTCGGCCTTCAGCAGGGCTTCCCGCTGGCGCTCCCTGGGCAGCGGGGAAGGCTTGCCCCAGCGGGCATCCCAGGCCGAGGCGGCCTGGTCGGCGGCCCACCAGGACCAGGCCGGGTCATAGGGCGGCCACGGCTCGGTGTCCGCGGGCACGGGCTGCCACCTGGCCTGGTCCAGGGGCCCGGTCCTGCGCGCCGGGGCGCCCTCCTTTTTGTCGGGACCCAGCAGCGCCATGCGCAGCGGCGGCTGGGCGTAGAGCGCGCCGGGGCCGGTGGCCTCCCGCTTCCACAGGCCCTTGCTGCGGGCCCAGAGGGTCCACAGGTTGCCGCTGGACACCCACAGGCGGTCGCGCAGCGGGAACCACATCCGGGCACCGGGCTGCCAGGGCACCAGGAGGCGCGCGCCGGGCAGGTCCTTGCCGTCGTCCCAGAGGTGTTCCTGCCGGGTGGGCCAGTTTTTCGGCGGCGGGGGCAGGCCCTTCTCTTCCCAGGGGGCCAGGGTGGCCGGGGGCACTTCGCCTTCCACCGGCAGGGCGGTGAGCAGCAGGGCGCTTTCCGGCCCGGGCGGGCGCAGCCCCAGGAGCACGGCCTGGCCGTCCCAGCTGAAGCGGCTCCAGGGGCCGCTGTCCGTGGCCCACAGCACCCGGCCTTCGGGAATCTCCAGCAGCCGGGTCTCGAACCGCTGGGGCGACAGCATGAGCGTCACCAGCAGCCGGTTGCCCTTGGCCGGATCCAGCCGGGCGGAGGCGATGGGGGCGTCGAACCGGTAGTGGCGCCACTCCAGACCGCGCCAGAGGACCACTTCGCTGTGGCCCCTGGGACCGTTGAGGGCCAGGCCCTGGTCCGCCAGGTAGGCCGAAGCCGGCTCCCAGGGGGTCCCGAACCCGCCGCCGGGCGGCCACGGCTTGTCCTGGTCGGGATCCAGGGCGCCCTGGAACCGCGGGGTCCAGCCATCCAGGAGGCGGTATTCGGCCAGGGTCTCGAAGCTCTCCATGGTCAATTCGAGGGTGGTGTCCGCTACCATGGCTCCACCCTCCCGGGTGGACCGGGGCGCCTGCACGAATGCCAAAAGCACGAGCATCGCCGCGATGAACATGCTGGCAAACAGGTAACGTTTAGGGATCACCGCTGGCTCGAACCTCCAACCACATGATGCAATCATTCGAGGAGCAACAGACATGAAACATGCCGGACCCCTGGAAGTGGAAGTGAAACTGCGCATCCCCTCCACCGGGGCGCTGCGGCCGCTGCTGACGCAGGCCGGGTTCACGCCGGTCCACCCGGAAGCCGCGGAAGCGAACCGCCTGTGGGACCGGGACGGGGAGCTGATGGCCCAGGATTGCGCGCTGCGGCTGAGGCAGTACGGCGACCAGGCGACGCTCACCTGGAAGGGCCCCAAAGTGGCCGATCCCCAGTTGAAGATCCGCCCGGAAGTGGAGACCGGGGTGGCGGACCCCGAGGCCATGGAGGGGATCCTCCGCGCGCTGGGCTTCACCCCGGTCCTGGTCATGGCCAAGACCCGCTCCATCTGGATCCGGGGCGACCTGGAAGCCTGCCTGGACGACACCCCCTACGGCAGTTTCCTGGAGCTGGAAGGTTCCCGGGAGGCCATCGCCGGGGCCATGGTCGAACTGGGGCTGGGGGCCGGCCAGATCGAGCCGCGCAGCTATGCCGCCCTCTACGCCGGGCAGTAACGGGATTGTTCCAGAAAAGATGCCTTCCGGATGCTTTCCGGCATCAGGACGTCACGGTGGCGGCTGATCTTGGATACCAGGAGGTGCCCCATGGCTCCGATCCAGATCCAAGCGTCCCAGGCCAGCGCTGAGAATCCCCGCTACGAGGTGCGTCCCGTGACTTCCGACGATTTCCAGCATCTGCTCCGGCTGGAGCGCGAGATCTGGAGCGAGGACACCGCCGGGGTCCTCTGCCCGCACTACCTCAGGCTGTGCACGGACCTGTACTCGGACTGGTGCTTCATCGCCATGGAAGGGGACCGGCCCGTGGGCTACGTCCTGAACTTCCCCAAGGGCAAGGTCAACTACTGCGCCACCCTGGCCGTCCACCCCGACTACCAGAAGACCCGGGTGAACTACCTGCTGATCCGGGCCATGGTGAAGAAGCTCATCCTGGAGGACACCGAGGAGTGCCGCTTCCTGGTGGAGCCGGACAACCACGATGCCCGCAGCGTCCACGAGGCCCTGGGCGCCAGGGTGGTCAGGGAAGTGGACGATTTCTACTGGAAGGGCGACAAGCGGCTCTGGTCGGTCATCGACAAGCAGGACATGGAGCGCATCCGCGTCCGCTACACCCGGCTCAAACTGGTTTCGTAATGAATCCTGAAACCCTCCTGGAATCCCTGCGCACGGGACTGACGCCCTTCCTGGGCCTGCCCATGGCGCTGACCCCGGCGCCGGGACCCGGCGTGGTCCTGGGCGCACCCTACGATGGCGGGGTGATCAACCGCCCCGGCGCCCGGTTCGGCCCCTGGGCGATCCGCAACGCCACGATGGGCATGGGCCGGCTGTCCATGCCCATGCGGCTCCAGGGCCAGGATGAGGGCGGGCGCGGCATGGCGGCCGTGGACTGGGTGGACGGCGGCAACATTCCCACCCGCCCGTTCAGCATGGAGGAGGCCCTGGGCGCCGTGGAGCAGACCATGGGCGCCTGGATCGACCAGGGGGCGCGGACCCTGATGCTGGGCGGCGACCACCTCATGACCCTTGGCGCGCTGCGGGCCCACGCCGGCAAGGCCGGTCCGCTGGGGCTGCTGCACCTGGACGCCCATCCGGACGCGGGCCACGGAGAGCTGTGGGGCGCCAAGTACCATCACGGCACCTGGCTGCGGCAGGCCATCGAGGAAGGCCTGGTGGATCCCCGGCACACGGTCCAGATCGGGCTCCGGGCCCCCCGCTTCGACAGCGAGGAGCTGGTCTTCCTCCTGGACTCCGGCGTGCGCATGTGGACCCCCTGGGACCTGCAGGATATGCGGCTGCACGCCCAGTTCCAGGGCGACATCGCCCGGGTCGGGCAGAAGCCCGCCTACGTCAGCGTGGACCTGGACGTGCTGGATCCCGCGTACTGCCCCGCGGTGGCCGAACCGGTGCCCGGCGGGCTGAGCGTGCTGGAGGTGCTCACCCTCCTGCGCCACATCCACCGCTGGCGCGCCCCATGGGTCGGCGCCGACATCATGGAACTGGCTCCCGCCCTGGAAGGCTCGCAGACCTCGGCCAAGGCGGCCGCCCACATCGCGCTCCAGCTTTTCGGCTGAAGCCATTCCCCGGAGGTTCCACCATGACGAACGGAAGCTGGATCGGATTGCTGGTGCGTCAATCCCGGACCAAGGCCCCCATCGGCTGGGACGAGCTGGTCGTGGGCCACGATTTCGGCATCCTGACTCCCCGCGAGATCCAGGACTGGGTGCTGGAACAGGACCTGCAGGGGCCCTGCTGCCTGGAACTGGTGGCCCTGGAGGGGGAAGGCCTGGGCCATTTCGAGGAGCACCTCTGGAGCGCATGCGCCGAGTGCACCGGCAAGGTGCCCCGCCCCGGCGGCAACCGCTGGGCCAAGGCCCAGGACCGCTGGCGGGTGGCCCTGCTCAAGGATGCGCTGGAATCGCCCCTGACCCCCGAAGCCCTGGCCGTGGCGGTGGAATCCATCTACGAGCTGGTGGGCTGCCCCGAGGACATGCTGGATCTCTGGCAGCGCCACAGCCCCTGGCAGCAGCGCCCGGGCAGCGCGGACCACGCGGCCGTCGCCCGCTTTCTCCGCCGGTGCGAGGACGATTTCGCGCCAGCGGTCTGAGTTCGAACTAATCCCCCGCTTCCCGCATCCTGTGGGTGCGGTCCGGCCGCGAACCTGAGGCCGGGCCGCATCCGCAATCATTTCCGGGAGGGTGCATCATGCGTGAAAACAACGGCGGTTCCATGGGGGAGTCCTTGATGCTGTTCGCCGCCGGCGCCGCCATCGGCGGTCTGCTGGTCGCCCTCAACACGCCCAAGACCGGCCCCGAGCTGCGCGAGGACTTGAAGAGCCTCGGGCGGCGGGCCAGGGCGAAGGCGGAAGGCCTGGGCGAGGATGCCGAAGGGGCCTGGACCAAGCTCAAGGGCAAGGCCGCGGAGGCCGGGGAGACCGTCAAGCAGGAACTGGGCGAGGCCGGCAAGCCCTAATCAGGCTGCGGGTTCCTCCGGGGCCGGCGCCGGCGTAGCCTTGCGCTTGGGCAGGTGCTGCCCCTTGACGTCCCGCTCCAGCATCTCGCGCAGCGGCGGGTTCCTCAGGGCCATGGGCCAGAGCGGGTGGCCGGCCTCCCTGGCCTCCCGGATGGCCTTGCCGCTGGCCCCGTAGCGGGCCAGATTGTAGAGGGCGACGATGCGCAGGGCGAAGGCGCGCTCATTGCCCGGCTCCGCGGCGACGGTCTGGTCCAGGAAGGCGAGGGCGCCCTCAGGATCCTTGCCCAGCGCGTCGGCTGCAGCGTCCAGGGTCGTGTAGGGGGGCTTGGCGGCTGAGGAGACTGGTGAGACTGGTGAGACTGGTGAGACCGGTGAGATCTGCGAGACCGGCGCCTCCGGGACCGGTAAGGCCGGTGCCGGAGGCGCAGGGAGCGGTGCCGGCACCGGGGGCGCGGGCGCCACGGCCTGCGCCCGCGCGGCGGCGGCCCGGGCCTGCCTGCGATACCGCAGCCAGAATCCGCCGGCCCCGGCCAGGGCCAGGACCACGGCCAGGGCGGAGGTCCAGGCCAGGATCCGGTGGGAGCCCGAAGGGGCCTTGGTCCGGGCGGGGATCGGCATGAGCCTGGCCGTCTCCACGGTCTCCGTCGGATTCATCTTGAGGGTCCAGCCCGGGTTCCGCGCCGCCCGCAGGGTCGCGGCCATGGCCTCGGCCGAGGGGAAGCGCCCGGCGGGGTCCTTGGCCAGGGCCTGGCTCAGGATGTCCTGGATGGACGGGCTGAGTTCGGGGAACAACTGCAGATCCAGGGGGGCCGGCTGCTCCTCCCGCACCCGCTGGGCGAGGGCGGCCGGGGAGTCGCCGGCGAACGGCCGGGATCCGGTCAGGGCCTCGTAGAGCATGGCCCCCACGGAATACAGGTCCGACCTGACCTCGGCCCGGGCCGGCTGGATCGCTTCGGGGGCCGCGTAGGCCAAGGTGGCCAGGTGGGCGGGATCGTTGCCGGCCGTCCGGGACATCCCCACATCGAGGATCTTCGGGGCCGGACGTCCGGCCACACGGCCCATGCGGACATTGGATGGCTTCAGGTTGCGGTGGAGGACCCCGCGCTGGTGGGCGTAGGCCAGGCCGTCGCACACCTGCGCCAGCACCTCCAGGGCCTCCTTCGGGGTGAAGGCGCCGGCCTGGAACTGGGTGCCCAGGTCCTCCCCGGCCACATGGTCCATCACCAGGAAGAGAACCCCCGCCTTTTCGCCGAACTCATGGATGGTGACCAGATTGGGATGGCTGAGCCGGCTGGCGGCCAGGGCCTCCCGAAGGAACCGCCCCTCCGGGTCCGGGCCCGCCAGCGAAGCCTTGCGGATGATCTTGAGGGCCACTTCCCGGCCGATGATGGTGTCCCGGGCGAGGAACACCTCGCCCGTGCTGCCCTCTCCCAGGCGCTCAATAATCTCGAACTTGCCGATGCGGTCGATGGGGTTGGTCATGGAGGTTTTCCAAGGGATGATGCCGAACTAAGCTCAGCATAGCTTGGACGCGGCCAGCCGGGAGGATATCAGCTCGGCTCGAACGCTTCGACCGCCGTCACGGCGCCCAGGGCGTTGGTGCCGCCCAGGACCAGGACGTTGCCGCCGGGGAGCACGAACACGGTCGGGCCGATCCGGGCCGTGCCCAGGTTGCCGGCGGGGGTGAAGGTCACCGCCACCGGGTCGAAGATCTCGGCGGTGGCCACGGCGGTGGTGCCGTCCGCCGTCCCGCCCAGCAGCAGGACCGTGCCGTCGAGGAGGATGGCCGCCCCGAAGCTCTGGCGCGGGGAGGCCATGGCCGCCGGGACCGGGCTGAACAGGCCGGAGACGGGGTTGTACCACTCGGCGCTGGTGATCGGGCCGCTGCCGCCGTTGCCGCCCAGGATGAGCACCTGGGACCCCACCACCAGGGCCTGGTGGCCTTCCCGGGGGAAGCTCGGCTGGTTGGTGGTGGGGGAGAAGGTCGCGGCCACCGGGTCATAGACCGTGGCGAAGGGCACCCAGTTCGACCCCGAGCCGGTGTGGCTCACCAGCAGGACCTTGCCAGTGGACAGGGCGGTGGCGGTATGGTTGGGGGCCAGGGCCAACGTGCCGGCGGAGGCGAAGGACTGGGTGCTGATGGTGTAGAGTTCCTCGGTGTTCACCGGCGCCCCGAGGCCGTTCAGCCCGCCGGCCACCAGCACGCCGGTATTGTTGGCGAGGAGGGTGGCGGTGGGGCCCAGGTGCACGCTGGCCAGGGCCCCCGCGGTGGGGGTGAACAGGCCGCCGCTGAAGTAGACCTCGGCGTTGGGGCTGTTTGCCAAGTTGGCCAGCTTGGTTCCTCCGACCACCAGGTACTGGGTTGCGGACAACTGGACCGCCGCGTGGCCGCTGCGGGCGGTGGTCATGTTCGGGCCCACCGCGGAGCTCTCCGTGGAGGGGGTGTAGATCTCCGTGGTATTCACCCCGGGGCCGCCCGGGGTGGCCGCGCCGCCCGTGACCAGGATGGAACCATTGGAGAGCATCGCGGCGGCGAGGCCCTGGCGGGGCTGGAGCAGGCTTCCCGCCGGCACGAACATGCCGGCGGCGATGGAGGGCTCGGAGAAGGTCACCGTGGCCTGGCTCGCCGGGGACATAACGGCGTTGCCGGCGATGGCGACGCAGGTGAGGGTGACCGGCCCGGTGCTGGTGTAGGTGAAAGCCACCGAGTTGCCGGTGGCGGTGTCGGTCCCGCCCTTGAAGGTGGCCGGTGCGGATATTGTCCAACTATACGCATAGGCGCCATTGGCCCCCTGGACCGAAGCCGTGACCTGGAACCCTACGACGCCGGTGCCCGGGACGGACAGGGTGGGGGCGCTGGGCGGGCCGGAGGGCTCGGCCACGCTGCTGCCGCCGCCGCAGGCCAAGGGGCCCAGGAGCAGGCATGGGATGCTCAGGCAGAGCCCAAGCGTCCGGACTCTATTTTTATAATTTGATATTGCGTTCATGGGGCTCCCTTGGGGGTGGATGGCCCCTTTGTGAATTATGCTTCGCTCAGGGCAAAGCACCCCCCTTTTTTCCCGGACCTTGCCCCAGGAGCCAGGCCTCGTCCCGGACCGGGATCCCCAGCGCCTCGGCCTTGGCCAGCTTGGATCCCGCCTTCTCCCCCGCCACCAGGACGGTGGTCTTGGGCGAGACGGCGCCGGTCACCTTGGCCCCGAGCTGCTTCAGGAGCGCCTCCGCCTCCTCCCGGCCCAGGGTGGGCAGGGTGCCGGTGACCACGGCGACCTGGCCGGCCAGGCACAGCCGGGAGCGGTCCACCGGCTCGGGCGCCGTGGGCGCCACCCCGAGGGCTTCCAGCCGGGCCGGGAGATCGGGGTGGAGCTGGGCGAAGGCCCGGATGGCGGCGGCCACCTTCGGACCCACCTCCGGCACCGCCAGCAGCCGGTCTTCCCCGGCCTGCCAGAGCGGTCCCAGTCCCGGGCCCGGGAAGGCCTCGGCCAGCAGTTCGGCGGTGCGCTGGCCGACCATGGGGATGCCCAGGGCGTGGATCCAGCGGGCCAGGGGCCCGGTGCGGGCACCCGCCAGGGCGGCCAGGACGTTCTGGGCGCTCTTCTCGCCCATGCGCTCCAGGCCGGCCAGGTAGGCCAGGCCCTGGGCGGGATCCATCAGCAGCCCGAACACGTCCCAGGGCTGGCTGATGCGCCCGCCGGCGGCGAGCTGCTCCACCAGGGCCTCGCCCAGGCCTTCGATGTCCAGGGCCGCCCGGCTGGCCAGGTGCTGCAGGCGCGCGGTGAGCTTGGCCGGGCATTCGGGGTTCTGGCAGCGCCAGGCCACGTCCTCGTCGGAATCCTTGCCCACCGGCCCCGAGCACACCGGGCACGCGCCGGGCACCGCGGCCGCCGGCGCGTCCGGGGGAATGGAGCCCGGCACCACCGCCACCACCTTGGGGATCACCTCGCCCCCCTTCTCCACGAACACCCGGCAGCCGATGCGCACCCCCAGCCGCTCCAGCTCGTCGGCGTTGTGCAGGGTGGCCCGGCGCACGGTGGAGCCCGCCACTTCCACCGCCTCCAGTTCCGCCACCGGGGTCAGCTTGCCGGAGCGGCTCACCTGCCAGGTGATGTCCAGCAGGGTGGTGGTGGCCTGGAGCCCCGGGTACTTGAAGGCGATGGCCCAGCGCGGCACCCGGTCGGTGAAGCCCAGCCGCTCCTGCAGCGCCAGGTCGTCCACCTTGAACACCACCCCGTCGGAGTCGAACGGCAGCAGGAGCCGCGCCTCGCGCTGCGCCTCGATGAAGGCCAGCATCGCCTCGAAGCCGCCAGCGGCGTGGGCGGGCATCCGGTTGAAGCCCCAGTCCGCCAGCTGATCCATGGCCTGGCTGTGTCCGGGCGCGCCCACCACCTGCCAGGGCAGGAAGGAGAGCCGGCGTTCGGCGGTGATCCGGCTGTCCAGCTGCTTCATGGTGCCGGCGGCGGCGTTGCGCGGGTTGGCGAAGCGCTGCTCCCCGCGCAGGTCCCGCTCCCGGTTCAGCTCCTCCCAGCGGCGCCGGGACAGGAACACCTCGCCGCGCACCTCCAGGGCGTCCGGGGCCCCCGCCGGCAGCCGCACCGGGATGTCGGCGATGGTCCGGGCGTTCTCGGTGACCTCCTCGCCGGTCTCGCCGTCGCCGCGGGTGATGGCCTGCGCCAGGGCGCCGCCTTCGTAGAGCAGGGACAGGGAGAGGCCGTCCACCTTGAGCTCGGCCGCGAACCGGGGGGCGAGTCCGGGCAGTCCTTTTTGCACCCGGGCCTCCCACTCGCGCAGCTCCGCCTCGGAGTAGGTGTTGTCCAGGCTCAGCATGGGGGTGCGGTGCCGGGCCTTGCGGAAGGCGTCCAATGGGGCGGCGCCCACCCGCTGGGTGGGGCTGTTGGGGTCCGCCCACTCCGGATGGCGGGCCTCCAGCTCCCGCAGTTCCCGCTCCAGGGCGTCGTATTCGGAGTCGGACAGGACCGGCTGGTCCAGCACGAAATACCGGCGCCGGTGTTCCAGCACCTGTTCGGCTAAATCCTTCATGCGGCCGGGGGAATCCATGGACGTTTCCTCGATCTGGCATTCTGCCATGGTTTGGCCGGCGGTTCCGGATTGGAGGTACCATGCTTCAGCGACCCGTTTGATGCGGCTCACTTCATCTTGGCCCGGTAGCGCACCGCCATCACCACGCCGAGCCCCAGGAAGTAGCTGAGCGTGCTGCTCCCCCCCGCGCTGAAGAACGGCAGCACGATCCCCTTGTTGGGCAACAGGCCGATCACCATGCCCACGTTCACGAACAGGTGCAGGGCGATGATCCCGGCCGCGCCCACGCAGAAGTAGGTCTCGGAGGAGGTCTTGGCCACCCGGGCGGTATCCAGGATGCGCATGATGACCGCGCCGAACAGGCCCAGGGCCAGCAGCACCCCCAGGAAGCCGCGCTCCTCCGCCCACACCGAGAACACGAAATCGGTGGTCTTCACCGGCAGGAAATTGAGCTGGGTCTGGCTGCCGCTGGTGAAGCCCTGGCCGAACATCCCGCCGGCGCCGATGGCGATGCGGCTCTGGTTGATCTGGTAGCCCTTGCCCTGGAGGTCGGCGCCGGGGTCCAGGAAGGTCATCACCCGCTGCTTCTGGTAGGGCTTGAGCATCTTCTGCCAGGAGAACACCCCCAGCAGCGACACCCCCAGCAGGGCGGCCAGCACCCACTTGGCCCGGAGCCCCTTCAGCAGCGGGATCAGCAGCAGGATCGGCAGGAAGCTGATGGCCATGCCCAGGTCCGGCTGCTTGAGCACCAGCAGCATGGGAAAGAACACCAGGGTCGAGGCCCCCACCAGGTCCCAGGTGGTCACTTCCTGCAGCGGCCGGGTGCCGAGCCGGTGGGTGACGAACAGCAGCGTGATCCACTTCATCAGCTCCGAAGGCTGCCAGGTCATGTGGGCCACCACCAGCCAGCGCTGGGCGCCGCCGATGCGGTGCCCCACCGCCAGGACCGCGGCCAGGCTGAGGATGCCCAGGATGTAGAGGGGAAACGCGCTGCGGAAGATCCGCAGCGGATTGACCGCGGCCACCGCGGCCAGGGACAGGAAGCCCATGACGGTCCAGAGGGTCTGCTTGAGCCACAGGCTGGACTGGGTGGTGCCGCGGCCCGCGGAGTAAACCGTCAGCGTGCCCATGATCACCAGCAGCAGCATGGGCAGCAGCAGCCGTGTGTCCAGGGCGCGCAGACGCTCTCTCATCGGGCCGGCGCCTCATCCGCGCCCGGGTCGGGATCCAGCCGGAAGGCGTCGGGCAGCGTGGCCCCGGGGGGCGGCAGGGGCTTCTTCAGGCGGTCGATGAACCAGTACTGGCACAGCTTGCGGGCGATGGGCGCGGCGGAGGAGGCGCCGAAACCGGCGTTCTCCGCCACCACCGCGAAGGCGATCTGGGGGTTCTCCCGGGGCGCGTAGCCGGCGAACAGGGCATTGTCCCTGAGCTTCTTGGCCAGGCCGGCGTAGTGGGACTTGTCCACGAAGCTGGTCAGCTGGCTGGTGCCGGTCTTGCCGGCGATGGTCACCCCCGGCAGGGCCGAGGCCTGGGCGGTGCCGGAGTGGACCACCTGGTAGAGGCCCTCGTCCAGGGTGGTCCAGATCTTGGGGTCCAGGCCGGTGTCCTTGGCCGGCGGGGGCTGGTACAGGTCGATCTCGCTGCTGTTCTCCTGGCGCACCCCATAGAGCAGGTGGGGCGTGAGCAGCTTGCCGTGGGTGGCGATCAGGGCATAGAACCGGGCCAGGGCGATGGGGGTGAGGCTGTTGGCGCCCTGGCCGATGGCGACGCTGATGGTCTCGCCGGCGTACCACTTCTCATGCTTCACCCGCTGCTTCCATTCCCGCGAGGGGACCCGGGAGGTCGCCTCGTGCGGCAGGTCGATGCCGGTGGCTTCGGTGAGGCCGTACTTCTTGGCGGTGTTGTAGATGTCGTCCACGTCCAGGCGCGCGCCCAGTTCGTAGAAGTAGATGTCGCAGCTCTTGGCGATGGCCTGCACCAGGTTCAGGGTCCCGTGCACCGCGTCGCAGCGGAAGTCACGGCCGTAGAAGCTCTTGTGGCCATTGCAGGTGAAGGTGGTGGCGGGGGTGATGATGCCCTTCTCCAGCGCGGCCAGGGCCACCAGCAGCTTGAAGGTGGACCCGGGCGGGTAGCGGCCCTGGGTGACCCGGTTCAGCATGGGCCGGTCCGGGTTGTCCCAGTAGGTCTTCACCTGCTCCTGGGTGAGCCGGTTCAGGAACACGTTGGGGTCGTAGGACGGGCTGGAGTAGAGCGCCAGCACGCCGCCGTCGCGCAGGTCCAGCACCACCCCCGCCCCCTGGGTGGCGCCGAAGGCCTCCTTGAGGGTGGTCTGCAGCCCGGCGTCCAGGGTCAGGTAGACGCTGCGGCCGGGCTTGGCCTCCTGCATGCCATAGGTGGCCACCTCCCGGCCCAGGTAGTCCACCAGGATCCGCCGCTGGCCGTCCACGCCCTTGAGCTGGTCGTTGCGGGACGCCTCGAAGCCGGTGCGGCCGATGATCTCCCCGAGCTGGAACTGGCCCGGGTCCTTCTGCATCTCTTCGGGGGTCACTTCCCCCACGTAGCCCAGGGCGTGGCCGGCCAGGTCCTCGCCCAGGTAGACCCGGCGCGGGGCCACTTCGATGCTGAGGAAGGGGAACCGGGCCCGGAGCACCTCCGCCTGGGCCAGGCTGGAGTCGTCCAGGTTGTCCTGGAGCACCAGCATCCGGTTGCCCGCGGCCAGGCGGATGGCCGCCACCCGGCGCTTGAGCTGGTCCGGGTCCGCCTGCAGCGCCGCGGCCAGGGCTTCGATCTGGCCGCTGTCCCGGGGCAGGTCCTCGTACTGGATCACCAGGTGCAGGGCCCGGCGGTTGTCCACCAGCTTGTTGCTGTTGCGGTCGAAGATGATGCCCCGGGGGGCCGGGGTGGTGCGGGTCTTCACCGCCTGGGCCAGGGCCAGTTTCTGCATCTCCCGCCCCTGCCAGATCTGCACCCGGGCATAGGCCAGCACCAGCCAGAGGATCATGAACCACGCCACCGTCTTCATGATGCCGATGCGTTTCTGGATGCGGGAGCGGTGCTGGATTTCCAAGGTCTACTTTCGGTGAAGGGGCGGGTGGAGGCGCAGGGCCAGGGTGGCCCAGACCGGGATCAGGACGAGGGACCAGAGCCATCCGGTGCCCCAGGCGTGGGGTCCGGCGGCGAAGCGCACGGAGACGTGCACCAGGAGCGTGTGGATGACCACCAGCGCCGCCTGCCTGCCCCAGTAGGGCTTGAGGCTGTGGGGGGGCCAGCGCAGCAGCAGGCTGAAGGCCAGCAGACAGGTGAGCATGTTGCCGAAGGCGGTGCCGCCCAGGTGGGGGTAGAGCCGCAGGGTGCCTTCCAGCACCCAGCCGCCCGCCGCCGCCCAGAGGATCCCGGACAGGGGAGAACGGAAGCCCGGGGCCAGGCCCAGCACCAGGAAGGTGTTCAGCACCGCCTGGGGGCCGGGCCAGGGGGCCGCGTAGTGGATCCCGCCCAGGCAAAGGAGGGCCAGGAGGAAACGGCGCACCAGGGGGGCTCCGGAGGGGTTGGTCATTTGCCTGCCTGCTTTCCGGGAGGGGCCTGGGCCGGGACGGCGGGGGGCTGGATCTCCATCTGCGGGTGGGCCGGCAGGATGAGCACCAGGCTGATGCGGTCCAGGGGCGCGGCCAGGATCACCTCCACGTGCAGTTCCACGTCATGGGGCTGCACGGCGCTGACGTAGCCCACCAGGAGGCCCCGGGGGAAGACCCGGTCCAGCCCCGAGGTGAACACCGGCTCCCCCACCTGCACCACTTCCTGGTTGCCGATGTAGCGGATGGCGGCCTTGCCCGGGCCGAGGCCCTGGAGCACGCCGGTGGCCCGGGAGCGGGCCAGCATCACCCCGGTGGAGGCGTTGTAGCTGTCCAGGGGCAGCAGGCTGGACTGGGTCGCGCCCACGTCCCAGAGCCGCCCCACCACCCCTTCGGGGGCGATGACCCCCTGGTCGGGGCGCAGCCCGGCATCCTCGCCCTGGTCGACGATCATCCCTCCGAACGGGGCCTTGCGCACGTTGACGATCACCCGGGCGGCCCGGAATTCCATGGGTAGCAGGCGCTTCAGCCCCAGCAGGCGGATGGCCTCGTCGGCTTCCGCCACCCGCGGCGCCTCCGCCGCCCGGGCGGTGAGCAGCTGTGTCACCTGGGCCCTCAGGGCGAGCAGATCGGTCTGGGCCTGGCGCAGGGTGGACACCTTCTCGCGGCGGTTGGCCTTCCAGGCCTCCCACTGGGCGGACGCCGCCCGGGGCGGGGAGGCCAGGAGGTTGGCCAGGCGCTGCCAGCGGCTGGAGGCGCCCCGGCCCAGGGCCATCCAGAGCAGATGGCCCAGCAGCAGGATGGCCATGGCCCAGCGGCGCCGGCCCGCGGGATTCCAGCCCCAGGCGCGCTGTCTCACGGGCGGAGACCTATAAAGAGGGGGCCTCCGCTCGCCTGGCTCGCTCCGGTCCCCCATCCGAGGACGCATGCGTCCTCGGATATCCATGGACCTTTGACCCCCACATGGTGTCCAGGCAAAGCCTGGCCACCACGTCTGTCATGGATGCTGAACGGGTTGCCGGTCGCTGGGTTGCTCACTTCTAGTCCATGATCTGGATCCGCCTCAGGAAGGGGATGTCCTCCAGCAGCATGGCAGTGCCCCGCACCACCGCGGTCTCGGGATTTTCGGCCCGGTAGCAGGGGAGGTGGGTCTCCTTGCTCAACCGGATGTCCAGGCCCTGGATCTTGGAACCGCCGCCGGTGAGGCAGATGCCCCGGTCGATGAGGTCGGCGGCCAGCTGGGGGGGGGTTTCATTGAGGGCCTTGCGCACCAGGTCGATGATGGCGCTGATGGGCTCCGCCAGGGCTTCCCGGATTTCCATGTCGTTGAGGGTCAAGGTCTTGGGCAGGCCCTCGAACTGGTCCCGGCCGGAAATGCTCATGGTCCGGGTCTTGTCCGAGGAGTAGGCGGAGCCCAGGCTCCACTTCACTTCCTCCGCCGCCGCTTCCGAGATCAGCACGTTGTACTTCTCGCGGATGTACTTAATAATGGCCTCATCCATTTCGTCCCCGGCGATGAGGATGGAATCGGAAAAGACCTTGCCGTTGTATGAGATGACCGCCACATCGGTGGTGCCGCCGCCGATATCGACGATCATGCAGCCGCGCTTCTCATTGATGGCCAGACCCGCGCCGATGGCGGCCACCATGGTCTGGTCCACCAGGAACACTTCGCCCGCCTTGGCGTCGTAGCAGACCTGCTTCACCGCGCGCCGGGCCACCTGGTGGGCCCTGGGCGGCACGCTCACCACGATCCGGGTCCGGGCGAAGCCCCGGTTGGGCCTGGCCTTCTTGATGAAGGAAGCCAGCATCTTCTCGGCGGCGTCCACTTCATAGATCATCCCGTCCTTCATGGGCCGGATGGTCTGGACCCCCTGGGGCGTCCGGCCCAGGAGCTGCTTGGCCTCGTCGCCCACCGCCTCCACGTCGTGGGTCTGGGTATTGAGCGCTACGATGGAAGGCTCATATACCACAATGCGTCCCGCCTGCCTGGTGTAGATCAGCACGGAAGCCGTGCCCAGATCGATGGCCAGATCGGAAGTGAACAGATTGGACCAGAATTGACTCGAGAATGGGTGGGGCACAGATCACTCCAAAGGAACCTCTTAGTCTGCCAGGGATTTGGCTCGAAGGACAGGGCGGAGTGGTGCGGCTGCGGGTGCCCCCGGTGATTTCGGTTCAACGGCCCGCGGCGGCCAGAAGCTCCTGAGCCAGCATATCCGGATCGAGCCTCTGCGGGAGTTCCCGGTGATAGCCCCGGACCCAGGTCTTCCCGTTCACCAGGATGAAGGGGATGGCCTTCTTTCCCGTCTCCGCCTCCAGCCGCTCGGCGGCCCCCGGCACCGCCTCGATGTCCACCTTGGTGTGGGCCACCCCGTTGGCGGTGAGCCAGCGTTCCAGGCGGCGGCAGTCCGGGCACCATTCGGCGGTGAACACCTGCAGGTCGAGGGCTTCGAGTTGAGAGGGTGCCGGCATGGGGGGGACTCCGCTAGGAATGAAGGCAAGTCGCTGTCATTCTGGAACCGAAACCTTTAGGAGAGAAGCATGGAAATGCGCGCGGCGCGAATGATGGGAATATGCGGATTGCTGGTGCTGGGCGCGCTGGGCTGCAGCAGGGTGTCCAAGGACCACAGCGTGGTGGTGGCCAGCGTGGGCGGCGAGAAGATCACCCAGACGGCCTTCAGCGCCATGGTGAACGACTATTTCGGCGATCCCGCCAAGGCCAAGGATCTTCTCACCAACCCGAAGATGCAGGAGCAGCGCAACCAGTTCCTGGGGACCCTGGTGAACCAGAAGGCCCTGATGCAGTTCGTCAAGCTTGACGGTCTGGACAAGGACCCCAAGGCCAGGATCGAGGTCGAGTCGGCCATCGCCAACGCCTACTTCCAGCTGGAGGCCGAACGCCTCGTGGCCAAGGCCGAGCCCACCGACGCCGACCTCAAGGCCTTCTACGACGACTACGTGCTCCAGGCCAAGGCCGCGAACCAGGCCGCGGGCCTGCCCACCTTCGAGCAGGTGAAGGCGCAGCTTCCGGGCGCCTGGAAGCGCAAGCAGCAGCAGCAGGCCCGGGAGGCGCTGCTGACGCAGTTGAACCAGAAGTGCCCGGTGGTGTTCGCGCCGGAATACCGGCCGAACCAGATGCCGTAGCTGAGCCAGGTCGCGGGTTCCGCGGCGGCGGGTGCTTTGGGAGAGTTCCGGACCTGCGCTCCTTCGTCGCTACGGTCCGGAACTTCCCAAAGCGGGTAGGGGCAGGATTTGGGAGACGGGGCGCCGAGTGGAGTTAGAAGGAAAGACGGGGCTTCGCGTATCGCATCGGCAGCCCCTAAATGAGTAACCCGCCTGGGTGCGCATGCCTGAAGGCCTCAGCGTGGCGGGTGTTGTCGAGTCAAGATTGAGGCGAGTTGCCTCCTCCGTCAAGGCTGCTGGCGCCCATGGCCACAGCCTCGCGGCGGGTCCTGCCAGCCGCATGGGAATGGTGATTCCAAGTTGCGCCAGTGCCTTGAACCTCTTGACTCATGCGCATGGGTGTGTATATTTATTGGATGGACAGCAGGACTCTCATTAAGAAGCTTGAGGCCGACGGATGGGAGTTGGTTCGCATTACCGGCAGTCATCACCATTTCATGCATCCTTCCAAGCCGGGCATAACAACGGTTCCACATCCAAAAAAGGATCTTAAGAAGGGCACTGAGCGTTCAATCCTTAGACAGGCAGGCCTCAAGTGATCCCAGAGGAGTAGCCCCCATGCGCCGCGTATACTTCGCCGCCATCCACAAGGACACCAAGAGCGATTACACCGCTCTGTTCCCTGGTGTTCCAGGATGCATCACCGCTGGGAGCACTGTCGAGGAGCTTGAGGCCATGGCCCGGGAGGCCCTCCAGGGCCACCTGAACGTGACCCGGGACTTTGGTGAACCCATCCCCGCGCCGCTGGATTTGAAGGCCGCGAAGGCCCACGAAGACGCGAAGGGCGCCGCGTTTATCCTGGCGGTCGCGGTGGAGGTGGAGAGTGGAAAAGCCTCCCGCCTGAACATCACCATGCCGGAGGATCTGGTGGCCGAGGTGGATGCCTACGCGAAGCGGCGAGGCCTCACCAGGAGCGCCTTCCTGGCCAGAGCCGCCCGCCAGGCCATGCACGTGTGAAGGCTCCTGGCCGCCGGATCAGCCCCGGCTGGCCAGGAACTCCGCGTAGGAGCCCTGGAAATCCTCGATGCCGGCGTCGGTGACGGACCAGATCCGGGTGGCCACTTCGTCGATCAGGTCCTCGTCGTGGCTCACCAGGATGACGGTGCCCTTGTAGGTCTGCAGGGCGGTGTTGAGGGCGATGACGGCTTCCAGGTCCAGGTGGTTGGTGGGCTCGTCCAGCACCAGGAAGTTGGGCTTCTGCAGCATGAGCTTGCAGAACATCAACCGGCAGCCCTCGCCGCCGGAGAGCACCTCGGTGCGCTTCATGCCCTCGTCGCCCCGGAACAGCATCTGCCCCAGCACCCCGCGGATGGTCTCCACCAGCGCGTCGGGGTCGAACTGGCGCAGCCAGTCCACCAGGCCGTAGCCGTCGGGGATGGACAGGCGGAAATCCTGGGCGAAGTAGCCGACGCTCACCTCGTGGCCCCACTTCACCTCGCCGTCGTCGATGGCCCGGTCCAGCTCGGTGACGCTGGGGGCGTTGGCCAGCAGGGCCTTGAGCAGGGTGGACTTGCCGGCGCCGTTGCGGCCCACCAGGGCGATCTTCTCGCCCCGGGCGACGTTGGCGCTGAAGTCGCGGACCACCTCCAGCCGGCCGTTGTCCCCGTCGTAGCCCTTGCTCACGTGCTCGAATTCCAGGGCGTGCTTGCCGCCGGGCTTGTTCTGGTCGAACTTGATGTAGGGGCGCTGGATGTTGCTGCGGGCCAGGTCGTTGGGGGCCAGGCGCTCCACTTCCTTGCGCCGCGAGTTCACCTGGCTGGAGCGGGTGCCGGCGGCGAAGCGCTGGATGAACTCCTCCAGCTGGGCGATCTTCTTCTCCCGCTGGGTGTTCTCGGACTCGAGCCGGGAGCGGATCTGCATCTTCTGCATCACCATGTCGTCGTAGCCGCCGGTGTACTGGATGATGGTCTGGTAGTCGATGTCGGCGATGTGGGTACAGACCCCGTTGAGGAAGTGGCGGTCGTGGGAGATGACCACCACCGAGCCCTTGTAGCGGGACAGGAAGTTCTCCAGCCAGTGGATGGATTCCAGGTCCAGGTGGTTGGTGGGCTCGTCCAGGAGCAGGGCCTCGGGATTGCCGAACAGGGCCTGGGCCAGCAGCACACGCACCTTCTGGCCGCCCTGGAGCTCGCCCATGGAACTCTCGTGCAGGTGTTCGGGAACGCCCAGGCCGGTGAGCAGGATGGCCGCGTCGCTTTCGGCGGTGTAGCCGTCCTCGTCCGCCACGATGCCCTCCAGCTCGCCCAGGCGCATCCCGTCCGCGTCGGTGATGTCCGGCTTGGCGTAGATCAGGTCCCGCTCCTGGAGGGCCGCCCACAGGCCCTTGTTGCCCATGATGACGGTGTCCACCACCCGGAACGGGTCGAAGGCGAACTGGTCCTGGGCCAGCACGCCCATCTTCCTGGGCTTCTGGATGGTGCCGGTCTGGATCTCCTGCTCGCCGGTGAACAGCTTGATGAAGGTGGACTTGCCGCTGCCGTTGGGGCCGGTGAGGCCGTACCGGCGCCCCGGCATGAAGGTGGTGGTCACATCCTCGAACAGGATCCTGGCGCCAAAGCGCATCGTCACGTTTTGCACTGCCAGCATTCATGCCCCCGGAGAACCCTCCATTGTATCGGTTTCCGGTGAAAAAGCCAGGTCCCGCCTGCGGGCCGCGCCGGCCGCCAGGATCTGGGCGGCCAGGGCCAGCAGGCCCAGGTCGCGCAGGATCGCCCAGCGCATGTCCGCCACCCGCTCGTCAGCGGACCGGGCACGGGTCTGGGTGCGGAAGCAGCCGCAGTCCACCGGGTGGTGGCGGGCCAGGTTGACGGAGAGGGCGGTGGCGAACACCAGCAGCAGCGCGGCACACCAGGCGGCGGCGGCCCGGGTCCAGACCCCGAGGCAGAGGGCCAGCCCGCACAGCAGTTCCAGCCAGGGCAGGGTCAGGGCCGCCGGATGGATCAGCCAGGCCGGGGCCAGCTGGTAGTTCCAGATGGCCTCGGCGAAGCCGGGCGGGTCCGCCAGCTTGGGCAGGGCCGCGGCCACGAACACGGCGCCCAGCGCGATCTGGGCGCGCACCGTGAGCCAGGGGTGGAGCAGGCGCCGGATCATGGCCGCGCCCCCCGTTCCTGGGGCCGGCCCCGCTTCACCCAGTCGGGGAACCCGTCCCGGTAGATGAAAAGGTTGCGGTAGCCCAGGTCCACCAGCTTCTTGGCCAGCAGCCTGGAATCCTCGCAATCGCCGCCCGAGCAGTAGATGGCGATGGGGGCCAGGGGGGCCGGGTTGGCGCGGGCCTCGAACTCGGTGATGCGGGCCGCCGCGTCCGCTTCCCAGACGGGCACGCTCCAGGCCCCGGGCACATGGCCGTCCTGGAACTCCGCGCTGCGCCGGGCGTCCAGGAAGGGGATCCTGAGCCGGAAGGCCTCCCAGGCGGCTTCGGAGGCGATGTCCCGGATCACCGCGTCAGGTGCCGGGGCGAACTGGGCGGCGGGAGCGGGGGACGGCGGGGCGGGGGCGACGGGAGGTCTGGGGCCCTTGCCGCGAAGGGGCGCGGGCTCCGGTGCAGCGGGGTGCGCCTGGGCCTGGGGCGGCGGAGGCGGCGCTGGGGTGGCGGGCAGGAGTCCCGCCGGCGGCGCCCACCCGGTCCAGTCCAGTTTCCGGTCGGCCCGGGCCAGCCTGTTGCCAAGGCCGGCGCAGACCAGCGCAGCGGCCAGCAGCGCCAGGGCTCTCATGAGATCGGGGAAAAGCTTGGGCATCGGGATTGCGACCTGGGAGGCGCGGGAATGCCGCAAGTCTAGCAAGGTTCCGCCCCGCGCGCCCCCGGCCTTGTCCCGGATCCGCCCGCTGGAGCGTAAGATTCGAGCATGGAACGGTGCATCAACAAGAGGAGGGCTCGCCCGGTTCTGGGAATCCGCCAAGCATCTCCATCGACACCAAGGGCAACAATCTGTTCGAGACCAACAAGGCCCTGTTCAAGGAGAAGAAGGGCCCCATCGTCCGGGAGATCTCCAGCCAAGTGCGCTTCATCAAATAGGGATATCCCCACCGCCCAATGTCCTGAGCGCCACCTTCCGCCGCGCCCCCGCCGGCGGCCGCTCCAGCCCACGCAGCTCCGCCTTCCACCCGGCCCAATCCAGCCCGATCCCGATGACCACCGCCACCCGGTCCGCCAGCTCCCCCCCGGGTCCCGCCGGCAGCGGGGACACCTCCAGCCGGCCGTCCGCCCACTGGAAGGCCCAGCGGTCGCTGCCGTCGTTGCGCGCGGGCCAGTCCTTGAGGCTGCAGATGCCCTTGGCCCGCAGCAGCTCCCCCTGGGCCGGGGGGCGCAGGAACAGGGCCTCCAGGGCTTCGGCATCCAGGGGGTGGTCCCAGCCCAGGGTCAGGGCCCGGGCTTCGGCGAAGGAGGGGCCGGAGGTGTCCGCCGGGTCCGGCACGGCCCGGGGCACCACCCCGGCCCAGGGATCCACCGGCTGCGCCGGCACCCCCATGCGCGCGGGCTGGATGGCGTGGCCCTGGAAGGCGGCGCGGAGCTGGCTCTCCCAGGCCATGGCCAGGCTGGGGTCCAGGTCGGCCTTGCTCACGTAGACCAGGCTGGCCAGGCCGGCCTGCCGCCGCAGCAGCGGCCGCCGAAGGTGGTCCAGGGGGGTCAGGGCCGAGACCACGGTGAGGCACCCGGCCAGACGCATCCGGCCGGCCAGGAGCGGCTCCCGCTCCAGGTCCACCAGGTCGGTGGGGTCGGCCAGGCCGGTGGTTTCCAGGACCACCCGCTGGGGCCGGGTGCCGGCGGGCTGGCCGCACCACCCGGCCAGGGTCGCCACCACCTCGCCGCGCAGGCTGCAGCAGACGCAGCCGCCCACCAGGTTGGCGATGTCCGCCAGCTCGGGGCGGCCGGAGGCCACCAGCAGGCCGTCCACGCTCACGGCGCCGAACTCGTTGATGAGCACCGCCACCCTGCGCCCCTGGGCCAGTTCGGCCTTGAGCAGCTGGTTCACCACGGTGGTCTTGCCCGATCCCAGCGGGCCGGTGACCATGAGCACTTCTAGCATCCAGATCCTTCCGACGGGCGGACGCGCCCACCTTCCATGATGCCTTCCCGCGGCGTTCATGGGAGGCTAGGTCCATGGACTTTGTGGACACCAGCTATCTGGCGGCCGTCACCACGGCTGGCTATTGCGCCCGGGCGCTGGTCCGGGGCCTTCCGGACAGCTGGCGGCTGCGCCTGGGCGCTTCGGTGCCGGAGCGGAGGCCAGGCTGGATCTGGGTCCAGGCGGTGAGCGTGGGCGAGCTGATGCTGGCCGAAGGCATCCTGGGCCGCCTGCGGGAGGCGGGCCACCGGGTCCACGTGACCACCGGCACGGCCGCCGGCCTGAAGCTGCTGGAGCAGCGCCTGCCCGGCTGGGACCGCGGGACCGGGCAGATCACCGGCGGCGCCTTCCCCCTGGACGATCCGTGCGGGCTGGAACCCTTCCTGCGCCAGCCGCCGGGGGCCTTCATCGGCCTGGAAACGGAGATCTGGCCCAACCTGCTGCGCTCCCTCGCGGCCCGCGGCATTCCCGCCTGCATCGTCAACGGCCGGCTCACGGAACGGAGCCTGGCCCGGGGCCGGGCCTGGATGGCGCGGGCGGCCTCCCGCCTGAGCCTGGTGGCGGCCCGGGACGAAGCCTCGGTGCGGCATTTTCGCCAACTGGGGGCGCCCGTGGTGGTCCTGGGCGGCAACCTGAAGGCCGACCTGGCGCCGCCCGGGCCCCTGCACACCGGCTGGGCGCCCCTGCGCGAGGCCTGGGCCGGGGACCCGGTCCTGGTGGCCGGAAACACGGTGGAACCTGAAGAAGAGCTGGTGCTGGCCGCCTGGAGCCAGGCCCGGGCGGCCCGCCCGGGCCTGCGCCTGGTGCTGGCCCCGCGCCAGCCCCGCCGCTTCCAGGCGGCGGCAGACCTGCTGCTGGCCAAGGGGCTGCGCTTCCGGCGGGGCTCCGGGTCCTGGCCGGCGGGGCCGGAGCCCTGGACCGCCACCGACATCCTGCTGCTGGACACCCTGGGGGAACTGGCCGGCGCGTACAGGGAAGGCACCCTGGCCCTGGTGGGCGGGGGCTGGGCCTGGCGGGGCGGGCACAACCCCCTGGAGCCGGTGCGCTGGGGGGTGCCGACCCTGCTCGGGCCGGGGTTCGAAAACTTCCAGGACCTGGTGGCGCCCTTGCTGGAGGCCCGGCTGGTGAAGGTGGCGACCGCGGAAACCCTGGCCGCGGATGTGGCCGCGGCCCTGGCCGGCGCTCCCTTGCGGCCCGCCGCGGAAGGCCGCCCGGTCCCGTTGCCCGAAGGCCTGGCCGGAGCTTTGGAAAAAACTTGGCAATTTGTTTCGAAAATCATACCCGCGCCCCGGTAAAGTTAAGCAACACCCGGATTGCTGCATGCCGAACCTGCCACCTCACATTCTCCTCATCGATGACGATACCGACGTGCTGGGCATGGTGGGAGAGGCCCTGGCCCATTTCGGAATGAAGGTCCACCCCTTCGCCGAGGGGCGCCGGGCCCTGCGCCTGCTGGAGGATCCGGATTCGCCCCAGTTCGACCTGGTGATCACCGACATCAACATGGACGGGATGGACGGGTTCGACGTCATCAACCGGGTCAAGTCCACCAAGCCCGGCCTGCCGGTGATCCTCATGACCGGCCAGGCCACCCTGGATTTCGCCATCCGGGCCATGCGCATGGGCGCCTCGAACCTGTTCCAGAAGCCCCTCACCATCCGGGAACTGGTGAACAGCGTGTTCCACCTGGTGGAACTGCACCGGGAACTGAGCCGGACCGCGGTGGGCCTGCGGGGGCTCATGGAGGAGCGCCGGCACTTCCTGTTCCGGGCCGACGAACTGGACATTCCCAGCATGGTCGGGCACATGACCGACCGCCTGGTGCCCATGGGGCTGGCCAGGCCCACCAATGTCGACGTCATCGGCATGGCCTTCCACGAGGCCCTGGTGAACGCCCTGGAGCACGGCTGCCTGGAGCTGGATTCCAGCCTGAAGGGCGACCTGTTCGCCGAGCAGGACGCCTTCGCCGCCACCCTGCAGGCGCGGCTGGCGGATCCGCGCTATGCCGAGCGCCTCATCGACGTGGAGATGCACGTGACCCCGGCGCGGTTCGAGGCCACCATCACCGACGGCGGCCCCGGCTTCGACACCAGCACGGTCTCCAGGTTCACCGAGGCTTCCCTGGGCAAGCAGTGCGGCCGCGGCCTGGCCATGATCCAGCTGGTCATGGACGAAGTCAGCCACAACGCCAAGGGCAACCAGATCCGGCTGGTGCTGAACCGCAAGGACGAGGTCACCAGAGGAAGAACAGAGAATTGATGTAGAAGCAGCCCAGGAGCACGGGCCAGAAGGCCAGCTTGGCCACCACCAGGGAGAAGAACAGGGCGATGGTGGTGCGCAGGAAATTGAGGTAGCTGTATCCGGTGGCTTTCACCGTGTCGCCCAGCTGGCTGACGGTGAGCAGCAGGGTGAACAGCAGGCCGGCCACCGCCGCGATGGGCAGGAAGGCGGCGATGAAGGGGCTGCCGAAGATCCGTTTCAGGGTGACGTTGTAGATCAGCTCCGGAGTCTCGGTCGTGCCGTGGAAGCTGCTCAGGCCGAACCGGGTGTGTTGTAGCTTTCCCGGGAGTAGGCGAACTCCGTGGCTTCCACCCGCCACCCCGGAAGCTCGATTTCCCCGTCCACTCCGGGGAGGGTCTCGGGTATCCCGGTCTTGTAGGCATGGAGATCCGGCACCAGGACCACCGGGTCCATGAACTGCTTGGGCCAGATCCGCAGCCGGACCCGCGTGCGGTCGAAGGGATAGTGATCCGCGCTCACCTCCTCCCGCACCACCACCTTGAACGGATAGAACTGGATGACGCTGTCGCCGTCCACCTATTCGATGCCCAGCGCCCTCCGGTCTTCGGGATGCATCTGGTGCTCGGCGCCCTGGTCATAGACCAGCCCGACGGACCATCCCAGGGAAGGAATGCGCTGGAGGAAGACCCAGGTCGGCTGGCCCGTGAAGCTGCTGGAACTCTCGGTGAATCCCCCCGACCTGCGGGTGACCATGTCGGCCAGCCGCTTTTCCCCCGGGGTGTCCGCCCGGTCCAGAATGGACTTTTGCGAAAGGACCAGATCCTCCATCGGATGCGCCATGTAGGTCCCCTTGGCCGACAGCAGGCAGGCGAAGCCGGTGGTGCCCAGGTCCAGGTGGTCGACGATCTCCTGGACGCTTTTCAGGGAAACCTGCAGCCGTACCAGCCCGGAGGGGCGGTCGGCTGCGGGGAACTGGAACGGCTCGGTGAAGTCCACCGTCAGCCAACCGCCCCGATGGGAGAAATTGGGCTCGCCCCACCCGGCCTGCCACGGCTCATTCCGAAACCAGTCCTTGACGCTGTAGTCGGCCGTGTCCTCGTAGAAGTAGGCGTGGACGCCCTTGCCCTGCCTTTCGGCGTAGGGGCCGAACAGGTGCCGGCCCGGGCCCGCGGTGCCGGGCCGGAACAGGACCCCCAGCCGGAGGACGGTCGATGGGGACCCTTCCAGCGCCTTGGCCAGGGCCGCCGGGACCTGGTCGGGACCCAGGTTTCCGCTATTCAGGGCGGCCGTAAGGTCGTGGGCCACCTGCTCCATCCCCGCCATCTCCCTGGTGATGGTCTCAGCGCAGCCCGCGGCCCGGGCGAAGCCCTGGCCGCGGAACGAGGCTTCCAATCTCCGCCCATGGGCAAAGTTTCCCAGCCATGACGCCGCCAGTGCGACCGCCAGGACGAGGGCCGTGAACCAAAGGGAGTTGCGCAACCTCAGAGGCTTCATTGTTCATAAATTATTG
This sequence comes from Holophagaceae bacterium, assembly GCA_003165415.1. Classification (GTDB taxonomy): domain Bacteria; phylum Acidobacteriota; class Holophagae; order Holophagales; family Holophagaceae; genus Mesoterricola. The sequence continues at coordinate 27,303 of PLUC01000043.1, forward strand.
TTGACTACTGTCCCTTGGCAAGGGGCCAAGATCAAAAAGGTCCCCCGCGGGGTCTGCGCCTTCCTGCTTTCCGGGTAGACTTAAGCCGTGGTCTAGAAGCAACCTGAACGCAGCCCTTCGGCCCCGGCATAAGTTCCTTATACCCCTGGCGATCCATGGGTCGACAGGGGGTCGTGGCTGAATCATCAGAATTGCTCAGGTCATTTTTGGACGGCCACTAACCTTTGAGGTTGCAGATGTATACCCCTTCCAACGTGGTCCCGCTGCACCGGGAAGCGGAAGATCCCCATGCCGCCGCCATTCTGGGGAAACTCTGTCGGGAGGATTTCGAGCTGTGGGTGTGCCGCTCGGCGGGGGGCGTCGTCTCCCTGAAGTGGTGGCGGTGGCGGGAGGACGCCGAACATTTCGATCCCCTGCAGGACGGCGCGCTCACCCTGGACACCACGGACCTGCAGCCCCTGGCGGAACTGCTGGGTTCCGTGGGCAATCTTTTGGTGAAAAAGAAGCTATAACGCCTGCTCGATGAATGCCTTCAATTGCGGCTTGGCCTGGCCCCCGACCTTCTGATCGATCTTCTTGCCGTTCTTGAACAGCAGCAGGGTGGGGATGGACATGACCCCGAACTGGCCGGCCACCGTGGGGTTCTCGTCCACGTTGATCTTGACGATCTTTGCCTTGTCCTTGAGCTCCCCGGCGAGCTCGTCGAGAATCGGGGCGATCATGCGGCAGGGCCCGCACCACGGGGCCCAGAAGTCCACCAGGGTGATGCCTTCGGCCACGGTGCTCTGGAAATCGGCGTCGGTGATGTGCGCGACTAGATCTGACATGGGTTTCCTCGGGAAATGCCCCCATGGGGGGCGTTAGGGAAGGGGGATGAGGTCGCCCTGCACCCCGGCGCCCCACTGAGCGATGGTGAAAACGCTCATGAAGCGGTCGTTGGTCTCCCGGAGCCTCTGGGTGAGTACTTCGCAGAGCGCATAAAGGACTTTCATGGCGAGCTGGGGCTGTTCTTCCAGCAGCGTGCGCAGGGCCGATAACGGGATGAAAAATACATCCGTCGTCGCATTGGCGATGGCGTCGGCCGCCCGGGGCAGGAAGTCGATCAGGGCCATTTCCCCGAAAAAGGCATTGGGTTCCAGAATGGCCAGGGCTTCCTCGCCCGTGGCCGAGCGCTTGGAAATGCGCACGGAGCCGGAAACGAGGATGAAAAGGCCATCACCCGGCTCGCCTTCCCGGAAGATAACCTGCTCCGCCTCGTAGCTGCGGGGCTCGCCGATGGTCAAAATCTGGGCACGCTCCACCAGGTCCAGGTTCCTGAACAGAGGGCAGGTGCTGATTGACTTGCTGTTAATCAAAGCGCATCCAAATGAATCTGACCGACAATATCCAGGCCGAAGCCGCCGAGACCAATGTACTTCTTTTCCTGGCGGCTGAGGAGCCGCATTTCTTTGACGCCGAGGGAAACCAGGATATGAGCCCCTACGCCCACTTCCCGGTCGCTGAGGGAACCCGGGACGGGTTCCACCGGGGCGGTCCGGGGCCGCCTCAGATAGACCAGCACGCCCCGGCCCTCCCGGGCGATGGCGTCCATGGCGCCGTGGAACAAGGTGGGGGTCACCTGGCCGAAGCCGTCCAGGTCCTCGGGCAGGGTCTCCTGGTGGACCCGCACCAGGGGGGCGGGGCCGGCGGCGGTGAGGTCGCCCAGGACGAAGGCGAAGTGGGCGGCGCCGTCCAGCAGGCTCTCGAACCGGTGCACCTGGAGGTGGCCCCAGGCGGTGTCCCGGAAGGAACTGTCCAGGCGGCGGATGATGGGATCCTTGCGCAGCCGGTGGGCCACCAGGGATTCCACGGTCACCATGGGCAGGCCGTGCTGGGCGCAGAACCCGGCCAGGTCGGGCACCCGGGCCATGGTGCCGTCGTCCTTCATGATTTCGCAGATGACGCCCGAGGGGTGCAATCCCGCGAGCCGGGCCAGGTCCACCGACGCCTCGGTCTGGCCGGTGCGGGCCAGGACCCCCCCCGCCTTGGCCCGCAGGGGGAACACGTGGCCCGGCTTGACGAAATCCCCAGGCTTGGCGTCGGGGGCCACCAGGGCCCGGATGGTGCGGGCGCGGTCGTGGGCGGAAATGCCAGTGGAGGTTCCCTCCCGGGCTTCCACGCTGACGCAGAAGGCCGTCTCGAAGGGGCTGGTGTTGTCCTGGACCATCTGCGGGATGTGCAGGTGGTCCAGGAGGCTGCCTTCCAGGGCGGCGCAGATGAGTCCCCGTCCGTGGGTGGCCATGAAGGCGATGGCCTCCGGGGTGACGTGCTGGGCCGCCATGGTGAGATCCCCTTCGTTCTCCCGGTTCTCGTCATCCACCACGACGATCATGCGCCCTTGCTGGATGGCCTCGATGGCCGTATCAATGGAAGAGAAAGGTGAGTTCACTTGGGTACCTCGATATCTTGATTGTATTTCATAATGGCTGAGGACCCCTAATACCGTTGGATCACGTCTTGATTTTGCGTCCCTGCTGGGCATAAGCATCCGTAGCGGAGCAAGCTCCGCAACGGATGCTCTGCAGTTTGGACATTCCGTC